>CAZDIS010000052.1:0-15457 GCA_964505585.1 uncultured Pelolinea sp. | reverse complement strand
TTTCATCTTCGGCTTTACACGCGCTTGCGTGCCTCATAGTGTAGGTAGTCTGAAGACCGGGAGGCGTGACAATGATCCGTGCAAAGCTCGAGCAGGCGGTCGGTATCCTCGACGAGCTGGATATCGACCTTTGGATGATTTTCGCCCGCGAGTCGTCGAAGGTCCACGATCCGTGCATCGACCTGGTGGTGGGCGGCAACGTGACCTGGCCCTCGGCGTTCCTCGTGGGGCGCGGCGGCGAGCGGGTCGCGATCGTCGGCTCGCTCGAGGAGCCGGCCTTCCGGGCGCTGGGCCACTACGAGGTCGTGCCCTACCTGGAGGGAGTCAGCCGGCCGCTGCGCGAGCGCCTCGCCTCGTTAGACCCGTCCAGGATAGCGATCAACTTCTCCAAGAACGACGAGATGGCCGACGGGCTGACCCACGGCCAGTTCCTGCTGCTCGGCGAGATCCTGGAAGGCACTCCCTATGCCGAGCGCCTGGTCTCTTCGGAAGAAATCGTCTCGCGCCTGCGCTCGCGCAAGATGCCGCCCGAGCTGGAGCGCATCGAGCGGGCCTGCGCCGAGACCGTCGATCTCTTCTCGCAGATGAACGACCGCATCGCGACCGGGATGACGGAAAAGGAGATCGCCGCGGTGATGGTCGGGATCATGGAGAGCAAGGGCCTGGAGCGCGCCTGGGACCCGGAGCATTGCCCGGCGGTCTTCACCGGCCCCGAGTCGGCCGGTGCCCACGCCGGCCCCACCGATCAAACCGATCTTCCCGCCGGTGGGGAATGGCATCAGCAGGTCAATGACCTTGATGCCAGTGATAAAGGGCTGATTAGCGCTTTTTTGGTCAGTTAAGGCGGGCGAGCTGATATGGATCGGGCGTTTACCGATCTCATTCTGGAATGGTTTTTCGTCGATCGGCTGCCCAAGCACGTTAAACATGCGGCCCAGCGTTGCGGGGCCGACAGGCACCTGGATGGGCGCGCCGGTATCGGACACGCGCATGCCGCGCTGCAGGCCGCTGGTGGTGCCCATCGCGATCGCACGCACGGTGGAGGCATTGATATGCTCACGTACCTCAAACACTTCCGTCCGGTCCTCGCTGACGGTGATCACCAGGGCATTATTGATGCCCGGCAGGTTGCCTTCAGGGAAGGCCGCGTCCACCACGACGCCCATTACCTTTACTAAAACACCCGTATTTTCCTTCATAAAATAGTAAATATTCGCATAGCTGCTTTAGTATAACAAATTTACAGCCGGTGGAATATGAAGATGGAAAATTAGCAATTATTACATGTTGACATTAAAGCGCAGGGGTATTTGGGGTGGTTGGTTGTGGGATTTTGTGTATTGGTGGTGTATTGGGAGGTTGAAAAGCGTTATGCCGCTTAAGATATCAGTGTCCTCGTACGAAAAAAAGCGGCCTTATTAGCTGGCCGTGTTCCCAATCATTCTGCCACATCCGCAATGACTGCTTGAATGGTCGCAAGATCCAAATTTTTCTTATCCAGAAAAGCTGCCGCCCCCGCCGCCAGACCCTGGCGGTGGAACTCACGGTCAGGGTAGGCGCTGATGAGGATGATGCGCGTGTCCGGGCTGGCTTTGTGCATGCGCTTGGCGGCATTAATGCCGTCCTCATCCTTGAGGATCACATCCAAAAATGCCAGGCGGATCGGCATCAGGCGCACCAGATCCATTGCCTCAGCGATGGTTTCCGCCTCATATATTTTCGCGTCCCCGTTTGCCTTGCCGATCATGTGCAGGAGCTGTTTCCTGAAGCGTGTGCTGTCATCCAGAACCAGGATGCCCAGTTGTCCATCCAGGTTCATTTTTAGCGGTTCTTCCCGCTGCGCGCTCCTGCTGCCGGCGATTCCCAGCAGATGCGGGAAGCGGTTGATAAAGTTGACGGTTTCCAGCCGGCTCTGCACCCCGAGAGTACGGTAGATCTTTGTCAGGTGGCTTTCAACTGTTTTAATGCTCACCCCCAATTCCGCAGCGATGTGTTTATTCTCGCAGCCGCGGTGCAGACAGCGCAGGATCGCCTTCTGGCGTTCGGTCAGTTGCGGCAATTCGCTTTGCGCCTGATTGTCAGTGATCAATTTTTTGAAGAGCGGCTCCGCGATCCACTGCTCCCCATCCAGTACACGGCGAATGGCGGTTTCCAGCGTGCGCAGCGGTTCATCCTTTAAATGATAGCCATGCACTCCGATCTCGAACAAACGCTTCACGTACAGCTGGTCATCGTAAGCGCTGACCACCAGAATCTTCATATCCGGCACCGCCGCGCGGATTTGCTGGATCGCACCCACCGGTTCGAATTGGGGCATCGTTAGATCTACAAGCAGGAGGTCAGCAGTTTTTGTCTCGAGGTATGCGCGCAGGGCTTCCCCGTCACCGATCTCACCACAAATAGTAATGCCTTCCATCTGGTCGATCACACGCCGGAAGCCAGCGCGAACGATGGCGTGGTCATCAGCGATAAGGATCTTTTTATTGCCCATATCGCATTTATATCACAGCCTGTTGGCAAGGTCTGGCGAAAGCACCCGAGGGCTTTTTTACCAACCACGCATCAGGTATAATCGCCTTACACACAAAGCCTCACATTAGATAGATTGGCAACTGCATGCGGGATCATACAGCAGCAACAAAAAAAGCCAAACCATCACCTTTGCTGCGTGTCAGCAATTTGTGGAAATCATTCGGCGAATTAAAGGTGGTGCGCGGTTTGCATTTCAACATCCATCCGGGCGAGGTGGTCGGCCTATCCGGCAGTACCGGATCGGGAAAATCAGTGCTGGTCATGCTTTTGGCCGGGTTATACGCACCGGATAAGGGCTTGATCCAATTTAAAGGCGACGCGCTTTCCTGGCCGTTTGATGCCAACAAACTTGGCATTGGTGTCATTCACCAGCGGCCAACGCTGGAAGAGGGATTCGATATCACCGCGAATATTTTTCTTGGCAACGAGATCAAGCGTTCAAAATTTTTCGGACTCTTCAGCCGTATTGACCGCGAGGAGATGGACCGTGAGGCCCATAAGATCCTTGACCATCTCGGTGTGGAATTCAATTCTCTGCGGGAAAAAGTAGCCAACCTCTCTGGAGAGCAGCGCCAAATGATCGCCATCGCGCGTGTGATGACCTACCCGGTTGACCTGGTTATCATCGATGTCACCACGCTCTCGCTGCGGTACCCGTTTCAGCGAAAATTACTGGAACTGATCCAACGCTGGCGAGAAAAGGACGTGGCCGTTATATTCAGCAGCAACGACCTCGATCATCTTTTTTCGGTCACTGACCGCTTGATCATCCTAAACCAGGGCTGTAAGGTCGTGGATGAACGAACGGACCTGATCTCGCGCGAGACGGTCTTCAAGCACCTGCTGGGCGCGCCGGAACTAAATGATGACGATTTGATCAATTGGGATTTTGACAGCTTTGATTATATCCGTGAGAATGTTGAAAAATTAAGCTATCATCGCATGCTGCTTGAAAAAGAGCTTGCGTCTGAAGGCACCCTCAATCGCCAGCTGACGGAGCAACTCATGGAACAGTTCAAGGTCCTTGACCAGACCAACCGCGAGCTGCGCTCAGCGCAAAAACGCCTTTTCCATGAGAGGGAATCCGAACGTAAATACCTGGCGCGAGAGCTGCATGACCAGATCATCCAGGACCTGCTCGGCATCAATTACCAGCTGGAGGATATGGGAATGCAAAAGGAAATATCCCCCCAGATCGCAAAATATCTGGTGCAAGTGCGCGGTGGCATTCGTGAATTAGTGGATGACCTGCGCCGCATCTGCGGCGATCTGCGCCCGCCCACGATTGACAGCCTAGGTTTGCGCGCCGCACTGCAGTCCTTCACGCAGGAATGGTCGCTGCGAACCGGCGTGGGGGTCAAGCTGGAGATGGACTCGCGCGTCTCGCGGCTGCCGGAAGAGATCGAACTGCCTGTCTTCCGAATCGTCCAGGAAGGCCTTAACAATGTCTGGAAACACGCGAAAGCAAGTGAAGTGCAGATCGATCTGCTGCATACCTCTCCGCGGATGCTGCGCATTTCCATCAAGGATAACGGCCAGGGTGTGGATGGTGAACTGGATCTTACAAATCTTGCTGTCGATGGGCATTATGGGCTGCTTGGCATCAGTGAACGTGTAGCTAACCTGAGCGGCCGTATCCACCTTGACCGCAGCCAGGAAAAAGGGTTTCACCTGGTGGTTGAGATTCCCCATCCGCGCGTGTCTGAGCTGGCATTTGACGAACAGCCGCCCGCAAAAATGGGGTAGGGTTAACCCTGATGTGGGAATGGGGGTTTTCACGATAGGATTTTCAAGATAATTTTGCTATTGTAGAGTATACAAACGCAATTATTGTGTATTTACCATGTGATTATTAATGAAAGGAGGAAAATCTATCGGACTGTTTGGGGTTGTGTGTGGAAAAAATTTTAGAAAATTATTAAAGGAGTAAGAATGAAAAAGAATATTTGGTTAAAAATTGGCAGTTTGTTAGTTTTATCATTGATCGTCCTTTCCGCCTGCGCGCCCGCAGCACCCGCTGAGGAAGCAGCACCAGCGGAAGAGGAAGCAATGGAAGAAGCACCCGCCGAAGAAGAAGTAGTAGTGGAAGAAAAATTGGCAGTCGGCATCGTGCTTCCCACGAAGGACGAACCACGCTGGATCCAGGACGAGACACGCTTCAAAGCTGCACTCGACGAGGCCGGATATGATGTTGAGATCCTCTTCAGCCAGGGAGACTCCGCCGTTGAATTGACCAACGTGCAGTCACTCATTTCCAAGGGTGTGCAAGTGCTTATCATCTGCCCGCACGATGGCACTGCAGCAGCGGCAGCAGCCGACCAGGCCGCGGAAGCAGGCGTGAATGTAATTTCCTATGACCGCTTGATCCGTGAATCCGATGCAGTCGATTACTATGTGACTTTTGACAGCATCGCCGTTGGCGCGCAGCAGGCCCAATACCTGGTGGATAACGCAACCGGCACCGGCAACCCGCTTTACCTGTATGCTGGCGCAGCGTCCGACAATAACGCTTTCATCTTCTTTGAAGGTGCATGGGGCGTTCTGCAACCAAAGATCGCGGATGGCACCTTCGTCATTAAGAACTCCAGCGAAGCCGTGGCATTGCAGGATAAAGCTGAATTGACACGCGAAGAACAGAGCCAGATCATCGGCCAGGTCACCACTAACTGGGATTTCGATGATGCCAAGAGCTTAGCGGAAGCCAACCTGACCGCAACCACCGCGGCCGATAAAGGCGAAGTGTTCATTCTCGCCCCGAACGACGGCACCGCTCGCGCTATCGCAGACGCCTTTGGTGTTGACCCTGACGTGACCAATTTCTATGTCACCGGCCAGGACGCGGAAAAAGCATCAGTTCAGTACATCATCGACGGCAAGCAATCCATGACTGTCTGGAAAGATGTGCGAACATTGGTGAAAGATGCCATCGCAGCGGCTGTTTCACTGCTCGAAGGCGGCACACCGGAAGCATCAGGCGCCTACGACAATGGCGTCAAGGAAGTGCCCGCTATCCAATCCGCAGTCGTGACAGTCGATGCGGAAAATGTCAAAGAAACATTAATCGACGGCGGCTATTACGAAGCCAGTGAATTTACCGGCCTTGAGTAATCGCTTGAGATAAGAAAAATACATGGACAGTAGCGGAAACCTCGCTGCTGTTCATGTATAATTTTATTTTTAGAATTTATCATATTTTTCCGCAGGAGCAATTATGCAAAACACCATCCTGGAAATGAAGCACATCACCAAAGAGTTTCCCGGTGTCAAAGCGCTGGACAATGTGAATTTCGCGGTCAAAGAAGGTGAAATTCACTGCCTGGTGGGAGAGAATGGTGCGGGAAAATCCACGTTGATGAAGGTGCTCAGCGGTGTCCATCCATACGGCAGCTATGAAGGCGAGATCATTTTCGATGGCGTCCCACAGCGCTTCTCCAGGATCGACGACAGTAAAAAGGCGGGAATTGCGATCATTTATCAGGAGTTAGCGCTCATACCCGAGATGACTGTGTACGAGAACATCTTTCTCGGGCATGAGATCAGCAAGGGTATTACGGTGGATTGGAATGAGACGATCAAGCAAGCGACCCGCATGTTGAAGAAAGTCCAGCTTGATGCTAACCCCAGCATGAAGGTCAAGGATCTCGGTGTTGGCAAGCAGCAATTGGTTGAGATCGCGAAAGCCCTCAGTATGGACGTCAAGCTGCTCTTATTAGACGAGCCCACCTCTTCCCTAAACGAAGACGATAGCGCTAATCTGCTCAATCTCCTCCTAGAGCTGAAGCAGCAGGGCGTCACCTGTGTTCTCATATCGCATAAATTATCCGAAGTGCTTCAAATTGCCGATACCGTTACTGTGCTGCGTGACGGAAAGACCGTCTGCACCATTGACCGTACCAACAGCAATATGAATGAACAGTATCTTATCAAGCAGATGGTTGGGCGCGAAATCACCAATATCTATCCGGAACGGGTTCAGAAAGAGATTGGTGAAACTGTGCTGGAGGTGAAGGATTGGTCAGCTTATGATCCCAACCTTGGGCGATATGTGCTGGAAGATGTCAGTTTCCATGTCAGGAAAGGAGAGATCGTTGCCTTTGCTGGTTTAATGGGTTCTGGCCGAACTGAGCTGGCCCTGAGCCTATTCGGCAACCCGCTTCATTACCGCATCAGCGGTGAGATGAAGATCGAGGGCCGAACGGTACATTTTAACCATCCCGAAAAAGCGCTCAAAGAAGGTTTAGCCTATGTCACAGAAGATCGAAAGGGCAATGGCCTGATCCTCATTCAAGACGTTAAGCAAAATATTGTTCTGGCAAACCTGTCTGAAATTTCCCAAAACGGAATAGTTGACAAGAATAAAGAGATCGTCATCGCCCAGGGCTATAAGGAATCGCTTGATATCAAAACGCCGACGATCGAAAAGAAAGTCCTTTTCCTCAGCGGCGGCAACCAGCAGAAAGTGTCTGTAGCCAAATGGCTGTTTGTGAAACCGGATATTATGATCCTCGATGAACCCACACGCGGAATTGACGTCGGCGCGAAGTTCGAGATCTATACCATCATGAACAAGCTGGTTGAGCAGGGGATGAGTATCATCATGCTTTCCTCTGAGCTGCTGGAGGTGCTTGGGATGAGCGATCGTGTTTATGTCGTCGCATCCGGGCGCATCGCGGGTGAAATGCCTACATCTGAAGCAACCCAGGAAAAGATCATGCAATTAGCGACAAACTAAGGAGAGAAGACATGTCCTTCTTGAAGAATATCAAAACTGTTTTACGCGAGAACATTCGTGAATATGGTATGTTCATTGCCCTCTTTGTGATCGGCGGTATCTTTACCATTGCTACGGATGGTTTGTTCATATCCTCCCGCAACATCAGTAACCTTCTTAATCAGACCGGCTATATTGCTGTGCTGGCGGTTGGGATGACGCTGGTCATTATCATCCAGCAGATCGACCTTTCAGTTGGTTTTCTGGCCGGGTTTATGGGCGCAATCGCGGCGATTGCCCTGACCACCTGGAATCTGCCCGTGATCGTTGTTATTCCGATGGTGATGGGTATGGGCATTCTGGCAGGTATGCTGACCGCATTCCTAGTCGCTAAAGTAGGGATTCCTTCCTTTGTGGCTTCGCTGGCCGGTTGGCTGGCTTATCGCGGCGCGATCCTGCTTGTGACGCTTAAGACCGGCACCATCGTCATCCCCAACGACACTTTTAACGCGATCGGAAATGGATATATTCCAGATATTCCCGGCTTGAATTTTCTGCCTGATATGCACATGCTGACACTACTGCTCGGATTGGTGGCAATCCTCCTGTTCGTTATCAATGATTTTCAAGACCGTAAGAAAAAGATCTCCTACGCGTTTGAAGTGCTGCCGCTTAATGTATTCATTCTCAAAGAGATTTTTATCGCTATCCTCATCTTTGGCATGACCTGGATCTTAGCTGGTTACAACGGTATTTCGTGGACGGTGGTGGTGATCTTGATCGTTGTGCTCGTTTACCATTACATCACCAATCAGACCGTTTTAGGCCGCTACATCTATGCTGTTGGCGGCAACCCTGAAGCAGCGGAGCTGAGCGGGATCAATGTCAATAAGAT
Organism: uncultured Pelolinea sp.; assembly: GCA_964505585.1. Lineage (GTDB taxonomy): Bacteria > Chloroflexota > Anaerolineae > Anaerolineales > Anaerolineaceae > Pelolinea. The sequence continues at coordinate 7,319 of CAZDIS010000052.1, read as the reverse complement.
CATTTTCCTCGTTTTCGGTTCGATGGGGATGCTCTCAGCTTTATCAGGCATCTTGTTTGCCTCGCGTTTACAATCCGCTACCACCACCGCTGGGCAGCTGTTTGAACTGGATGCGATCGCCGCGGCTTATGTAGGCGGTGTCTCCTCCGCGGGCGGTGTTGGGAAAGTCACCGGCTCGATCATTGGCGCGCTGGTGATGACTTCGCTCACTTCAGGCATGAATTTGATGGGGGTTGATATTTCTTCACAATACATCGTGCGCGGCGCGGTGCTGGCCCTCGCGGTTGTCTTTGATGTCGCAACCCGTAAGAGCGGAAAATAAGCTGGTTAATTCACCAAACGATAATTTCTTCAAGGATGATCAATAATAACAGCGGTGTGTTAATACCGCTGTTTTATATCGCTGTGAATAACAAAAATGAATGGTGGGGAAAACTGGTCGATGCTAATCAGGAACCTGGTAAAAGATTTATCACCGAAATGTAATGGAAAACACTTCCCGCAAGAACAAAAAGGTGCCAGATAGCGTGGCTGAAGGGCAATTTACGCCAACGGTAGAAAATCACGCCCAGACTATATGCTGCGCCGCCCAGGATCAGAAATACAACGGACGCGGTTGTCATTTGATCCAGACCCTGCCAGAACACGATCACACCTGCCCAGCCCATCGCCAGATAAAGCCATACGGATGGCTTTTCAAAGCGCGTCTTGAAACCCAATTTCAGGATCAAGCCCACCAGCGCCAACCCCCAGATGATGCCGAAAACACTCCAACCCCAGCCATTGCGAAGCGTTGTGAACAGGAAGGGTGTATACGTGCCGGCAATGAGAAAATAGATTGCGGAGTGATCGAGACGCTGGAAGAACGCCTTGACTGAGAAACGCGCAAAACTGTGATACAGGGTGGAGGACAGGTACAGAAGGACCAGCGAGATGCCAAATACCAGAAAGCCTGCCAGGTGCCATCCGCTGCCCTGGCTCATGGCCCTCACAATTAAGACAACCAGCCCCGCGATGCTTAAACCGAAACCTAATCCATGGGTGATACTGTTGGCGATGATCTCGCCTGTTTTGGTTGGCGGGGCTTTTGGGTCTGACTTGTAGGGCATGTGATGCTCCAGAATATGTTTCTAATTAGCATGCGGCATTGAAAAGAATTAGCGGTTAATTCTTTTCCAGACGCGGGATAATGCAGATAAAGCCGAATGGCTGGTCTGACGCATTTGAGAATTGATGTAATTCATTCCCTTCGACAAAGACGGCATCAAAAGGGGCAACAGGGTATTTTTCTTCCCCGATCTGGACAGTACCATTGCCGCGCAGGATGATGACTTCGTGTTCATGCGGGTGCTGTTCTAAGCGGCTGTGTCCGCCCGGGTCTAATTCAAAATAACGCATAATAAAGTGGGGGGCGCCTTCATTATCACCGATGAGGACATTCTTTACCGCACCCTCAATTCCCTCAATATCCAGAGGCGTTTGCGCCACATCCTGCCATCTATATTTTTTTCCATCCTCAATAAATTTGTGCACGATAGACATAACGATCTCCTATTACTTGCGATGGCTGGGTTGACCTATAAACCGTATTCTGTCCGGTATCTGCATACCTGGATAGCTATCTGTCTATGCGGTCCACCTGTTACGGTCAGCTTGCGCTGGTCGGGCGAGCAGCCCGTGGTACCGTTCCTGTTTGACCTTGCTCCCGAAAGGGGTTGCCTGGCAGGCACATTACTATGCCTGCCCGTGGTCTCTTACACCGCGATTTCACCCTTACCTTTGCAGGCGGTATATTTCTGTTGCCCTGTCCGATAGGTTACCCCATCCCGGGATTTCCCCGGTTTCGCGCTCTGTGGAGTACGGATTTTCCTCAATTCAAATGAATGAACTGCAGCTATCCGATCAACCCAGTCTAATTGATGATAACGGTTTATTTTTCTTCCGTCAATGCGATAAAACGATTCTAATACCTATCTATCAAAATAACGTCTTATAATTGGCGATATCAATTATTTGGAGATCTTATATGCGAAAACCTCTTGTAGCCGGAAATTGGAAAATGAATAAAACTGTTGAAAAAGCAACGCTTCTGGTTGCTGATATGCTGCCGGGACTGGAAGCGGTCAAAACTGTGGACCGTGTGTTATGCCCGCCTTTTACCTCTTTAATGGTCGTGTCTGGTATGCTGGCCGGGACCGAAGTGGGTTTAGGCGCGCAGAATATGCACTGGGAAGCATCCGGGGCATTCACCGGTGACGTCTCACCCAACATGGTGAAGGAATTTTGTGATTACGTCATCATCGGCCACTCAGAACGGCGCGCTTATTTCAATGAAACGGATGAAACCGTGAATAAAAAGGTCGGGGCAGCTCTTGAAAATGGCCTGACGCCCATTGTATGCGTGGGTGAAACGCTTGATCAGTACGAAGCCGGGCAGACGGAATCTGTTGTAGCCGCCCAGGTGAAAGCGGATTTTATGGGTATTAACAGCGCTGAAGCAGAAAGTATGATCGTTGCTTATGAACCGATCTGGGCGATTGGCACGGGCAAAGCGGCAACTTCCGAACAGGCAAATGATATTATCAAAAATGTAGTTCGGAAAAATCTTTCCTCACTCTTCGGAGATGAATCCGCGCAGAAGATCCGCATCCTGTATGGTGGATCGGTAAAGGCGCATAACGCTGCCGAGTTCTTTGGAATGAGCGATATTGACGGCGGGCTGATCGGCGGAGCAAGCCTGAAACCGGAAGATTTTGTCAAGATCGTCGAAGCCGCAGCATAATTAACTAAATCAAAAAAAGCTGGCTCAAGGCCAGCTTTTTAAGTTAACCCGTTCCGAATTGACGGTCACCCGCATCGCCCAAACCCGGGACAATATAACCATCCTGGTTCAGCTTTTCATCGATCGCTGCTAAATGGATTGGTATTTCCGGATGATGTTTATGCACTTCGTGAATGCCTTCCGGCGCGGCGATTATGCCCATAAACTTGATGCGCTGCACCCCCCAGCGTTTCAAAATGTCAATGGTGGCTGTTGCGGACCCGCCTGTCGCCAGCATAGGATCTAAAATGAGGCATACACCCACTGTAGGGCTGACTGGCAGCTTGTTGTAGTATTCAACTGGTTTGAGGGACGCTTCATCGCGATAGATGCCGATATGCCACACTTCCGCGGAAGGCATCAATTCCCACACCCCCTGGACCATTCCCAAACCAGAACGCAGGATGGGTACCAACCCGATCTTTTCGATCAATTCCACACCTTTTGCTGTGGCAATTGGGGTTTCCACTTCTGTTTTTTTAATCAGCAGGTCCCCCGTTGTTTCATAGGTCAACAGCCCGGCAATTTCTTTGATCAATTCCCTGAATTTCTTTGGCTGGGTCTGGTTATCCCGCAGCTTAGACATCTTGTGCTTGACCAGCGGATGATCTGAAAGGAAAACATTTTCCATTGTCTCTCCCTTGAAATAATTGATGTAGATAATATCAAAAAATCACAAAGATTTCCAATCAGAATCCATAGGTATAATATCTGAAGGAAAACAGCATAATGCAAAAATCACCTGAACGATTAAATAATCCAGAAAAGCAGACTGACGATACCAGCGGATTTAACATTCGCCCTAAAATGCTGGACGAGGTGATCGGGCAGAATCAACTGCGCGAGAACCTGGCGATCTTAATATCTGCTGCAAACCAGCGCGATGAGGCGCTGGATCATGTCTTGTTCTATGGTCCACCCGGTTTGGGAAAAACAACTCTCGCGCATGTGCTCGCGAATGAAATGCATGTCAATATTAAAGTGACTGCCGGTCCTGCTATTGAACGGCCAGGAGATCTGGCCGCGATCCTGACCAATCTGCAGGGAGGCGATATTCTCTTCATTGATGAAATACACCGCCTGGGAAAGGCAGTTGAAGAAGTACTCTACCCCGCGATGGAAGATTTCGCGCTGGATATCATCATCGGCAAAGGCCCTTCAGCTCGCTCCGTACGGCTAAAGCTTCCGCGGTTCACAGTGATCGGCGCGACAACACGTTTAGCGCTGGTGACAGCGCCATTGCGGGCGCGTTTTGGCGCGATATACCGCGTAGATTATTATGATGAGGTTTCACTCCAGCAGATCATCGAACGCGCAGCCGGCCTGATGGCTTTAGGTTTTGATGATCAGGGGATCGCTGAGATTGCCAAATGCGCGCGCGGGACCCCGCGGATCGCTCTGCGCCTTTTACGCCGGGTGCGTGATTTCGCGGAAGTACGCGGCAATGGCGTGATCACGCGGGAAACGTCCTCAGAGGCACTAAGCCTGCTGAGCATTGATCACCTGGGGTTGGATGAGATTGACCGTATGGTCCTGGCGACGATCATCACAAAATATAATGGCGGACCAGTCGGATTGAGCACGATCGCGGCTTCGATCAGTGAAGAGCCGGACACGATCATGGATGTTGTCGAGCCATATTTGCTGCAATTAGGCTTTTTGAATCGGACCGCGCAGGGCCGCGTGGCTACCAAGAAAGCATATAAACACTTAGACATTCCATTCGCCTCGCGATCGCAACCCTCATTGCTGGATTAAAGTGAAAACCGAAATATTCAACTACGATCTGCCGCCCGATTGCATCGCACAAACCCCGATCGAGCCGCGCCATAATTCCCGGCTTCTGGTGTATAAGCGCGAAGAGGATGCGATCCGCACTGGTATTTTCAGAGAAGTAAGGTCATTCTTGCGTGCTGGTGATGTGCTTGTTTGGAACAAGACGAAAGTACTGCCGGCGCGCATCTTTGGGAAAAAGGAAACAGGCGGCCAAGTAGAAGTACTGCTGCTCAAGAAGCGAGAAGCATTAACCTGGGAAGCGCTGGTTGGCGGTAAGAACCTCCTTCCGGGTAAAACCATCCGGTTCAGCAATATGCTTGTGGGAGAGATCACTACAGACCTGGGACGCAGTAAACGGTTGATCCGTTTTTCTTCAGCGGTTGAACCCTTTATGCGCGCGCAGGGCGAGATGCCGCTGCCGCCCTATATTCATGAGAAATTAGAGGACCAGAACCGTTACCAGACGGTGTATGCCAGGGAAGATGGATCTGCTGCTGCTCCAACCGCGGGACTGCATTTCACGCAGGCGTTGATCCATTCTCTTAAACAGAATGGGATTTATTTCACTGAAATCACGCTGCATGTTGGGTTGGACACGTTTGCTCCAGTAACTGAAGAAGCGATCGAAGCACACGAGATACATACCGAGTGGTGCCGGATGGATGCGGGAGCAGCGGAAATGATCAACCAGGCAAAAATTGAAGGCAGGCGGGTGATCGCAGTCGGCACGACCTCCGTCCGAACACTTGAGACGGCTGATCGTTATCGGGATGCGCAGGGGAACTTGCGGGCATTTACCTGTCCGACCGACCTGTTCATCACTCCCGGGTATGATTTTAAGGTGATAGACGGCATGATCACTAATTTTCATTTACCAAAATCTACCCTTTTAATGCTTGTGAGCGCGTTTGCGGGTCTAGAGAATATCCAGCGCTGCTATCAATACGCCATTGAAAATGAATTCCGATTTTATTCTTTCGGAGACGCGATGCTGATCCTATGACAAACCAATACGAATTATTGTGGAAAAATCATGACCGCAGGGTCGTTTCCTGCCGGAAATGCCCGCGGCTGGTGAGCTGGCGGGAGGAGGTGGCAAAGAAGAAACGGAAAGCGTATGCTGACCAGCCATACTGGGGAAAACCAGTCCCGGGATTTGGCGACCATCAGGCGCGCGTGATGATCATCGGTCTGGCACCCGGTGCACATGGGTCTAACCGTACTGGGCGCATGTTCACCGGAGACGCATCCGGGGATTTCTTATTTCCAGCCTTATATCGCGCTGGATTTTGCTCCCAGCCGAAATCCAAACAGGTGGGTGATGGCCTGACCTTGAATGATGTGTATATCACCGCCGTTTGCCGCTGCGCACCGCCGGGGAATAAACCCACGCGCGTTGAAGAAAAAACTTGCCTGCCCTACGGCGCGCAGGAAATGCAGTTATTGAAGAATTTAGAGGGCGTTGTCGCGCTGGGCGGCGTGGCTTTTCGAAATGCTTATGATTTACTGCAGGATAAATTTGGTGAGCTGAGCCGGAAGCGGCCACAATTCGCCCATAATGCGCTTTTAATGTGGGACGCATCGCCTGTGTGGCTATTGGCATCTTATCACCCCAGCCGGCAGAACACACAAACAGGACGCCTGACACCAGCGATGTTCACACAGGTCTGGGAACAGGCCAGGGCAAAATTGGAGGCGTGAATATGAAAACGATCGGGATCATTGGCGGAATGTCGTGGGAATCTTCGCTGGAATATTACCGCATCATCAATGAGGTCACCCGAAATAAACTTGGCGGGCTACACTCGGCGCGAATCCTGATGCTTTCAGTAGATTTTGCACCGATTGAAGAGATGCAATCGGAAGGACGCTGGGATGAGGCAACAGGAGAAATGGTTCGCTGCGCCCGCCAATTGGAATCTGGCGGCGCGGACTGTATCTTGATCGCGACGAATACCATGCATTTGATGTATGCTGCTGTGCAGGAGGCGGTCACGCTTCCCGTCCTGCATATCGCAGATGCTGCAGCTAAAAAGATCGCAGATAAGGGCATCAAGCGTGTGGGCCTGTTAGGCACGCGCTTTACAATGGAGAAGGATTTTTATTCCGGACGTTTAAGTGATCAGTTCGGCATTACCACACTTATTCCAGATGAGGATGACCGAAAGATCGTTGACCGTGTTATCTATGAAGAATTGGTGGTTGGCAGGATCGAAGCGAAAAGTAAAGCACAATTCTTACGCATTATGGATAATCTGCATCAAAATGGCGCGGAAGGCATTATTCTGGGCTGCACAGAAATTCCGCTGCTGGTCGATCAAGATGATTGCGATGTGCCAATCTTCGATACGACCTATTTACATGCCCTCAGTGCTGTTGAATTTGCTTTAGAGCAGACGTAAAAAAAAGCAGCTTCGCTAAGAAGCTGCTCCAGGGGCTAATTCTTTTTAATTAATTTTTCAATGCACCCCATCCAGCGTATTCCGCTGTATCGCCAAGTTCGGCTTCAATACGCAGCAGCTGGTTGTATTTCGCCACGCGGTCTGAGCGGGCAGGGGCACCGGTCTTGATCTGGCCGGTATTGAGTGCCACTGCCAGGTCGGCGATGGTTGTGTCTTCAGTCTCACCGGAACGATGGGACACAATTGCGGTCCATCCATGTCTCTGGCATAATGCGACGGATTCAATGGTTTCAGTTAATGATCCGATCTGATTTAATTTT
>CAZDIS010000051.1:0-15578 GCA_964505585.1 uncultured Pelolinea sp. | reverse complement strand
CAAATTCTGAAGGGATCTTTGATCACTTTTACAGAAAAAATGACACACAATCCGAAACCGAACGATGAAAAATGTGAATTGAGGATTGGAGTACCGATTACTATAGCAAATAGATCGAATTATGCTTATTCTATGATCCTAGCGGAGGTATATCTCCATTGAACGAAACGAAGAGTGTAAGGCGGGAGGGTGCTGTATGAAAAGAAGAGAGATATTACGATCAATAATCGTGCTCTTATTTCTCACGACCTCATGCCTGCCGGAAACTTTTCCTTCAGCTAATACACCTGAATCCGCATTTCGAGAAAGCCGGACAGACGAAAAAAATATTATTCCCCCAAATAATCTTCTGCCGACGTTCCGAGCAGATCTTGATCGGCTTGAAGGCGCGCCAATTTACACACTTGAAATCTCACTTAACCCTGAGGATGAACTTTTCCGCGTTTCAGGGTCTGAGCAGGTGGTGTACACCAATCAAGAATCTGAAGCCTTGAAAGAAATCTATTTCAAGCTGATCCCCAACATGGGCGGTGACTATCTGGGTGTGTCGGATGTGCGCGTGGATGGACAGACGGTTAATCCGTTACTTGAATATGAGAATTCGGTGATGCGGATCGATCTACCGCAGGCGTTGGATCCCGGGAAAAGCACGACAGTGGAAATGCAGATTGATGCCGTTGTCCCCTCACAGATGGGAGGCAACTATGGTCTGTATGTTTATTCGGATAATATCCTCGCGCTGGATGCTTTCTTCCCTATCATTCCTGTCTTCAATCATGAGGGCTGGAACGTGGAAGCGCCGCCCCGTAATGCGGACGTGATCTTTTCGGACGCATCTTTCTTTACGGTCACTGTGGATGCGCCGGCTGATTTTGTCATCGCCGCGGGCGGCCAACAGGTGGATGGGTTTACGGAATCAGATCGCCAGGTAGTCACCTATCAGGCCGGCCCACAGCGCGAGTTCTATCTTGCTGCCAGCCCTGATTTCGTGAGTGAGAGTGTAGAAGTGGATGGCGTGACCATCACCAGCTATTTTCCGGAGCCCTACCGTGCGGCAGGCAACATGGTGCTCGAGACTGCAAACCATGCGCTTAAAAGTTACAATCAGCGCTTTGGTCCTTATCCATATACCGAGCTGGACCTGGTCAGCACACCTATGCAGGCAGGCGGGATGGAATATTCCAGTATTACCGCCCTGGGGCTGTATCTATATGATCCGGATTACAAGCTCAGCGGCGGATTGCCAGGTACGGTTTTCCTTGAGGCAGCCACCGCGCACGAGGTTGCCCATATGTGGTTCTATGCCCAGGTGATGAATGACCAGATTGACCATCCCTGGCAGGATGAGAGTCTGGTGCAGTATGCCACATATCTTTATTATCGTGACCGATATGGCGAACAGGATGCGGAAAACTTCAAATCCTCGTTCGATGACCGCTGGGGCCGTGTCGGGCGTGAGAAGATCTCGATCGGCTTGCCCGCGCCGGCCTACCAGGGCTCGGAATACAGCGCGATCATCTATGGGCGAGGCGCGTTGATGTTTGCTGATATGCAAACGGCGATGGGCGAAGATGGGTTCAACCAGTTCCTCCGTGATTATGTTGCGGCATACCGCTGGCAGGTGGTTGCGCCGAATGATTTACTCGATATTGCACAGCAGACCTGTGGTTGTGATCTCTCTGCCATCTATCGTGAATATGGCTTAGGGGAATGACGATCAAAGAGAAAAAAAGACACTGGCGTATATAATTAATTTATTCCTTGTATTAAATACATTCAAACCAAGTGTGAGGGAGATATGAACTATACATTTCACAAACAGGCAGTATTACCCTGGATCGATCAACACGCGGACCAGTTCACCCGCATGGCAGACCAGATCTGGGCCCGTCCTGAGATCTACTGGGAAGAAGAATTCGCGTCAAACTTACTCGCGGATTATATGGAAGGCGAGGGCTTTTCTGTGGAGCGGGGGGTTTCTGATATGCCAACCGCTTTCGTGGCTGAGTATGGCAGCGGAAACCCCGTGATTGCTTTTGTGGGCGAGTATGATGCTTTGCCAGGTTTATCCAACCTTGCGGAACCGTATCAAAAGCCCGCCGTTGAAGGCGGCCCCGGCCATGGCTGCGGCCACCACATGCTTGGTGTTGCCAGCGCTGCGGCAGCTGCTGCTGTTAAGCATTGGATGGAAGCGAATAATATATCTGGCACTGTACGCTATTATGGCACCCCGGCTGAGGAGGGCGGTGGCGGTAAAGTTTTCATGGCGCGCGATGGATTATTCAATGATGTTGATGCCGCCCTGACCTATCATCCGGGTTATATCAATACCGCTTCCAAGGGATCCTGCGTGGCGGTCACCTCCGCCAAGTTCCGTTTCCATGGCAAGTCATCGCATGCCGGTGGCGCGCCCCATCTTGGACGCTCCGCCCTCGACGCGGTTGAGCTGATGAATGTTGGCGCGAATTATATGCGCGAACACGTGCTTGATGGCACCCGTATCCAGTACATCATCACCGATGGCGGCCAGGCGCCCAATATCGTCCCTGAGACCGCAGAAGTGTATTACATCCTGCGCGCTGAACGAGCGGATTATCTGGTTGAACTGGCCGAGTGGCTGCGCAATATCGCCCGCGGCGCGGCGCTGATGACCAAGACTACTTTTACCGAGCAATTTGAAAGCGGATATGCCAGCATGCTCCCCAACTATCGCATCGCGGATCTGATGGTGGCTGCGCTTGACGCGCTCGGGCCGACGCCTTTTTCTGAAGAGGACCTGCAATTCGCCCAGCAGGTCAATGATGCTTTTGGCGCTGATAACGGCGCCTACATCGAGCAGAAGATCGAGGCGGATGGATTAGCCAAACCGCAGGCAGACCTGCTGCGCGAACATGCCAGCCAGCCCCTATTGGCGGCCAATTTCCCTGCATTGGATGAAGGCATCATCTACAAAGGCGCCACCGATGTCGGTGACCTGAGCCAGTGCGCGCCAACCGGCGAACTCAACACCGCCTGTTTCCCCACCTGCACCCCCGGCCACTCCTGGGTCAATACCGCGGCGGGGGGTATGGGGATCGGCCACAAAGGCATGCTGCATGCCGCCCGTGCGCTCGCGCTCAGCGCGGCAGCGCTGTACTCCGATCCAACGCTTGTGAGCGCCATTCGGGCAGAGTTTGATGAGGCTATGGCGGGCAAGACCTACAAGGCGCTGATTCCAGATGGGGTAAAACCGGGAAAGTAAAATAAAAAAAGTCAGCCAACTGGCTGGCTTTTAGCATGATATTGTCTTAGATCACTTCAATTTTTCCGCTGTCAGTCACTTCCCCAATCTGCCATAGCGGGATGCCCAATTGTTTTGCGGTCTGCAGACAATCATCCGTGTTCTCGGCCGGGATTGACAGCAGCAATCCGCCGCTGGTCTGCGGGTCGAACAGGATCATTTGTTGTTCTTCAGTGATTGCGTCATCGAAGTGAACATGGGGGCCATAGAATTCTTTATTAGTGAAAGCGCCGCCGGCAAAACACCACTCTTTTGCCAGGCGCGTCGTGCCGCTGTAAAGCGGTACATCCGCGAAGCGGATGCGCAGCCCAACCCTGGAGGCGCTGGCCATTTCCCAGCCATGCCCCATCAGGCTGAATCCGGTGATGTCTGTTGCGGCAGTGGCGGAACAGGTGCTCGCGATCTGCGCTGCATCTTTATTGAGCCGCTTCATCCAGTCGATCGCTTCTTCTGCTTCATCTGCGCTGGCAATCTCTTTCTTGATACCGGTGGCGATGACACCGCTGCCGATCGGTTTGCTAAGGAATAGTACGTCTCCTGCCCGCATACCGCCTTTGATCAACACGTTCTTCAGTGGCACGATTCCCAGTACGATCAGGCCATACTTCGGTTCCTTGTCCTGGATGGTATGCCCGCCCGCAATTACCACGCCGGCTTCCTTGGCTTTGTCAGCCCCGCCGCGCAGGATCTCGGTTGATATCTCATAGGGCAGATTGGGGGGCAGGGCGGCAATGTTGAGCGCCATAAATGGCGTCCCACCCATGGCGTAAATATCCGAGATGCTGTTGGCAGCCGAAATCTGCCCGTAATCATACGGGTCATCCACGATCGGGGTGAAGAAGTCGGTTGTGATCACCAGCCCGCGTTCTTCGTCCAGTTTCCACACGGCAGCATCATCCGGCGCTTCAAGCCCCGCGATCAGGTCCGGGTAATCCTGCTGTGTGAAGATGTCCTTGATGGGGCGCAGAACCTGCGCCAGCGCATCCGCGCTATACTTGGACGCTCAACCCGAGCAGGTGGCCAGTGTCGTTAGACGTATCTTATGTTCGCTTGGTGTCATATCTACCTGCAAGGGGTGATTATAAACCAATTGGTAATGTGATCTGTTTGATTAATTTTATTGACCTTCAGCTATACTGATGGATAGCGAAAGAAAATGCGGAAATTAGTAATATGAAGCAGGAGATGCTCGAATGAATGAATGTCAAACTAAACTGATGAAAACCCGCGAACTTTTGGATCAGCATCAACTCGATGCAATCCTGCTGCGGCGCGTATCCAGTTTCGCCTGGGCAACCTGCGGCGCGAACTCCGCCACCAATTCTGCCGAGGCCTTTGGCAGCGCTTTTTTGCTGATCACAAAGAATGACCACTATCTGCTGACGTCGAAGACGGAAGAATCGCGTCTCGCGGAAGAAGAAGCACTCGCCAGCCAGGGCTGGCAATTCGTGACGCATCCCTGGTATGAAGGGGATGCGCTTACGCATCTCACAACCGGCTTGCAAGTAGGCGCGGATAGTGCCTTCCCTGGCGCGGTCGATCTCTCTGAACCTGTCGCGCGACTGCGCGCGCAGCTTTCACCGCTCGAAGTCACGCGTATGAAACAGCTCTGCATGGATTGCGCTGCTGCCATGGCTGAGACCATGCACGCCATCCTGCCCGGTATGACAGAGCATGCGATTGCGGCTTTGCTATCCAGCGCGGTTGAGCAGCGCGGCATTCGCCCGGTTGTCAACCTGGTTGGCACCGATCAGCGCATTTTCACTTACCGCCATCCCTTGCCGACCGCGAAGAAACTGGAAAAGTTTGCGCTGGTCGTCCTGTGCGGCCGGCGCCAGGGGTTGGTCAGCAACCTTACCCGCTTAATCCACTTTGGCCCAATACCTGAAGATATGCAGCAGCGCGCCCGTGCGGTGGCCGAGATCGACGCGGCTTGCATCAGCAGCTCCACCCCCGGCACGACGCTGGGAGAGGTGTTTGCTGTAGCGCAGGATGCGTATAGCAAAAAAGGTTATCCAGAAGAGTGGCGCATACTGCATCAGGGCGGTATCGCGGGATATGAACCACGCGAATTTACCGCCGTGCCTGACTCGCAGGAAGTTATTCATCAGGGTCACTTTCTTACCTGGAACCCAACCCTGGCCGGGGTGAAATCAGAAGATACGATCTTTGTGGGGGAGGGCGGAGTTGAGATCGTGACGGAAATTGAGGGATGGCCAGTGATGCCCATCCAAGGACTGTATGGAAAGACATATAAACGCCCGGCAATCCTGGAGAAATGAGATCGAGACCGTGAAAAAAATTCAAACAACACAAAAGCAAGATATTCCGTTGATCGATATCCACACCCACATTTACCCGGCGCCGTATCTCGAGCTTCTCCAGATGAGAGATGAGATTCCGCTTGTCATCAACCATGGCGCGCAGCGTGAATTCGTTATTTTCCCGGAAGAGGTTGGGCCTGGCGGCGTGGGCGGGCGCATGATTGGACGGGAATACTGGATGCTTTCTGAGAAGATCGCATTCATGGATCGGTTTGGTATTTCCCAGTCTGTGGTCTCTCTCGGCAATCCATGGATGGATCCATTCACAGATTCCGCGTTTGATCAAGCTGCGCGGTTGGTCAACCAATCGCTTGCTGATCTGTGTGCCCAATCTGGCGGGCGTGTGGTTGCGATGGGTGTCCTACCCGCCCGTGCGATGGACGCGGTGCTGGAAGAGCTTCATTTCATTGATGATCATCCTGATCTGGTTGGGATAATCACCGGTCCGCAGATTCTCGGGCTGCCATTTGATCATCCCGATCTGCGCCCCTTCTGGCGCGAACTGCAGCAGGCCGCGCTGCCGATCTTCGTCCATCCGCGTGATGGCATTGGCATCGAGCAGCTTCAGGGCTACCGCCATACGCTTCCGGTGGGTCTTGGCTTTCCGGTGGAAACCACCGTTGCCATGGCGCGTTTGGTCTTTGGCGGCGTTTTGGAAGAATTTTCTGGTCTAAAGATGATCGCTGCCCACGGTGGCGGAACTATCCCCTATCTTGCAGGCCGGTTGGATGCGGCCTGGCGGTCAGACCCGGAAATTCACGCGCGTCTGCCAAAAGCGCCCAGTGAATACCTCAAGCTCCTGTATATGGACGCGCTGGTCTATTACGAGCCAGCCCTGCTCGCACTACGCAGTCTTATCGGCGATGATCATCTCGTGTTTGGTAGCGACCATCCATTCTCCGTTTCTGATCCGCAGGTCAACCTGGATAATATCGCGCAGGTGGTTGTGAATTCGGCAGATCGGGAGAAGATTCAAAGCGGTGTTGCACAGCAACTCTACAAACTAACATAAAAAGCTGGAGGCACCTGAACGGCCCTCCAGCGTTACCTTGATAAATGTTTTTCCAAGTTCTATTTCGGCGGCTTTGCCAGGACACCTTGTTCTTCGCCCTCGCCATACCACGGATCTGATAGGTTCCATGCAGCGTCAAATGTGCCAATCTGGTACTGCGTGCCGCGCAGGAAGTGCCATTTCATCTTTTGCTGCTCAAAGGGCGTGCTTTTTGCACCGTATTCGTTGATGCCGGCCACAGTCGCCTGCCGCTGCTTCTCGATCAGCGGGTCGATCCACTGCTCTACCCAGTCACGCTGATTCTTGGACAGGTTTTTTGGCTGCTCTTCCTTGTATCGCTCGCCGAATGTGATCGGGAATGAATGGCACACATAAAGGGCGCAGCAGATATCGCCAAAGCTGCCTTCATAAGCAGTGCGCACCCAGAAATTGACCAACCCTTCCCGTGCTGGACGGGCCGCCCAGCGGCTTTGCGCGAATTCACCAAATTCTTCTAATAAACGCAACTCCACACGCGATTCAGCAGTTTTTTGTTTGTATTCCTGCCTCACCTTGATAAACTGGCTGTGGGCGGGCACTTTTGGGTATGCTAATTCGGCGACAGTATTTCCAAGGTAAGAAAGATTTTGCACCATCCAATAATTGAAGCGTTCTTCAGATAAATTTCCCGCCAGCAGTGCCTCGATCCATGGGTGATGGATCCAGTGTTCCCAGACCGGTCCGCAAAATTCGATGCATTCTTCTAAAAATGCCATAATGTTTTTCCTCAAATATGCTGATAAATACACACAGTTAAATACCAAAACAATGAACCAGTAATTATTTCTGTTCAATTATACTGGCAGAAAAAAAGAAAAAACCGCGTTATGCGGTTTTAGTACCCCCAAGGGGAATCGAACCCCTGTTTTAGCCTTGAGAGGGCTACGTCCTGGGCCGCTAGACGATGGGGGCGTGCAGACACGAATTTTAGCACGCGCCCTGTCCACTGTCAATTTAATTTTTGCTGCAGTCAAATAAAACCGATTGTGTTTGCCGTGGACCATCCTGTAAGGATTTTTGGTCAGGCCGTCTGGTACTGAATTCCTCTACCACGGAACAGGATTTCCGAACCCATTGGTGGATCGCCTGGTTCCGATCGTTCGCCCCACTAAATAATATATAGTTTAATTCTCCTCTGTGTACCATCCATTGCAGATCGTCCACACTCACGACATTATCTGATCCTGTAAATCCTCCCATATATAAAACAGGGCGTCCAGTTGCCAGTACGAAGGGAGCGCCATCGTTGGCACGCTGTACCGCTGCCAGGTATTTGCTATGGGTGGTATTCTGATCCAGAAATTGGATCAACGCGTCCTGGTGGGAATTATCCTCTCTTTCAGCCGGTGGTTGATTAATTTGAGCGTCCTGTCCATTATAGGCTGAGGGCAGACCATTGTGCGGATTGTCATCTAAAACCGTCTGGACGCTCCACCAGGCAGGGATAAACAGGACAGAGAGGAAGAGCAGCAATATGATCAATGGCCTGCTTCGCTCTTTCTGAATAAACAACAATGCCGTACTTGAAATCGCAAATACTGCCATAGGAACAAATAACCAGAGCGGGAAGCTGATGAATGCGTTCGCCAAATAGATTTGGTAGAGGAGGGTCAGCGACAGCGCGAAAACTCCCACCCCAATTTTCCAGTTCCCATTCTGCGACTTGCTGGTTATCCATCCTACGCCGGTACCGGTAAGAACAGTGAGAGGGGGCACGAGCATGATCATGTAATAAGCATGGAAGAAATCTGCCATACTGAAGAAAATGATACAGGTCAGCAGCCATCCGCCCCACAGAATCATACCTTTATGAATTTGGGTCATTTTAGTCAAGGATATGGGTTGAGAGAACGTGATCACAACCAGACTGAAGAGGGCGAAAGGAAGCAGCCAGCTCATTTCTTTACCCAATGGCGCTTGAAACAAGCGGAAGATCCCCGGTGCTCCTGTTTCGCGGCTGAACGCATTTCCTGCAACTTTTGTGGCCTGTGGCTGCTGCGACCCTGGTTGCCGTGTTTGCCCATTAGCAGGTAATGCCTGCCCGTTTCCATCCGGTTGGTCAATGGGCGGAAAATTTGGTCTATCTGGCGCTATGCCGCCTGCGCTATCGATCCCGATTGGCCGGGTGTATTTTTGTTTTCCGAATAATCGTGCCAATCCGTTATGACCGATAATCAATTCCATTACTGTATTATTCTCGCTGCTTCCAATGTAAGGACGTTCGTCCGCGGGCACAAGATCAACGACCACAGCCCACGAAAGTGAAACAGACAAGATCACAATGACACTAATCAGACTATAAAACATCCTGAGCCCCCATGATAAATGCGATCCAAAAAGAAACATCAGGAGTAATGCAGGCAATGCTAAATATGCTTGCAGCATTTTGATATTAAATCCGAGACCAACAATAACTGATCCTATGATTAAAAATCTAAATTTTCCTGTATCTGTTGCTTTAATGAATGCCCAGGCAGCCAGAAGCAAGGAGAAAACCAACATACCATCGATCGTATTGTTGCGATCCGCTGCCAGAACAACTGGTGTAAAAACGTATGTAAGAGCGGCAACTATGCCAGATAATGGGCCGAAGTATTTCTTTGTAAGATGGTAGATCAATGGAATTGAAAATACGCCTGCAAGAATATTCGGCAGAGAAACGGCGATCCCATTTACGCCCAGAACATAGGCAAAGGCAGTCTCGATCCATAATCCCAATGGTGGTTTATCGACAGTTACAGAACCCCCCGGCTCAGCCGCGGCAAAGAAAAAATTCTTCCAAGAAACCAACATACTTTTAACAGCGGCAGTATAGTACGAATTCGCGTTCCCGATAGCACTGATTTTGTAGAAGTGCAAGAAGAGAGAAATTCCCATGAATGACATGATGAATAGATGGACAGGTGTGATTTGCCAGACAAGTACTTGCTCCAACCAGTTTCCTTTTTTCATCTTATTTTTTTTCATATTTTTCTCCTTAATTCTTGCCAATGTTATAATTCCAAAATTTGTTCGCGATGAAATTCCACACCACTACAACCACGGTTGCAATGGCTTTTGCAAACAGGAGGTGAAATCCTGCCAAACCAGTTGATCCTGCAAGCTTTTGAGAAAGGACCAGAACGATCACAGCGTTTGTTCCCAACCCAACCAAACAGTTGATCACAAATTTGTAAAACTTCTCCAGCTTCTGATTGGATTGGTATTCTTTGAATGTCCAGTGGTTATTCCAAAGGAAATTGTTCATTATGCCAATCGAATATGAGAAGACGCTGGCAGTAAACGTCCGCCAACCCGATTGGATCAAGAAGGCAAGAATCAGATAGTCAATGATGGTGCCAGACGCGCCAACGACCATGAGTTTTATAAATTCGATTGGAATAACAGAATTTTCCACGCGTAAATTTGTTTCCATGGCACCAGTATAGACCGCCACGGATTTTTAGCGAAGTGTCTTCGCTCACGCCTTTTCTGAAAATGCAAGACATGTGATTAGACTATCCATGACGGCTGTCATGCTTTTCCATCAGAAAAGTGATTGCGGCACCAAGGCGTACTGATAGATCGATGATAAGATGGAATTATGCAAGTGAATCAAGAAGACAACCTGAATAAACGTACCATCCGCTTTGCTGGCTGGATATGGCTCGTGTATATCATGGCCTTATCCTTTGTGGATATGTTTTTCTTACGGGCTGGCCCGCGCCGACCTCTACCACCCTATTATTTTGCGAACTTTATCGCGGCCGCCATATTTATCATCTTTTCAGCCTGGGATTTTGGGTTTCAAAAATTGGGTAAGTTATACTACGTGGTCTTCATCATTTTTATTTCGGTAATTCCTATATTAATGAACCATGTGATCGCTCCACGCTTGCCGCCTGGTCCGCTTTCCAATGCTGAGGGCATGGCGCTGCGGATGTTTCCTGTACTTTTTATTGGTTTAGTGCTCACCGCCTGGCAATTTCGTTTTCTTGAAGTGGCGCTGTACAGTATTGCTGTTGCGTTGGTTGAGTTATTCATTGTTTTTTTCATCGCGCCTGATCGGCCACAGCTGCTGACATTATTTACCATCCTCAATTTGGTAAGGATTGTCAGTTTTCTCTCTGTGGGCTTTTTTATTACCCGGATGATGGATATGGTCCGTACCCAGCAGCGCGACCTGCGCAGTGCGAACGCAAAGCTGAGACGCAGCGCACAAACCCTGGAAGAATTGACGATCAGCCGTGAACGCAACCGCATTGCGCGTGAATTGCATGACACCCTCGCCCACTCACTGACAGCTCTTTCTTTGCAGCTGGAAACGATTAAAGCCTATTGGACTGTGGATAGCGAGAAAGCGCAGGCAATGCTGGACAATGCTCTAGATATTACACGTTCCGGCACGCAGGAGACACGCCGCACCCTTAAATCGCTTCGCGCCAGCCCGCTGGATGATCTTGGCTTCGCTATGGCTGTACAGCACATGGCGCAGTCTGCAGCGGAACGCGCGCACATTGAATTAAATGGGGATATAGATATGGGCATTAAAGAACCGCCGAGAGAAACCCAGCATGCTATCTACCGAATTGCGCAGGAAGCCGTGGAGAATGTTGTTAAGCATGCCCAGGCCTCTACGGTGTGTGTCTTTTTATCACAGGAAGCGGATTTACTTAAATTAGTAATCGAAGATGATGGAATCGGTTTTAATCCAAAAAACCATGGACAAAGAGGTTTTGGGTTGCTGGGCATGCGGGAACGGGCAGGGTTGGTCGGCGCCCAGCTGAAAATTGATGCGACTCCTGGAAAGGGAACAATCGTATTCGTCAGCTTGGAGGTTGAAAATGATTAAAGTACTCATTTGTGATGATCAGGCACTGGTGCGAGAAGGCCTGCAAATGCTACTGGAGCTTGATCAGGGTATTGATGTGATCGGCATCGCTGAAAATGGCTATGATGCCTTGCGATTGATCGAGAAATCTAAACCGGATCTGGTGCTAATGGACCTGAAAATGCCGGTAATGAATGGGATTGAAGCAACCAGTGAGATTGTGCGCAACTATCCGGATGTAAAAGTGCTTGTCCTGACGACTTATGATCATGATGATTGGCTTTTTGATGCCATCCGGGCAGGCGCATGCGGTTACCTTTTAAAGGATGCGCAAAGGGAGGAGATCATTCACGCGATCAAAGGAACAATGGCAGGGAATACTTTTCTTGATCCAAAGGTAGCCGGGCGTGTGATGGATCATGCCGTTACCGGTGGCAGTCTTCCTTCCGCGAATCTGCGTGAAAAGCTTACCAATCGAGAGTTGGACGTGCTTAAAGAACTCGCGAAAGGCTTTTCGAACACTGAGATCGCGGAACGGTTATTCCTGTCAGAAGGCACTGTGCGAAACCACATCAGCTCGATCCTGGCTAAGCTTCAGGTTTCAGACCGTACACAGGCAGCCATTCTGGCGATAAAACATGGATTGGAAATTTAAAAAATATGTTTATTTGTAAAAATAAAGTTAATAGAACGTTTATTTGACTATTGTATAGCACCATGATAATATCAAATTTATCATATTGAAATTATTTTGAACGTTAACACATTTTGTAAAGGAATTTATTATGAAGACGACTGCAATTATTTTTCGTATCTTAGGACTTATCATTTTTGGATTAGCTGGATTTTTCCTGGGGGATCAAATAACCGGGATCATCAATAGTGAAATATCAACGCTCCCATATGCTATTGGCGGAGCGGCTATATTAGGGGCGCTTGGATTTCTACTTACCCCGCATATCACGCTTTTTCCAGTGATAGAAGCCCGCGCCTACCTCACAAAAGTATCCGGGCCGACGCTGGTTTCTGCGATGGTCGGTCTTATCGCGGGTTTGATCATCGCCGCCCTCGCAACGATCCCGATCATGACACTGCCGAATCCTTTCCGCAGCATTTTACCCTTTGCTGCCGCGGTCCTTTTTGGTTACCTTGGTGTCGTTATCGCCGTCAGCCGCCAGGGGGAATTTCGTGAAGCGATCCCATTTCTTAAACGGGGGCAAAAATCGCAAAGATCTGGCGAAGAGAAATGGGGGCACGACAAATCGATTCTGATTGACACCAGTGTCATTATTGACGGGCGCATTGTCGATATCGCAAAAACCGGATTTCTTCCCGGAAATCTTGTCATTCCACGATTTGTTCTCAACGAATTGCAATATATTGCCGACTCAGCTGAAAACCTACGGCGACAGCGTGGCCGCCGCGGCATGGAAGTTCTCGCTGAACTACAGAAAGACCGTTCCATTAAGACTACCATCGCAGATATTGATGTTGAAGGCGTCCGTGAGGTCGATGAAAAACTGGTGATGCTAGGCAGGCAGATGAACGCGCCGATATTGACCAATGATTTCAATTTGAACCGCGTAGCTGAATTACAGGGGGTGCATGTCCTCAATATCAATGAACTTGCGAACGCGGTTAAATCGATCCTGCTTCCCGGTGAAGGACTGCAGGTGCGGGTCATCCAGGAAGGAAAAGAATCCGGTCAGGGCGTTGGTTATCTGGAAGATGGCACGATGGTTGTGATCGAAGATGGACGCGGATTTATTGGGAAAGAGATCAATGTATCTGTAACCAAAGTATTACAGACCGCGGCCGGGCGAATGATCTTTTCCAAGCCTGAGGTCGGGAATAAAAAGTAATACAAACGCAGGAGAAATAATTAATGGGATTAAAAATTTATAACACCCTCACGAGAAAAAAAGAACCGTTTGAAACCATCGAACCAAACAAGGTGCGATTGTATGTATGCGGACCAACTGTTTACAACAACGCGCATGTAGGACACGCGATGTCTTCGTTGGTTTTCGATATCATCCGACGCTACCTCGAATACCGTGGATATGAGGTACGGCATGTTATGAATTACACTGACGTTGATGACAAGATCATAAAACGAGCCAATGATGAAAATGTTGATCCATATGACCTCGCCCAGAAATATATTGATCAGTACAATCAGCATCTCGCTGACCTCCATATACTGCCAGCCACACTCAATCCGCGCGCTACGACCGAAATGGATAACATTTTAGAAATGATCTCAGGTCTGATTAAAAAAGGTTTTGCATATCCCGTTGAAGGAGATGTGTATTTTCGTGTTGAAAAATTAAAAGGTTACGGCAAGTTATCCGGCCGTAAATTAGATGATATGCAGGCAGGAGCCCGTATTGGCGTAGATACCCGCAAGGAAAATCCGATGGATTTTGCGCTATGGAAGGCAGCCAAAGAAGGTGAACCGGCGTGGGAAAGCCCCTGGGGAATGGGCCGGCCCGGATGGCATATTGAATGTTCAGCAATGAGCGTCAACCATCTTGGTGAACAGATCGACATTCACGGAGGAGGAAACGACCTCATATTCCCTCACCACGAGAATGAGATCGCTCAGACCGAAGCGTTGACAGATAAACAATTCTCACGCTATTGGATGCATAATGGCATGCTTCAATTGAGCGGAGAAAAAATGTCCAAATCGGTTGGCAATCTGATCACTATCGCGGAATTTCTCTCCAAATATCCAGCCAATGCGTTGCGGATGATGGTACTTAATTCGGGCTACCGCAATCCGCTCACTTTTAATGATGAGGTCATCGGCCAGGCGGAAAAGGCACTGGAACGCCTTGCTTCCGCTTTAAAACCGGCGCAACTGGATGCAGATGGTATATCCGAAGATGATAGGCAGGTTTTGGCTGACCAGATGGCGAAAACTGAACATGGATTTGAGAATGCCATGGATGATGATTTTAATTCGGCTGGCGCGCTCGGATATCTGTTTGAACTGGTCCGCGTTACCAATCAACTACGCGCGAACGGGGCGACAAATGAAGACTTGAAAGGTGCGCAGGATCTACTCCGTAAACTTACATCCGTTCTGGGTCTACACATTGGTGAAAATCAGGGCGGCGGACAGGCGGATGCGTTTATTGATCTACTGGTTGATGTACGCGCGAAAATTCGCGAAGCGAAGATGTGGGAACTATCCGATATGATTCGTGACCAACTGGCAGAACTGGGTGTAAATGTTGAGGACGCCAAAGGCGGTTCCTCCTGGTCCTGGAAATGAACGAGTGGATCACCGGCCGAAACCCTGTATATGAGTGCCTGCGTGCAGATCGCAGGCATTTTTTCCAACTCCTGATCAATAAAGGGTCTGACCATAAAGGGCGGATGCAGGAAATTATCACGCTCGCGCGAAAATCACAACTAAACATTGAAAAAGTTGATAAAAGTCGATTAGAGAATATTCACCAGAACCATCAGGGTGTTGCCCTGCAGGTTGATACGTATCCATACTCTGACCTGGCAACCATCATTGATTATGGGCGCGGACGGAATGAGCCGCTTTTCCTGCTAATCGCGGACCAAGTACAGGATGTGCAGAATCTGGGGACACTCATCCGTTCAGCTGAAGTCTTTGGTGTGCACGGTGTCCTGATCCCTGCACGGCGCAGCGCGGATGTTACACCGGCTGTGGTAAATGCTTCCTCAGGTGCCAGTGAACATATGCGCATTGCACAGATCAATCTCAGCCAGGCGATCGATCGTCTGAAAGATGAAAATGCGTGGGTAGTTGGTTTAGATATGGACCAGGACGCACAGCAGCTTTCACAGATCGACCTCAGCGGCCATCTTGCGATTGTCGTTGGCAGTGAAGGGAGCGGGTTGCGGCGCCTGGTGCGTGAAAAATGTGACCATATCGCTTATATCCCCATGGTCGGCCAGGTTGACTCACTTAACGCGGCTGTCTCCGGCTCCATTGCCCTCTACGAAGCGCTTAAGTCCCGACAGTAAAAATTATTGATGATGTTGGATTGAGAAACAAAACCCAACGTTATTTATCTTGGTTTCAATGATTTAGCGCAACGGATGAGGAGATAAAATCATTCGTATGCA
>CAZDIS010000050.1:0-15613 GCA_964505585.1 uncultured Pelolinea sp. | reverse complement strand
AGGCATCGATGCAAAACCTGAAGTGATGATTCCGCTCACAGGTCACATTAATGAGCTCAACCACATTCAGCCGCGATTAATCGAAATTGCGAAAGAAGTCATGAAAGAAAAGAAAGTTGATTTTGAGTATAAATTCGGTACAATGATCGAGATCCCGCGGGCTGCTTTAACAGCAGGTGACATTGCATCAGTTGCTGAATTCTTTTCCTTCGGCACGAATGACCTGACACAAATGACATTCGGGTACAGCCGTGACGATGCGGAACGCAATTTCCTCGTTACCTATGTTGAGGAAGGCATCCTCCCAAGGAATCCTTTCCAAAGTGTAGACCAGGATGGTGTAGGGCGCTTGATGAAGATGTCTGTTGACGAAGGGCGCGCAGTCCGTAACAATCTTGAAGTAGGTATTTGCGGTGAACATGGCGGAGATCCTGATTCAATTGATTTCTGCCACCGTATCGGCCAGAATTACGTTAGCTGCTCCCCATTCCGTGTGCCAGTTGCCAGACTTGCGGCAGCACATGCGGCGATTAAACATTCCGCGAAGAAATAAATTCTTTTAAAGAAATTGAAACCAAAAAACCGCGGCAAAAACCGCGGTTTTTTTGATAGCCATCAGTAAATATAGCGGTAATTGTTCTATTGCGTACGGGTGTAGACCAGCTTGTATATATTCAGGAATTCGCCGATCTGCATCAAATAATTTTGGGTTTCCTCCGCGCGGATAACTTCCAGGAATAGATCTGGATCGCCATCTGCAATCGGGAGCCATTGGTCACGCACAAATCCCCAGCCTCCGTTATATGCGGCGATTGCCGCTTGAATATTGCCATCAAAAGCATTTCGTAAGCGATCAAGGTAGGATGCGCCCAGTCGTACGCTTACTTCTCCACGTGTAAGGTCTGATTGTTGGTAACCTGGTGGCCACCCAAGTCGAGCAGCTTCTTCCTCGCCAGTTGATGGGATGAATTGTGCAAGACCGCTTGCGCCTGCAGATGAAAAAATAAATGGGTTGAATAAACTTTCCTGGCGGATGAGGGCGAACATCAACAGCGGATTGATCCCAAATTCATTCGCAGATCGGACCGTTATTTCTCTGAAATAGGCACCAAAGCGGATATGTGTAAAGTAGATCGGTGCACTGAGAGAGGATAAGTCGTCCAAGCCAGCTAAATTAAGGATGTTGCGGCTGGCATAAATAGCTGGCTGGTATAAGTGTTTTTCAATAAAATAATTCATCAAGCGGTATGTGTTGGCAGCATCGGTAACATATTCATCGCGCACGATTTCAGCCTGCTCAATTGCCTCTAAATACAATCCTAGATCCCAAAAATCATTCAGTTTTTGAATCGCAGGATGGTCAGCTAATTCGTTAAAATCGTTGAGATCCGTTTCAACTAGTATATTAAATGTCGTTTGCATCCATTGGTCCGCCTCTTTCCGTTCAAGGGCCAGATCATAACCAAGATCGTATCCGTCTGTCATTAGGTAGGGCGGTAGACCATTCAGAATCTCGGAGTTGCGGATGCTGTAATAATCCGTAGGATCAGCGGTTTCTCCTAGCTGCCAGGCATTGCGCGCTTTTTCTTCGTTGCCAAGTGCCCGATAGGTTTTCCCGATCCAGAGGTAGGCGCGCGCTTTTTCATCCGGTGAAGCTGCCAGAACCAGAGCCCTTTGGAACACGGAAAGCGCTTCATCGAAACGCCCCAATCGATAGTATTGCACGGCTGCTAAAAACAAAGCACGGTAACTGCGCTCTGCAGATGGGTAATCATTCATCAATTTTTGCCAGATGACCGCCGCACCTTCCAGGTCATCTTCCTGTTCTAAAATCCGACCTGCTTCGTAGAGAAATCCTGGCGCATCAGGAGAGTTAGGCGCTTGATTTACGAAAGAAAGGTATGTTTCAGCGGCTTTATTTGGGTCATCAAGCAAGACCCATTCAATATATGCGCGTTCGTCCCAGGCATCCGACCAAAAAACATTGGCTGGATAATTATTTATGATTTCATCATATGCCGTGATCGCAGCTTCCGCATTGCCAGTGAAGTAATAAGATAACCCCAGGAAGAAATAGGCACTTCCGTCATTATTATCCGGATTAGAATCGAGATAGTTTTCAAGCGCACGGATCGCGCCTTCATAAGATCCCGCATAATAGTCAACGATCCCGCGCAGATAATTATCTACTGGGACCCCCTCATTAAGTAATATAGCGAGGGCAGTAAAGGAATCGTATGATTTTGGGAACTTAATTACTGAATCTAGAAAATGCGTGTATGCTTCGTTTTCTAACCCAAGTTCCAAATACGCTCGCCCGGCTAGTAAATTTGCTGTAGCAGGGGTATATTCATCCTCTGCTGTCTCGTATACCACTTTGTAATATTGAATGGCGGTAGTGTAATCTTTCAGTCTCTCATATGATTTTCCAATTTGTAGATTAATCGTATTTGGCTGGTAGCTGGCATCGTTTACGAGAGCGGATTGATAGTTTTGAATTGCTTGCTCATATTGGCCGATATTAAATGCAATATCGCCTATGCGTTTGTAAATAACTACGCCAATTAAGTTTGGCTGTAGTTTCACGTAACGTGCAAATGCAGCCATTGCCTGTTGATTTTCACCGATGGATTCGAATGCTTGACCAAGTTGATAGTAGGTTGGCGCTTGATAATCTGTCTCCGGATGCTGTCCGAGCAGGAGGTTGAAGGCGTCAATTGCTGAGTAATATTGCCGGCCAAGCAGATAGCTGCGGCCAAGCCCATACAAGGCTCGTGCAGAAATTGCATCATCATCGCTTTCCGCGTATATCGCCTGAAATGCACGCTGAGCGCGGTCTACTTCACCAGCATATAGCGCACCATCCGCCTCAGCAAACGGGTCAGTTTTAGAGTAAGTCGGGTCGGGTTGATCTTCAAACCCTAAACTTGAACCCATTTCTTGCTGGACTTGCGGTAGAGCTTCCGATTGCTCTGTTTGATATTCATCAAAGTTTAAGATTGCGTCAAACGGAATAACACAAGCTGTATATAATATAAGAAGAAACAGACCGATGAGTAGTTTTTTACGATTCATACACCCGTTTATAGTATGGCTTGGGAAAAGTGTCAACTCTTTGACAAAGACGAATACTCGTGTTAAACTCATTTCGTCAAGCATCAGAGCGCTCCACAGCGGGCGCGTTTTTTTTGGAGACTAATTATGCGGACACTTATGTGGGTATCAGACACACAACAATTACAAATGATAGATCAGCGCGTGCTGCCATCAACCTTCACTCATATTCACCTTTCAAATTATCAGCAAGTTGCTGATTCTATCCGAAACATGGCTGTGCGCGGTGCACCTGCGATTGGTGTCGCCGCAGCTTATGGCATGGTCTTAGCTGCGCTGCAAACAAACGTAGATTTGGTGGAAGAAGCGCGGACAGATCTGGTAAGTGCAGCAGCTGTGCTGGAGGCTGCAAGGCCAACTGCAGTCAATCTGCCTTGGGCATTAAAGCGCATGCTGGGCGTCGCGGCGCGAAACTTCTTGTCTGTTACGGAAATGCAGCAGGCAATGTTACACGAAGCGAATCAGATGGCGGATGAGGATGTTGCAGTTAATATGCGTATTTCGAAAAATGGGGCGGAATTGATCAAGGATGGCGATACAATCATACACCATTGCAATACTGGCGCTTTAGCTACAGTAGACTATGGCACTGCCTTGGGCGTGATTCGCATGGCGCATGAGCAAGGAAAACGAATCCATGTTCTTGTTGATGAAACCAGACCAAGATTGCAAGGCGCACGTTTAACGGCTTGGGAATTAAAGCAATATGGTGTACCTTTTGATGTTATCAGTGACAACGCTGCTGGCTATTTCCTGCAAAGCGGGAAGGTTAACCGCGTTATTTTTGGCGCAGATCGCGTAGCACGAAACGGTGATGTTGCTAATAAGATCGGGTCTTATATGCTGGCGCTAGCCGCAAACGCGAATCAAGTACCGGTTTATAGTGTTTTCCCCTTTTCAACGATTGATATTGAATTAGCCTCAGGCGATTTAATCCCGATCGAGGAACGCCCGCAGGAAGAAGTTCTAGATCTCAAACTCCATGACCGTAAAATCACGCCAGAAGGAATTTCCGCACGCAACCCAGCGTTTGACGTAACTCCGAACGCATTGATCTCAGGGCTGATAACAGAAAAAGGTGTCATTACCCCTCCTTTCGAGGAAAAACTTATCGAAAAGATGGGGGAAGCGTAGGAGCGGTTATGTCAGTTATTTGCACTGGTTCAATCGCATATGATTATCTTATGTCCTTCCCCGGCCATTTCAAAGAGCACATCATTCCAGAAAAGCTCGACTCGATCAGTTTATCCTTTCTTGTGGATGAGATGGTACGCCAGCGTGGCGGCACCGCGCCAAATATTGCTTTCACTCTCGCCTTACTCGGAGAAACACCGCGATTGATGGGAACAGTAGGCGTCGACTTCGCTGATTATCGCGATTGGTTGGAAAAGCAGGGCGTTGATACAAAGCTGGTCAAAGAAATCCCAGATGTATTTACCGCATCTTTTTTCGCAAATACAGATCTATCAAATAACCAAATTGCCAGTTTCTATACTGGCGCGATGGCTTATTCAAAAGAATTATCCATTCGCGATCTTAATTTGGAACCAAAAGATCTGGTTGTTATTTCTCCAAATGACCCGACTGCTATGTGTAAATACACTTCAGAATGCCGCAACCTTGGTATACCTTATTTATATGATCCGGGGCAGCAGGTGGTGCGTAATGAACCGGAAGAGATCCAGGATGGCATACTGGGTGCACAAAGTCTTTTCATTAATGATTATGAATATGTGTTGATACAGAAACATACTGGCATGTCTGACCAGGAAATTCGCGACGCGGTGGAGTATGTTGTGGTCACGCGCGGAAAAGAAGGTTCCGATGTTTGGGTCAAAGATGAGATGTACCATATTCCAGTTGTTGAAGAGTATGTGCGTGCGGATCCAACAGGCGTGGGTGACGCGTTTCGCGGTGGTTTCCTGCGCGGGAAACTGCTAAATATGGATTGGCAGACATGTGGACAGATGGGATCGCTGGCTGCAACATACTGTCTGGAAAAACGCGGGACCCAGAACCACCGATACACGCGCGTAGAATTTGTCCAGCGTTACCGCAAACATTTTGATGATAATGGCGCGCTTGACGCGATCATTGAAGACTAATATTTGAAAGGATTGATATGGATAATTATGATGTGAAGGATACAAACCTGGCGGAAGGCGGCCGATTGCGGATGGAGTGGGCTGAACGCGAAATGCCCGTTTTACGCTCGATCAATGAGCGCTTCGAGAAGGAAAAACCGCTCAAGGGAATGCGCGTTTCGGCGTGCCTCCATGTAACGACGGAAACTGCAAATTTAATGACCACGCTTCAAGCGGGCGGCGCAGATGTGGTATTGACTGCCTCTAATCCGCTATCCACGCAGGATGATGTTGCAGCTGCGCTGGTTGCGATCCATGAGATTCCGACATTCGCGATCAAGGGCGAAAGCAACGAGGTGTATTACAAACACATCAATGCTGCGCTGGACCATAATCCGCATTTGACTATGGATGACGGCGCGGATGTCGTCAGTACGCTGCATAAAACCCGACGTGAGATGCTTGACGATGTGATCGGTGGCACTGAAGAGACCACAACGGGCGTGATTCGCCTGCGGGCAATGGCGCATGATGGCGCGTTAAATTATCCGATTATCGCGGTCAACGATGCGATGACCAAACATTTATTTGACAATCGTTATGGTACAGGTCAATCTACATTAGACGGGATCATTCGGGCGACAAATATTCTTCTAGCCGGTAAAGTATTTGTTGTGGCCGGATATGGCTGGTGCGCACGCGGCCTGGCAATGCGGGCACGCGGTATGGGCTCCAATGTGATCGTGACCGAAGTTGATGCGCTAAAAGCATTAGAAGCGGTTATGGACGGTTTTCGCGTCATGCCAATGAATGAAGCGGCGGAGATAGGTGATATTTTCTGTACTTTGACCGGAGACATCAATGTGATCGATAAGCATCATTTTGGGAAAATGAGGGATGGTGCGATCATAGCCAATTCGGGACATTTCAATGTAGAGATCAACATTCCTTCACTGGCAGAAATGTCCAGATCAAAGCGGCTCGTGCGCCCATATGTTGATGAATATACACTGGAAGATGGCCGCCGCATCCACATTTTGGGAGAAGGACGTTTGATCAACCTTGCTTCTGCTGAAGGACACCCGGCTAGCGTGATGGATATGTCTTTCGCAAATCAGGCGCTGAGTCTGGAATATATGGTCAAGCATGCGGATGAATTAGAGAAAACAGTGTATGGTGTACCAAAAGATATTGACCATGAGATTGCTCGTTTAAAATTAGAAGCGATGGGCATCAGTATCGATGTGCTAACCGAGGAGCAGGAAGAATATTTAAATTCCTGGGAGCACGGAACATAGTCCGCAATTACAAATCATTCAAAAGACCGCAATAGCGGTCTCTTTTTTTTTCCTAGTTATTATTCGCTTTTCGGTAGTGACCCACTGCAGCCGCGACTTCTGCTATCGATGAAAGGGTCATGATCCCCATTAATATCAATAATCCGATATTCATCCAGCGCGCAGTGGTGCCGGTCAGGTCAAGCGGGAATACAAGGCGGAAAATGTGAACTGAATACAAAGTGAATACATTCGCAACCGCTCGCATCAAACTGCGATACCATCGCGGATCAAAAACCATAAAGGTCGCATACATAAATGTAGTAAATCCAATGGATATATTCGCTATCCATAGGACATCTTTGTAACCATCCGTTAGAAATGGGATATAGCTCCAGATAGGAACATTATTAATAACATAATAGATTGCCCCATTGATTAATATCGCCAAGAGATACCCAAAACGGCGGCCACCAGTCGGTGTTGTTGTCTTCATAAGAATAAATTCTCCTTCTATTACTATTTCATATATACGATTAATGCGGAAGAAAGTACCATAGTATATTATGCATTCTAAATGCGATGTAAAATCAGATTATGGGAAAAATACGAGTCATTTTTTATAAATTGTTTCTCCAGCTGCTTTTTTCGGATTGGGACAGAATGAGTATCGAAGAGAGGAGATCACGGCAGATCCTCTACGATAAATTGTCACCGATCATTCCCGATATTAACCGACGGAATTTGGGTGATAAGAAGGTTGCAACTGTTCACGTAGCTCCGCAAGAAAAATCCCAGGGCGTGTTACTTTATCTGCATGGGGGAGCGTATGTGCTTGGAATGACAAACAACCATATTAATCTCTGTGGAAGGTTGGCGAAGCAAGCATTACTAGAGGTATTCCTGCCTGATTATCGACTCGCGCCGGAATATCCATTTCCGGCTGCCCTCGAAGATGTGCTTGCAGTCTATCAATATCTCGTAAATCATTGCGCGGTGAATAATCCGATTTTTATCGGTGGCGATTCTGCGGGTGGTGGTTTGGCTTTGGCACTTCTACAAACAATCCGAGAAAAAAACCTGAAAATACCTTCGGCGGTTTTTCTATTATCGCCTTGGACAGATCTCACCCTGTCTGGTGAATCCATTCGGTCCAACCAGGAAAAAGACCCAATTCTTTCACCAAAAGGGCTGGATGAAGACGCAAGTCTGTATGCTGGGAATCATTCGCTGAAGGATCCTCTTATTTCACCGATATTTGCTTTAATGCGTGAATTTCCGCCGTTGCTTGCGCAGGTTGGATCTGATGAAATATTACTGGATGATACGCGCTTGGTTGCCAAGCACGCAAAGGAACAGAACCTGTCAATTGAAATAAGAATCTGGGATAAGATGTTCCATGTTTTCCAATTGTTTCCCATGCTTCCAGAGGCTGAAGAAGCGATAAATGATATTATTCGATTCATTAACTTTCATAAAAACAGGGATACAACGGCTTAATTGACAAATATAAAGTCCGTACATGCATATTCTTTCCCATTTTTATCAATCACAATGATCTCTGATTTGTCTTTAATTAAATATGAATCTTCTAATTCGAGTTCTATTTGCTTTAAAAATTTATTTGCTCGATAACGTGAAACAGAAAACGCTTGCCAATGGTTATTTTTTAAATATTCTTGATTCTTTGCCTTGTAGCAGAGTGCTGTAATGCTAAGATCGATTTTTAGATCACTGGAAATCTCATTGTAAATAATATTTTTGACAATTGCAGGAATCGCATCGCTTGATAAGTTTGCGAGATATGTTATATCCAGTTGGTGACCTTGATCAAAGCGCTCTAAATTTTGGCGGACAATGAACGCATCTATATTCAGGACGTTGAGTGTAATTGCAAAGCCAACCGTGCAAATAATAAAAAGATTGGCAAATTGACGTGTTTTATGGAGCCAAACCAGAGCCCCAATTGCTACGAGGAGTACTGCTAGCCAAATGATATAGACATGGGAGATTGTTCGCAAGCGTGTAAATCCGAATGCGGATTCATACAAACTGAGTCGATTAAAAGCTGAAATCAAAATGATAAGGTTCCCTGAGATCAAACCGGAATGCATCCAAGACATGTATACGAAATCTTTCTTCTTAGGTATAACTGTTATCGCGCTTAAGGTCAGAATCAGCCCCATGCTTACAACTGATGCCGCAATCAATTCGCCGAACCCACTGCGAGCATATTCTGAATAGGTGTAACCCAGTTGACGGATTGAAGATTGATTAAAAAAGAAATATTTAAACTGAAGAATAATAAAAGTGAGATAAAGAGCTAATACACTAATTAAAATAATCCCGGATTCAATAGATCCTAAGAAAGGTTTTATGAATGGTTTTTCTTCCCCAAAATATTTGTTACGTTCATTAGATTTCACTGAAAAAATTATTTGCCCAAGAAAAAAATTCGCGATGATAAAAACGATCAATAAGCGTAGAAGGTATTCATCAATTTGATCAATATTGATATAACCAAGAAAATTTTGAAGTAATTCAGCAAACGCCATGTCTGCGGAAGCGAATATGAAAGTGAAAATGACCAAAATCGGCAGCGATAACAATATGCCACGAAAATATGGCCCGAATCCATGCGGCATGTTGTTCTCATTGTTTTTAAAAACATTTAGACTTCGAATTCTCAGCCATGGAAAACTGACCATCTTGAATGCTAATTGTAATCCGGAAATGGTGTAATCAATTAACCCATAACGCAACCATTCCCCCTTTTGATACGATGCAGCCCAAATGCCAATAAAGAGGAGGGTCAATGCGCGGTTAAAAAATGAAATAAATGGTTCAACATGAATGAAACTCATAACAGTAAAAAAACCTATCGGGATCAAGAAAAATGTACCAGAATGCTTCATGGGTACACCAAGGTTTTTTAAGAGTATGTAGGCAATTACTAAGAGTATTTTTATAAAGATAAAAAAAGATATACCCTGCGCTTGATCCCAGAATAAAAAATCAAATATGAGAGCAAGTGTGAATGTGAGCATTAATACTTTATATCTCATAGCTATATTTCCTTACGCTGTTTTCACAATTATTGCATGCGAACACTATGAGAAACGATCAATTAATGTCATGTTCCTATCAGAATGAATCGAAATCTATCAGAAATGCCGTTCAGTTCTGCGGCACCATTACAACAGCGCGGTTACCGAGTGCTTCCCAGCGTTCAATGAAAGTTTTAGTGAGGACATTATAAGTCCATTCACTGTCTATCACTGTAAATGATGCCGCATTGTATCCGGTAACAATCCAGGTGTGTTGGAAAGGCGCGACCACCGTCGTGTTGCCGTTTGATGCGGTATATTCCCGCGGACTGACTGAAAAAGGAAGATTGACAATCCAGACGATCACTGGCCTGCCAGCAGCGATCTCGCTTTTGAGAGCATTGACATCCCAATCTTCTACCGCAGCCGCATTAAGCCCATACTCCCTCAATAGCGCTGCCACAGGCTCTGGATACACACCATAATCACCCGGCGGGACCTGGCCCATTGGTCCGTTGATGTTACCGACAAATCCTTCTTCGGGATCGTCGGATAAAGGGAGTCGGTCAATAAAATCATATTCATTAATTGACACACCAAAAAATCGGGCCCAATCTACGGATGCCTGTGATTCACAATCCAAAGTGTATAGTTGGGGAGACCCATATATTCCGCTAATATATGCTGAAGACGGTGGGGAATTGTCCGGCTCTTCAGGGATCAGGATAGCATCTTGAGCAGGCTCTGGCGTCGTCGTTGGTGTTGGGGGTGTATCCGTTGGCGACACCGTTGAGGTTTCGGTTGGCATGGGAAGAAATGGTGTCGGTTGATCATCAATCCTTGGGTTTGCCTTTTGGCTGTCTTTTTTGGGGGGCAATATTAAAAGTTGAATGAATTTTACGGATTGTGGATAGACCAGATAAACCATACCAGTCGCGGAAATACAAACTAGTAAAGCAAACAATGTTCCTAGGATTGTCAGCATTAATGTACCGCGTGAATTTTTTATTTTTCTCATTTTTTATAAAATGATGCAATATTCTTGCCAATTTATCGAATTGGAATCATTGGATTTCATATATAATCATAATCTCCAGAATATTGTGATTCGATTTGTTAGAATATGACATTAGAGTGGGAGGTTCTATGATAAAAGAATTCTGGATCGGACTATTAATTGGGTTAATTATTGGCTGGGTAATCGAATGGATTGTCGATCGAGTTTATTGGCGCAAACGCTATCAGCAATATGAACAACAGCTTGAAGAAACAAAGGATAAACTACGCGATATCAAGGGGGTGGGGAAGGCGCTTGAAAAACGCTTGAATGAGGCAGGAATATATTCATTCCTTGCATTTGCGGAGCTGTCTAAAACGGAGCTGGAAATGATTGCGGGTGATGTAAAAGACATAACGGATTTTCAAAATTTGATCAAGCAGGCGAAAAAATTGGCAAAAAAGAAAAAGAAAAACGGGTAGGTAATTGATGAAAAATGGAGTGAAACCCTATGACCGATATAAATTGCTGGTATTCTCAATTTTATTAATCATACTTGCATTTTTGTCGTATTTTAGCCAGCCTGATTTGCCGAAGGTTCCAGTAATCGATGGTCAATCAACAAATAAAACCACCATTTCGCAAACAATACCTCATTCAGATCAGCTTGATCCACCTCCATTTCCAACAAACGCATCACTGTTGCGTCTCAATGAAAAGAAAAATGCCTTGGTAAATAAATCCGGAAAAATGATTTATGAACTGGATGAAGATGAAGTATTATGGGTACCGGTTATTAGATCCGAGCTGCGTGAGGAACTTCCGCCTGATTATTCGATAAAATTTGGAAAAAATCGTTTGTGGCAAATCCTGTCAAATAATGGGGAGCCAGTTTATATTTTTGATCCGGAAACTCTGGAATGGACTGCTTTAACTACTGAATTGGAAAATAATGGTAGTGACTTATCGAGAGATAATGAAACATACCAATGTTTTGGTGCGAATCCATCTCGAATTGGAGATATTGGTGGATTAGTTCGTGTTACGAATGCTGAAATACCTCTCCGTTCATCACCGGACGCAGTTACACAGAATTACATCCTGTCGCTTGAACCAGGTGTTGTGCTTGAGGTCATTGGTTTCCCTGTTTGTTCTCCATACCTCATTGGCGCAAATCTATGGTGGAAACTACGTATGCAAGATGGTTTGGAAGGGTATGCCGCGGAAGGTTCAGCCGTTAGTGATTTGTATTATTTACAACCCATAGAATAAATCTGGAAAAGCGGTTGCGAGTATTTGTTATAAATTAATACTTCATGCTTTCAGATACACTTTATCGCCTGCAGAAACAGTACCGCCTCGAACTACAACGCCGAGGATCCCAGCGTTGTAAGTTGATGGATCTGCCTCAATGGGCATAACTGTTTCCATCAGATTAGGATGAATCGCGTTCAATTGGCTGCACGGGTGGCGGATTTCCGTCAACTGGATGAACGTATCCCCGATTTGAAGTTTGGTTCCAATTGCTTTTCGCATCAAACTGATATCGGAAAGGAGGATGTTCTCGCCCAGTTGCCCTGGAAGGGGGCTGATACCTTTGGCTTTGATATCAGTGATGATTCTGGTGTCGATGATCAATACTTGACGGTTATTAGCACGAAAAGGGTCCTTCCCGGCAAGATAGCGGTGACGAATATGAGTGCCCGCATGATAATCACCCTGAACTCCAAAATCCATTATCAGATCAATCTGATCACAAACAAATTTTGGAATACCGGGATCACTATTTTTGCAAACTGCTAAAACAGAGCCAATTTGTACAGATTTTTTCAACTTTTATTCGTCCGCGGAGTCCATTGCCTGGTTTTCATCAGTATCGCCGTCATCATCCTTGGAACCAGGTACCCCGGCGCCAAATGCTTGTTCTCTGACTGCGTTCTCGATCTCTTCCCGCAGTTCGTTATTTTGGCGTAGGAATTCTTTTGAGTTTTCGCGGCCATGACCAAGTCTAACATCACCATATGAATAGAATGCGCCGCGTTTTTCAATCACATCCAGTGCGGCTCCAAGGTCAAGAATCTCGCCTACTTTCGAAATGCCTTCATCGTACATGATGTCGAATTCAGCAGTTTTGAATGGTGCTGCGACTTTGTTTTTAACAACGCGAACACGAACGTGATTTCCGAGGATCTCATTGCCGGTTTTAATGGATTGAATGCGCCGAATATCCAGGCGTACAGATGCGTAAAATTTGAGTGCAAGACCGCCGGGTGTGGTTTCTGGATTTCCAAAATAGACACCGATCTTTTGACGAAGCTGGTTGGTAAATACGACTGCGGTGCGGGTCTGACTGATAGCGCCGGAAAGTTTTCGTAATGCCTGAGACATCAGTCGCGCTTGCATACCCATGGTCGCGTCACCCATATCCCCTTCGATCTCAGAGCGCGGAACAAGCGCGGCAACGGAGTCAATAATAACCAGGTCGAGGGCGCCGGAGCGTACCAGTGTTTGAAGGATTTCCAAAGCCTGCTCACCCGTATCTGGCTGTGAAATGAGAAGGTTTTCGACATCCACGCCAACCTTCTTGGCATATGCAGGGTCTAAGGCATGTTCCATATCAATGAAAGCAACCGTTCCTCCTGCTTTTTGCGCTTCAGCGGCAAGGTGCAGGCAAAGTGTGGTTTTACCTGATGCTTCTGGTCCATAGATCTCTGCAACTCGCGCACGCGGAATTCCGCCGACGCCGAGGGCGATATCCAGTGACAGGGACCCGGTTGAAATGGCAGCCACTTCCAGATGGCGCGCTTCTCCCAGGCGAATGATAGACCCGTCCCCAAACCGTTTGGTGATATCCTCTAAAGCTTTATCAAGAACTGCTTTCTTTCCATCGTTATTGCTATCCGTATCACTCTTTGATTTCGCTGCCATTCTAACTCCACTTCATTATCTATTCATTAGTTATTATATTATCGTATATTATAGTATAAATGTTCTAAAGTGAACACAAAGATATTGTGAAGGAATTCGAGAAAACTTGACGGAAAAAAAAGGTTATGGTAAAGTAGCTCTCAATTAACAATTGAATATCCGGAAAATAGCGGCTGGATCTCTAAATAGAGATTACGAGGAGGAGGTTCCTTTTCGCGAGAAAAGGTTAATCCCGGAAACGGGAGAAAATCGAGCAGATCAGCGGATGCCTCTGAAGCCCACCATAGGCTTCATTTTCCCTTCCGGTAAAGCGGTTACGAAAAGCGGGTAGTGATGCCTGTATCAAGGACCCGCAATGGTGAGGATGTTTTGTTATATCCTGTAATCAGGAAGGGCTGTCTTTATAAGTGAACTCAGGCATGCCCCAGATGCATGCCTTTGTATTTTAAATGCCAATGGAGGTAGAAGTATGGACAAAAAAGAGATTTTAGAACGGGTAAAACAGGATAATGTTAAGTTTATCAGCTTTCAGTTTTCTGACGTGACTGGCAAAGTGAAAAGTGTAGATGCACCAGTTCAACAGCTCGAAGGTGCATTGGAGGATGGGATCTGGTTTGATGGATCCTCCGTGCAAGGGTTTGCTCGTATTCAGGAAAGCGATATGCACCTGAGAGTGGATATGGATACGTATGCAGTTTTGCCGTGGACGCCGGAAGATATGAAACGCGCTCGTTTCTTCTGCGATATTATGACTCCAGATGATGAGCCATTCGCCGGTGATCCGCGTGGATTGCTCAAGCGAATGATGGCGGAATTAAAAGATGATGGGATGATATTCAACTGTGGACCCGAACCGGAATTCTTCTTATTTAAGAAGAACGGCGGTTTAGGTCCGGTTCCGCATGATGTGGGTGGTTATTTCGATTTCTCAGCGGAAGATGAAGCGGTGCAGGTGCGAACAGAATTAATGTACGCGCTGAATTCGATGGGTTTGGAGATCGAAGTGGGACATCATGAAGTCGCATTGGGGCAGCATGAGATCGACTTCCGTTTTGCGGACGCACTGCGCACTGCTGACAATGTGATGACTTTTAAATATACTGTCAAAGCCATTGCAGCGCAGCACGGATTGATTGCATCCTTCATGCCTAAGCCGATCTTTGGTATCAATGGATCCGGTATGCATACCCACATGTCTTTATTTGATGAAAAAGGGAAAAACCTATTCTACGATAAGGATGATGAATTTAAATTATCGGAATTGGCTTATTCTTTTATTGCCGGTCAACTAAAACATGCGCGGGCATTGGCTGCGTTGGTCGCACCAACAGTCAATTCCTATAAACGGTTGGTTCCTGGATACGAAGCACCGGTCTATGTTGGCTGGGCTCAGCGCAATCGCTCCGCACTGATCCGCATTCCGCGTCATAATAAAGGCCAGGAAAAAGCAACACGCGCAGAATTGCGTTGTCCGGATCCGTCCTGCAACCCGTATTTGGCTTTTACCGGTATGCTGATTGCGGCGAAGGATGGCATGGACAACAGGCTGATTCCACCGAAGCCGCTAAACAATATCAATATTTACAAGCTAAGTGAAGATGAGCGTAAAGCAAAAGGCATTAATGCGTTGCCGGCATCACTGCTTGAGGCTGTCCAGGAATTGGATAACGATACCATCCTAAAGGACGCCCTGGGTGAAGAGATCTTCACGGCTTTCCGGCGGGCAAAGCTGCGGGAATGGGACGATTTCCGGATCAATGTGACGGATTGGGAAGTGGAAGCATACATGGAAAACGCGTAAATTGGTTTATATGAGAATAAAAATTTCAGCGGGTTAAAATCCCGCTGATCTCATTTTACGGCGAATAGGCGGCAGAATGTGCATAATCCACCCGTAGATGTTGGTTGTCCGCACTCGGGGCATCGTTTTTCGTCAAGCGCCTGGTCACTTTCTTGTTTCCAGGGAAAAACCCCCTCATCAAGCGCTCTAAGATAGTTGAGATAGAATCGCAGCTTCATGCCTGGATGTTCATCTTCCCACGAATTGAGTTTTTGTTTGTGGTAGAGCTGCTTGCTGTCGATAGAAAACGGGCACTCGTGACGCATAAAATGGATCCCGCGCAGCACAGCATAGGCGGCGGATTCGCGTTCGTAAATACGACAGAA
>CAZDIS010000049.1:9511-15992 GCA_964505585.1 uncultured Pelolinea sp. | reverse complement strand
TTTTATAGACACCGCCGCCATTGCGGTTGGCGTGGTTGAATGCGACCAGACTATCCCTGATCTCTAATTCCGCGCCATGTCCGATCCCAATTCCGCCGCCCTGATTTGTCGCTTCATTATTCAAGATCTCACTGTTATTCACTGAGAGTAATCCGCCATGGTAAATGTAAAAACCACCGCCATGGGGCGCGGTGTTGTTTTCCACCAGCGAGTCATTGATGGTGGTGGTTCCGTTTTTGATAGAGAATATCGCCCCGCCATAGAAGCCCGCTTGATGGTTAAGGATCGCGGAATCATTCACTTCCAATATGCCGGTATCAACATAGATCGCACCGCCCGAGCTTTGAAATGCATCGCCGGGGATTTCTGCCCTGCCGTTTTCCAGGGTAATATCGTTGATCGTCAAACTGCCGGTATAGGTGATGAAGAAAATCCGGAAATAAGGCGCACTGCCATCGCGAATGATGGCAGCGTTATTGCCATTGATCGTGATCGGTGTGCTGATCG
Organism: uncultured Pelolinea sp.; assembly: GCA_964505585.1. GTDB lineage: Bacteria > Chloroflexota > Anaerolineae > Anaerolineales > Anaerolineaceae > Pelolinea. Next base: position 15,485 of record CAZDIS010000049.1, on the reverse strand, counting down.
GCGGCAAGCCATTATCACCAAACTCAAATATTGACTCTTGAAACGTGGAAGTATATGTGTTGTCTATTTCCGTCAATGTGTAAATACATCCAGCCGACAGGTTCAAGGTGCTTGGGGCGGGATTACTGTTCGCGTTATTGATTTTCGCAACCAAGTCCGCCACATTGCAATCAACGTTTGCGCCGGATAAATCGCAAGCTAATACAAGCGCCAGCAGCAACACGACCGCAGCCAGCAACGCCATTCGTTTTCGGGTATCCATGGTCCCTCCATGCCCTATAATCCCAGTATATGATTTTTTGTATGCCAATACAATAGCTGTTAATTGGTTTGAAATAATGGATCAGATGGGACACCCTGTACAGTTTGCGGTTTGGCAGCTCTCGATGCTGCTTATTTTAAGCGCATAACAAAGAACCCGCGCGAACAAGCGGGTTCCTTGTTATTTGGGTTTTGATCGAAGTGGATATCTGCTTATTCAGGTAATACCTTACTAACCGCGCTTAAAGCCGTGGCGGTTTTCGCTTTTCGCGCTTTCCTTCTTTCACGCAGCTCTTTCACGATCTTGTGGTGCTGCTGGCGCGTGAGGGGATAGAAGATCGCGAAAACGATGCCGCCTGTCAGCAAAACAGCAGGGATCGGGCCGATCAGCAGGCGGATGCCGAGCAGAGCGCTCGCCGGCTGGGCGCTGGTTCCCGCCTGGTAGCCCGTGAGTTGCAACACAACCAGGGAGAGCGGTACAGCTACAGAATTGGCTATCTTACCCATGAGCGTGATCAGACTGTAGAACATACCCTCATGGCGCTCATATGTTTTCCATTCATCCCACTCAATTGCGTCGGGGATAATAGACCAGGGCAGCACCTGTGCCGCGCTGACGCCAATACCAGCGAGCACACATAGTACCAAAATCACCCACAATGGCGTTTGGGCGGAGACCAAAATAAGCACGATCATCACCACCGCCCAGAAGGCAATACCGACAATGTATGCCAGGCGTTTGTTCCAGTGCTTAGCAGCCCAGTTCCAGAGCGGTAACGCGATGATGGCAGTAACAAAGATACTGGCCATGATCATACTGCTCTGTCCCTCACGTTGTATGATGTATTTGATGTACAGCAATAAGTTCGTCTCTACCACCAAAATCGTCATCCATGTCAGCAAATAGATGCCTGCTCCAAATACAAAGGGGCGGTTTTTGAATGCCGCTTTCAGAGATGGGATCAATTTTGGTTTCTTTTCCCGAATATACTCCTGGTTCTCTCGTGTACCCAGGAATACGCCGATCAAAGGTGTGGCGGCGATCGCACCCGCGATGACACTCATTAATAGCACACGTTGTGTATTTTCCGGCACCATGGACCCGATCACCATCATCGGGAATATGTAAGCGGTCAAACTGCCGAGAATGTTGAACAGCATCCGGAAACTGGTCAGCTGCGTGCGTTCATCATAATCGTCTGTCAGTTCAGGGGTCAATGCGTAATATGGCATATACACGATAGTCGCCATCGCTTCATAGACAACATAACCGAGTGAATAATAAATGATCAAGCCAGTCTGGCTGAAATTGGGGCTCAACCAAAGAAGAACGAAAGACAGTCCAAATGGCAACGCTCCGAAGAGCAGAAACGGGCGCCTGCGCCCCCAGCGGGTGCGTGTGCGGTCAGAAAGAAAGCCGATGATGGGGTCATTGACATAATCCCAGCTGCGGCCCACGAACAAGATGATGGCTACCAGCCCCGGCGATATGCCCACAACATCCATCATAAAAATTGGGAAAAAAGCAGCAATGATCGAGTTATTCATGCTGAATCCCAGGTCACCCGCCCCATAAATGATCTTCGTCCAAAACGATAATTTATCCTGTTTTTCCATTATGCCCGTCCTTTATTCTTTTTGCTAATAATTCCGTGCGTTATTTCCGTTCTTAGAACAAACAAATTTTACACGAAAGTCCAGAATTGATAACACATAGAATGTTTTTTAGTTTTGGAATGTTTATAGAAAATTTGCCTGCTTTTATAAATTCGAAAATGTGTCAATCAGCAACTGCACGTGCTCCTGTGGGCTTTCAGGGATGATATTAAACCCTTTTTCGATATCGTTTCTGTTGACCTTGGCAGCAAAGTTTAAATCCTTTAGTTTTTTGATCACTTTACGCGCCTTCATGCCCTTAAAGCCATCCGGGCGCATGAGGGCATAGGCGTGCAAAAAACCGGAAATCTCATCACAAGCAAATAAATAACGCTCCATCCTGGATTGGGGTTCAACACCGGTGATCTCAGGGCCATGCGCAAGGACAGCCCGTTTTAATTCATCCGGATATTCCGTAAGCAGATCATTTACGGCTTTGGTGGGGTGCTGGTCAGGAAATTGCTCATAGTCGAGGTCATGCAAAAGCCCGGTCTGAACCCAGAGTTCCACATCTTCATCATATTTTTCCGCATAAGCCTGCATGGCAGCCGCAACCAATTCACAATGGTGGCGCAGGCCTGGATTTTCTATATAGGTATTTAGTAAAGAGAACGATGTTTTCCTGGATTGCAATTTCATAGCGATACCTCTGTTTTTTTCATGCCATACCATGGTTATTTTATATGCAAATGTTCAACACGAAATTTGTTTCTGTCGCTCAGTAAAAGCCGATCAGACCAGACTGGTTTTCGAGATAGATATGATTACATGTGTTTCAAGGTATGCTTGTATGGTTGCAATTTAAATAATTCACCTCTCACGCATTGTTAGGTGAAGTGACCATTGTCTGCAATTCTGTTACAAAACTTATAAAAAGCAATTTTATATTTATGAAACTGTTATGAAGTTTTTTCGGGAAACAAATGGCGTGTACGTTTACAAACCTCCACGAGAAGGAGCATTACTGGCACTTCAATTAGCACCCCTACTACAGCTGCCAGCGCGGCGCCCGAACCAAGGCCAAACAACATCGCCGCAGTTGCGAATGCAACTTCAAAATGATTTGATGTACCGATCAAACCGACCGGCGCTGCTTCTTCATAAGATAATTTGAACCATCTTGAAGCACCAAAATAACTTAGGGCAAATATTAGAATAATCTGTATAAAAAGGACTATGCTGATCCATAGGATTGTAAGTGGATTATCAATGATCACATCACCTTTGAAAGAAAATAGCAAGATCAGCGTTAATAGCAGGGCAACAATGCTAATTGGAGTAAGCCATTGGATAAAGCGATTGTTAAACCAGCCCAATCCCTTCTTCCTGATGATAAACCGCCTTGAAAAATAGCCGCTTACCAGGGGTAATGCAACATATATCAGCACTGAAAGGAGAATTGTTTGCCAAGGAACAACCATTCCAACTCCGCCTAACATAAGTGAAGTCATGGGGGCGAAAAGAAACAACATTATAAGCGAATTTGCCGCAACCATTACCAAAGTTAACTCATTGCTTGCCTTGGCAAGATAACTCCACATAAGAACCATGGCGGTGCAGGGAGCGATTCCGAGCAAAATTGCCCCAGAAACATAGCTTCTCCATAATTCAACTTCCTGTCCTGACGCGAGCACTTCAGTGCCCGGAAGAAGCGGGCGAAAAACATATCCCAATAGCCAAATTGCCAGCAAATATTTTGTGAACGGCTTGATCAACCAGTTAATAACAAGCGTGATAATGACCGGTTTAGGCGATTTTGTGATCTTTACAACCTGCGCGAAGTCGATTTTTACCATGATTGGATATAACATGAAGAACATGCACACCGCGATCGGGATTGAAACTTGATAGATAGAGATGCTATCCAACCGCACTGCCAATTCGGGGGCGACCCTTCCGAGTAATAATCCAACCGCAATACAGAGTAACACCCAAACAGTAAGATATTTCTCAAAGATGGATAAGCTTTTTTCTTTTTGCATTTTTTTTTATTCTCCCATTTATTTTGTATGGTTGTTTATGTATGTGAATGCTTCTTATCGATTGTTTTCTGACACAATGATTCGCGCATTTTATAACGCTGAGGGTCAGTCCAATCTAAGAACGCCTGCTGAAATTTTGTAAGTGCTGTATGGTTGATAGAAAAATAGATCCAGCGAGCATCCGTTTTGTCTCGATTTGCTGATACCAACCCGCTTTCAACCAGTTTTTTAAGATGATGAGACACTAAACTCAAAGATATATTGAGCTCACGAGCGATTTCACAATTGCAATGCCTTCCAGTCAGAAGCAAATCAAATATCTGAAAGCGCGTTCGGTCCGCCAACAGTGAAAAAAATGTACGGCTTTCAGATTGGAAACTGTCGGATTCTTCCCTGGCGCGTGGTTGAGATAATACTTTAACCGTCATTCAAGTAATTATATGGGAATTTTTAAAATCGTCAATCCAAAACGATTTTTTTCTTATTAAACCCTAACGAATGTTACGCGTTATTTTACCTATCCTAAACAATTACATTTTTTTAGAATCACAACGCGCTCATTATCAGTATATAAATGCGCAAACCCAAACAGTTTACACACAACCTGGATCGTTTGTAAATGGAAGAAGGTTACATGGGTGTAATCTTTGGGATAATACCAATCTGAAAATGGCTGTTCCTCGCTCCAGAATAATGTCATGATCGTCAAAATTCCGCCAGGATGCAACAGGTTTTTTATTTGCTCGAATTCTTTTCGCGGCTGGAAAAAATGTTCGGCGGCTTCCGTCACAAAAATAAAGTCAAAAGGCCCGCGCGGTAAATCGGGATAAAAAAAAGGGTCGTAATCATCGCAATCCAAACCTTTCTGGTTTAAAAGAATGCTCAAAGTCGGGGTATGCCCGCACCCGTAGTCCAAGCCGCGCATACCTGGTTTGAGAAACTGTAAAGTTGGTTCTATGGCCTGATTAAGGAATTTTACATAACCCGGATATTGAATGCCATTTTGATGTGTTAAGTAGCGCTCTTTTTCCACATCTGGCGCGGGCAACTCACTGCGCTCCGCGAAGATCAGTTTACACCGCGCACATAAGCTATAACCAAGATCGATCGCACTTGTCAGGGATTTTGAGATATCTCGACTGCCACATAAGGGACAATGAATCCTTGTGTCATCCTGTACTTGTTTTTCCATTAGAAGCAATTTATAACATATGACGATCTTGAATCGATATGCTGTCTATGGCTACGCGCATTTTTTATTCCTTCGATACGCGTTCAAGGGGGCCAGCGTCAGCCGCACACCGAAAACCGATCAGATCCTGCCAGTAGATCGGATTATATTTCCCGCGGCCCGCTGAACGCGCGCTGGTCTGATTGCAGTTCCAGGAACCGCCGCGCCATACATGAAAAATGCCGCTGGTTGGCCCCTGGGGGTTGAATACCGGTGATTCCTGATAATATTCGACATCGTACCAGTCAGAAACCCATTCCCATACATTCCCGGCCATGTCGGACGCGCCGTATGGGCTGGCCCCTCTTTCCCCATAATTGCCGACCGGGGAGGTGAACGCGAATTCTGGACAGTCCCAAAAATTCGCCCGGCTGCAATCCCCTTCTTCACCCCATGGATAGGTTCTGGCATCAGTGCCGCGCGCCGCCTTTTCCCACTCCGCTTCTGTTGGAAGGCGCCGCCCAGCCCACTGGCAGTACGCGTTCGCGTTTTCCCAGTCAACGTACACAACTGGATGCTGGCTTAGATCGCCATCCATTAAAAAAGTAGGGTCGATGGGCATTTCGCAAGAGCCAGACCTTCCGCACAGCGCGTATTGCGCGTTGGTTACCTCTGTACTGTCGATCCAGTACGCATCCAGAAAAACAAAATGCAAGGGCTGCTCATCCTTTGTTCCAGACTCGGATCCCATAGGGAAATATCCGCGCGGAACGTAGACGAGTGGTTCGCCATCCACGTCGGATACCCAAATTTCTCCGGGATCATTGGATTCAAATATTTTTATTTTTGCGCTTTTCTGAATTTCAGGGAAAAAAGCAGGTACGGAATCAGCATCATCAGCAAA
>CAZDIS010000049.1:0-9501 GCA_964505585.1 uncultured Pelolinea sp. | reverse complement strand
GGCCTGTTAGCACCAAACAATGAGATTGCAAGGAAAACCGCAACCAGAATCCTGCCCCTGCGAGAGAAGATCGATTTCGGGTCGCTTTTAACCATATTTGCCCGCATAAAAGATAAATATTTATAAAATAACTGAGTCGAAAAAAGCTGGCTTTTTCCAGGCGTGTTTTTTAGCGGCTAAACACATTATATATAAAATCCAGCAGTTCTTCCTATCTGCGCAAGCGGTCAAATGAATGGTTAACCGTTTCGATTTCAAACATCATCCACTATAGCGGAAATACACAGGCCCGCTTTCCGAATCGATTTATTTCTGGAGTTCATACACAGCAAAGTCCCCATATGTACCGGCATAGTGAATTGGCAAATCATGTAATTGATCCCGATCAATTTCCATCAGGGTGTTATCCACTAAAACATACCTGATCTGTTCTTCCTTCAGCGTTTCTACACTCGCCACGTCAGGGAAATGCCTTAAGATGGGTTCGAGCTGAAAATAACGATGGGATGGATAGGTATTCATCTGCCCGATAAGGGGTTTTTGATTGATCAGCGTGCTGTAAATGCTGCGCTGTTCAAAGGATTGCGCCAAAGGGATCTGCACCTGACCGCCCTGGGGCTGATTAGCGAGCCAGATATCCACAGGCCGGGGCTCCACCGCAACCAGGCTGATTGGCGTGATATGGAAATCTAATATGACGGAGGCCAGAAGCAGAATTTGGAATAGGTAACGTTGGGGAGTTTTGAACCTCTTCTCGAGTGCCGCCGCACCAATCCCGGCCAGCGCGCAAACCATCACCATCACAAAAATGCCATAACGCATCCAGGCGCGCATAATATTGTAATAAGGGAAATATTTATATAGCACATATCCGGGCAGATAGACATAAAAAGCATCCTGCTTAAAGATCGTTCGGAGCCACGCGGGCGTTTGCATGACGACTGGCGCTTCCATCCACGATAAATTCGTGCCGAGGGATAATAAGAACGCGATCGCACCAATTCCAACCATCGTTCTGATTATTTTTTCCCTCTTAATGGGGCGATTTTTAATAATTGCTGCCACCGCGAGCAACATCACCGGCAATCCCAGATAGAGCGTGGCCTCACCCCATTGATCGCGCGCAAAATATCTCGAAACCCATTCTCCCGCAATGCTGCTTTTGGTGAATGGGAGCAGGTAATCGCTGAAAGATGCGGAAAAGATCATCACATCAGCGAACGGACGCGCAGTATTCGCACCGCGATGGACCAAATAATACGGGACGATCCCGACAACGAGAGCGGGCAGGGAAACCGCGCCGGCAATGATAAATTGCTTCCAACGCAGCCAGCCAATTTGAAACCTTGCTCGGACGAGATCGATCAGGAATATGACCATTGTGATAAAGAGCGTCATATACAGGTAATACTGCGATGATAAGGCGATTCCGCTTAATCCGATGGTCAGCAGGAAAACATGCTTCCATGAAAACACCTTGCCATGTAAAATCCCAATGAACCCCCAGAAATATAAGGGAAACCACTGAATGGACACCAGATTGAGATGCCCCGAGAGCATATGCGCAAAATGGTACGGGAGGAACGCGTAGGCAGTCGCTGCCACCAGACTGGAAACTCTAGATTTGGTTAAATGCTTGACCCAAAAATACATCGTCAAACCGGATAGTACGAATGTCGATAACATCGCGATGTTAAAACCCAGGGTGGGATTATCGCCTTTCAGCGCGAAGGGCAGCGCGACCAAAATCTGAAGCGGCGCGATCTCCGTGAGGGCAAGCTGATAACCATGGGGATGGTTTAACAGAAAAGATTTATGTGGAGATTGCTGCAGGTCAAAAATCGCCTGTTTCACCCAACCGATGATCCATAGAAAATAATGATTATCGCCATAACCGCCCATGGTATGGGTGGTAATTTTTGTTACCAAAGGGCGCGTAAAAACAAGCGTCAGAAAAATGAAATAAGCGGCTAACAAGAAAACTTCGGCCACACGCCCCTTGGATCTACTTTTCTTTCGTTCCATCCGCCCTCCTGATTCCTTTTCGCTTCAAGCTAAGCACATTATATATCCTCTGATGAAGGCAGGAAACAATCCACAAGTAAGATCCAGCCGCAATCGACAGTGGTAATGCTGCTGGTGCAGGGAAGGGATCGATGCCTGTAGGCAGAACCTTGAATTTTTGCATGTGATTTCAAACGGACATTCTGTACTTTTTCCTTTTCAATTTTTTTGGAATATGTATACTGGTATTTAAGAAGTTATTTATTAAATAAAGTTGAGCGGATTGGAAGAGGAGGAAGTATGAATACGAATCGGTTATTAACCCTTACGGTTGCTGCCTGCCTGGTCGCCGCTTGCAGCACTCCGGCGGCGGAAGATGGTCGCCCGCCAGAGAAGATGGAAAGCGAACCAGCCAGCAGTGATGCAAACAACACCGTGATTGAATCGCAACCAGCTGGCATCGGTTCGATCATTGTAGATTCCGGAGATGAGGCGTTGCTGGGTGACCTCTTTTTGGTTCGCGCAGATGGCAGCGGCAGCGAGAAATTCCTGGACAGCGAAGATAATGGGTACCAACACTTCGGCTACGCGGATTGGTCGGCGGACGGGAGTGAAATTGTCTTCTCAGCGCTTAAGGCGCCATGGGAGATCCTGACCGCAAACGCCGATGGAAGCAATCTGCAAGCCGTGCCAAATACGATCGGCGGCCAATATCCAGCATGGTCGCCGGACGGGAGAAAGATCGCTTTTTCAGCGTGGCAGGAGGAGGCCGATATTTTCGTCATCAACCGCGATGGCAGTGAATTGACCAACCTGACTGAGAATTTTTCCCTGAACGCGCTGGATCCTTCCTGGTCTCCGGACGGACGCCAGCTGGCATTTCAGGCAGCAAAATCAGGAGAGGATTATGAGCTGTTCACGATCATGGTTGATGGACTGTTTACCGCACAATTAACCGATAATGGGCAGGGCGATTGGTCCGCAGAATGGTCACCCACTGGAAATGAGATCGCGTACCTGCATAGTACGGAAAGCGATTATACCGAAGTGCGGGTGATCGACCTGGACACAGGCAACATCTCACAGCGGACAACCGCATTTGGTTATCCAGCCTTGAGCGCGGATCCGGGATTATGCTGGATGTCCGATGGAGAGCGCCTGGTGATCGTCTCCGGAGGAGAGCTATTTATCACCCGCTACGATGGCGGGGTGATATTTGACAAGATATGGGATGGAAGCACATTCACAAGCTTTCCGAGCTGTCCATAAAAACCAGACAAGGATGAAAAGATTATTTGTCCGCTAATACCCGTGATACCCAAGATACAGTTATTGAATGGAAAGATGGATATGTTAGATCCCATTCAGCAGACTGCCCACTAACATGGAGGCCACACCCGCTAAAAGTGTTTTAATACCATAACCAATCAAATTTTCCTTAGCAACATTCCCCAGCCATAAACCCAGGGCAAACAGTTCTACCAGGGCGACAGCAAACGCAGTGAAATAAACCGCGCGGATATTGGGAAAAAACGCGTTGAAGAAAAAAGGGATAAGCGGAAAGATCGCGCCAATAAAAGGCGACAACCCATCCACAACTGCCACAGCCACAGCGGCAAAGCGGCCAGCACGCCCGATGCTGCTGGAATTCAGATCCGTCAGCATACTGCGGCCCAGTTCATTCAGGTCTTTTTTGCGTTCCGCGGATTCGGTCAGATAGGCGCCCCAGGCACCAGAGATCACGATCGCGATGCTGGTGGAAAGCCCGGTAGTGATGACAACCTTCGCGTTGCCAATCCCCGATGCGAAGGAACCCATCATAACTCCGAGCATGGTCAGGATCCCATCAAACGCATTGTTGCCAAAAGAACGCCGGGCTATTTCGGCGATATTGGCAATTTCACTATAAGACGTTGCTGCTTCAATCAGATCGCGGCCGTTTCGCCGCGTTTTTTCTATTTCGTTTTCTTCCATATGTTTAGGCCTCGAGGAGGCTGTGCCAATTTATACCACAAATCTCGCTGGTCCCAATTATTGCCGCGTGATTTCTATATCCGCTGCCTCAAGCACAATAATCTTATCCTGATAAGGATCTAATCTGCTTCGACTTTCGTATATGAAATGTTAATACTTCGTTTATTTACCTTATTTGTCCGATTATATATGATTGGCCATATCCAATAGATAGAAAGGTAATTAGATTATGAAAAATAACAGTATTTATAAAGGCGTAATATTTTTTGCAATATTCGCTCTATCGATCACAGCCTGCGCTACAGCGCCGGAATTAGCTGACCAGCTGCCCGTTACCGGAAATAATGAGGCACAATCGGAGGTATCTACAAGTACTGGTTTAGAAGAAGGTTCAATGGAGGAATCAAGCGCGGACGTTGAAATGGCAGAGCCGCTCTTGATGCCAGTAATGGACATTCCGGAACCAGTGCGCACTCTGCAGGATTCCGATGCCAGCCTGCGGGCGTATGAGAACCGCGTTCTTTCCGGGGACAACTTCCTCCAAAATTTATATGAACGCCCTTTCACATCCGTTGACATGGTTTACCAGCCGGATCTCGACATCCGCACGGTAGATTTTGCTGAGGATGAGCAGTTCTTCTATTTCACCATTACCCTGGGCGGGATGAATCCTGACGAATGGGGCCTTAACGGCCTGTATGGCATCGAGTTTGACCGCACCCTCACCGGACGCGGCGATCTGTTCGTCCGCACAACCGCACCAGCAGGCAATGAATGGTCTGCTGAGACCATCTCGATCCTGACCGATGAAAACGGGGATGTGGGCGGACCGCAGCCATTGATCCCGGATACCGGTTTCAGTGGAAGCGGATATGATGGCGAACGCGAGCTGGGTGGCGAAGAGTCCGCACTAGCGCGCATCTCTCCCGATGAGCTGCTGGCGATCCAGATCGCCGTCAGCAAAGCGCTGCTAGATAACCCGGAAGAATTCACCTGGGGGGCCTGGGCAGATAACGGGCTGCGTGATTTCGGGATGTATGACTATCACGATAATTTCGGCCTGAGCGAAGCTGGTTCCCCTTTCCGCGGGAATGAGGACTATCCGATCGACGCAATTTACAACCTAGACAACACGTGCCGCCTGCCGTATGGCTCGCAGCAGATCGGCTCCACCATCCCGGGTGTTTGCGTATCGCTACCGCCTGTGGAGGAAAAAGAAGAGAAAACACCTCTTGTTTGTGAACCTCCATTCTATTTGATCAATGGTGAGTGCCAATATTTTGGATAAAAAAGTTTATTCACCATAATTCAGCCGGAGGCAGCCGCGTCCGGCTGTTCTTTATGACCATCACCCTGTCATCATTCTTGGGTAACCACGCATTCTTCTGTACCATGCATTCAAATATTTTCGGATAATCAATAAGAAAAAGTATTTTCCATTTAGGAATATGGCTTATCAAATGCTATGCTGCATAGCGGGATATTTGCCAATAGCCGCGAAAAGTGCCGATCCGAATCGCTGCCCATTACAGACATGAAATATAAATTTGGTTTTTGATATGAAAGTGCGTATAATGAATTAGAGTTAATACAGCAAGACAGGAGGAGTCATGTCCAAGACAAAAAAAGCATCCACCCTGGTTATCATTGCACTTCTTATCGTACAGGCAACAGCATGCACACCCGAGAATAAATCAGAAGCCGAGATCGCCGCGGAAATCACATTGCAAGCCATCTATGCGCAGCAAACACAGGATGCCGTTATTCCTGTGACCGGCAGTGAAGCAGAAGAAGCCGCGGAGGCGGCAGCGATCGAGATCCTTCTGCGCCCCGGCAATAACCCGCCCAACCCGGTACGTACGCTGGCAGATTCCGATTCCAGCCTGCGAGCCAGTGAGCACCGCGTTCTGTCTGGTGATAAATTCCTGGAGAATCTATACGAGCGGCCTTTTACTTCCCAGGAAATGATCTATCAGCCAGACATCGATATCTATTCCGTCGATTTTGCCAACGATGATGATTTCTTTTATTTCACCATCAACCTGAATGGCATGAACCCTGAAGCCTGGGGGCTGCAGGGCTTGTATGGCGTGGAGTTTGACACCGATGGAGATGGCCGCGGTGAAATGATCGTTATGGCGGAAGAGATACCCATGGAATGGGATTTCACAACTGTGACCGTACTGATCGACCAAAATGGTGACGTCGGCGGTCCGCAGCCGATCGTTGCGGACGCAGGTTTCAACGGCAGCGGGTATGATGAACTGAAGCAGATCGCTGGCAATGAAGTAGCGTTCGCGCGTATCGATCCTGATAGCGAAACATCCGTTCAGATCGCGGTCAGCTCCCCCATGCTTGGCAGCCCGCCGGGATTCACCTGGTCTGCTTTTGCGGACAATGGTTTACGCGATTTTTCGAAGTTTGATTACAACGATACGATGGGGCCCAGCGCGGCCGGCTCGCCATTCATTGACAATAAAGATTACCCGATTGATGGGCTATACAGTATTGATAACACCTGCCGGTTGGCGTATGGTGATGTAGGGCCAGAATATGCTATCCCGGGATTGTGTATTATTGGTGTACCAACACAGCCGCCTGGTGATAACTGTACCTGGCGCTGCACAAACCCAAATTATCCTGATAAAGAGCGATGCATCAAAGCCGTGGATGCACAATGGGTTTGCAGGTAGCACATCGACAATCTGCGGCAAACAGGCGGCAATACCGCCTGTTTTTTTTTATCATGCCTTACTGATGTTGTTATAATTTTTAAAAAGGGACGGAAGGGCTCAAACGGAGGTTAACATGCGCCAACCATTAAAATACACCATTATTTTTATCGGCTTACTCGTTCTGGCCGCTAACGCGTGCAGCAGTCCACCAACAGCAGGGCCGGAAGAACCACCACCCGCGCAACCAGTTGGCGAGGCACCCGCGGCAACCACCAGTTCTGGTGGTAAGCAGCAACCGCCCAAAAAACCTAAACGCCCACCGGCCAATATGCCTGGCGAGATACCTGACCCCATGCGCACACTGGCCGATACGGACGCCAGCATCAAAGCGGAAGAGAACCGCGTACTCTCCGGTGATAATTTTCTCAACAATTTATATGAACGCCCATTTACCGCAATGGAGATGGTGTACCAGCCCGACCTTGATATTTACGAGGTCGATTTTGCCTTTGATGAAGCTTATTTCTATTTCACCATCCGGCTAAACGGACCCAGCACGCAAGGCCAGCGCCTAACTGGCATGTATGGGATTGAGTTTGATCTTGACCTGGATGGCCGCGGCGATGTGATCGTACTGGCAGAAAATCCACAGGGTCAGTGGACGCCGAAAAACGTCCGCTCTTTCTTTGATAAAAACAACGATGTCGGCGGACTGACACCGATGATCGCGGATGTAGGATTTTCGGGGGATGGGTACGACCAACGGACGGAGATCAATGTTGATAATCTTGCCTTCGCCCGCCTGGCACCGGATGAGGACCATTCGGTGCAGATCGCTGTCAGCCATGCCCTGCTGGCATATCCAGACCAATTCCTGTGGGGGGCGTGGGTCGATAAGGGCCGGATGCAGATCCGTGAATTCGATTACAACGACACAATGGGACCATCCGAGGCGGGTTCACCGTTCATTGACAGCGAAGATTACCCGATCAAAGCGCTCTTCAATTTCGATAACACCTGCCGCCTGCCGTATGGTTTTGAGCAGATGGGGTCGAGCTACCCAGGCATGTGCATCACGATGGCGCCCACTGATGAACCGGATGAACCGCAGGACAATTGCTATTGCAATGACCTTTGTTCAAATGGTATCGATTGCTGCGGGCAGATTATATGTCCGTAATAAAGGATGGCGAAAAATAATTTATTAAAGAAGTAACGAATACACTTTTTACGGATCGTTAATCCTATCCGCAAATCCAGCGGGTTTTCATTCTGGTATCCTATTTAATAATTCCCCACTCCAGTATATACTTATTTTGGTGCATAATATTAGGAATATGCATCTCTACGCATGATGCATTGGGTTGATAGCTGAGCGAAGGGTGTAATAATGAATGACACAACATATTTCTCTGTTCTAACCGGGGATATCATCCATTCACGCAAATTGGCCGGTAACCAAAAAGCAGATATTCAAGCGGCATTGAACGAAACTGGCGCCAGATTGAAAAAGATGCCAGAGACCGGCCTTATGTATATTGACGTTTTCAGAGGGGACAGCTGGCAGATCCTATGCGCGAAACCGGAAAAGAGTTTGTTTCTCAGCTTATACATTCGCGCCGCCCTTAAGCAGAAGACAAGCAAAAAAATCAACACACGCATTTCTGCCGCCATTGACACGATCGAATTCGCCGGGGATGGAAATATTACCAGCGGAAACGGGAAGGCATTTATCCGATCAGGCGAGGGATTGGATGAGATGACCAACCGCACACCGGATTTGATCTTTTATTTCGGTCAAAGGCAAGCGCGATCTGAAAACGCCTATCTTGAATCCCTGCACCCCATGATCGGGTTGATCGATTTTATTTCTCAATCATGGACGCCAGCGCAATCAACCATTATTCTAAAATTGATGGAAGGATTATCCATCACCGAAATCGCGGAATTCACCGGCACAAGAAAATCAAACATTGTCCAGCAGCAAAATCGTGCTGGATGGAAATCTATTGAACCTGCAATTTCGTTCTTTAATACGACCATTCAAAAGGTTTTCTCCAGGATAAATGATTAATAGGCACGAAATGAGGTTAACCTATTCAGGTTAATATAGATATATTAACCGCTAAGAGTTAACTTTTTAACTGAGAAGAGAATGATGCGGATAAACCAATAGGATCATTAATATGGCTTTTCAATTACAGACCATTTTACTGCTGGTGTCAGCGCACATTATTGGGGATTTTGTCTTGCAAAGCACTTCGATGGCTGAAAAGAAAACAAAAAACCTGATAGCCCTATTTTTGCATGCAGCCATTCATACGCTTCTAGTATTTGTATTTCTGGGTAATTTTCAAGATTACACGATTCCTTTGATCATCTTCATTTCACACTTCTTCATCGATTTGCTTAAATCTACAATCAAAACTCAAAAACCCGCCATCAGGTTCGTGTCCGACCAACTCGCTCACATCATTTCCTTAATCATCATTCCCTTTGCGTTTCCGCAGGCCATTGATTCAAATAATTGGTGGATAACTTATTTCGGGCCAGATTTTGTTCGTTTATTATTTATCTTTTCCGGTGGAATCGCAATGACAATTATGGGAGATGTCCTGATTTCTCAGGCCCTGCTCTCAATGAAAAAAGAATTATCCTGGGATAGCGTAACTGTATCGGAGGAAAAGTTGATCCTTCCGGAAACTACTTTCAAGGGCGGAAAATATATAGGCATTCTTGAACGATTAATCGTTTACATCTTTTTTCTGATGGCTATCCCCTCTTCTATTGGATTCCTTATTGCCGCGAAATCGATATTAAGGTTTAATGTTGTTGCAGATGAAAGGAG
>CAZDIS010000048.1:0-16124 GCA_964505585.1 uncultured Pelolinea sp. | reverse complement strand
AAGGATACCGTGATCTACACTTTTTTGAAATTACAGAAAATTTGAGACACTAGCGATTGCTTTTATACTTGCAACTCTTCCCATCCAGTGTTTCTTACCGGCCAATTCACTAAAGATTTGTTAATTTAAGTTAAAAGAATATCTTTCGAGCAACATGGTTCCCGTTTTTTCATCATTTGGTGTGATCACAAACCATTGAATCAATTCTTTTTTTTACCCCAGACCTAATCTTTGCCGTGTAATGTTAATCGAGCTATATCTCACCTAAACTCTATTCTCTCAGCCAATCGTGAAGCAAGTGGATTTTTGGTTTGTTTTCCATGAAAATATTACGTAATTTTAATACACGAGGTATAAAATAATGCAATATAAAATATCACTTGGAGAATATAATGATTTTTAGAAATTATGGTCTTTACTTTCTTATCAGCCTTCCAGCTCTACTTCTTGGTCTTTATGCGCAAATGCGAATTCAGAGCGCCTTCCGAAAATATTCGAAGGTGCGAACCAACAGTGGCATGACTGGCGCGGAAATTGCCAGGCGTGTTCTGGACGAATACGATCTGCAAGCTGTAAAAATCGAACAAGTCCGCGGATCGCTGAGTGACCACTACGATCCTCGCAATAAAACACTGCGTTTAAGCCAATCTGTTTATAGTGTTCCCAGCATCGCTGCCGCGGGTGTAGCGGCGCACGAAGCAGGCCATGCCATTCAGCATAAACAAAATTATGGTCCGCTGTCTCTGCGCTCTTTAATGGTCCCAACCGTTCAACTTGGATCATGGCTGGGGCCAATTGTTTTTATGGCTGGCCTATTCCTTGCGCTGGATAATCTGGCAATTATTGGATTAGTCCTTTTTGCGGGTACAGCAGTGTTTTCCCTGGTGACCATACCGGTGGAATTGGACGCTTCTAAACGAGCAAAGCAAGCTCTCACTGCATCCGGTATCGCTTATGGGAATGAACTTAAGGCGGTCGATAAAATGTTGGATGCGGCAGCATTGACTTATGTTGCTGGTGCTGTCCAGGCACTTTCTACCCTCTTGTATTATGGATTGCTCTTTATGGGTGGACGGCGTCGAAGGTCTTAAAATTTTTAATAGGAATCTTAAAAGCAGATATTCATTGGCGGATTGCTCTCTTTAGTTCATCCAGCATGGTCAGCGCTCTAGCGGCACCTTCCGCCGTGCACGTGGTTGGGTTATCTACTTGAAATGCGGGAATACCCAGTTTTCTTGTCAGATAGCGATCAACTCCACGTAGTTGGGCACCACCACCACACAATGCCACTCCACGGTCCATGATATCTGATACCAGCTCTGGGGGAGTTTTCTCTAGAACACGCTTGACCATTTCTACAATGCTTTCCAGGCTTTTTTGGAGCGCATCTACGATATCTTCTGTCGTAAGTGCTACTGTACGCGGAAGTCCGCTTACCTGGTCCTGTCCCTGCACTTCCATTGTTGTGGAATCTTCTTCTTTCACGGCTGCGCCGATGCGCATCTTTAATAATTCAGCTGCCGATTGGCCGAGGATCACACCATATTGTTTACGGATGTGAGCAATGATATCTTCATCCATTTTAAGACCGCCAGTCCGATCTAATTCTGAAGAAATAACTGTATTCATTGCCAATACCGCGGCCTGATGTGTCCCCGCGCCCAAAGAAATTACCATATTGCCAGATGGCGGCGCGATTGGTAGGTCAATGCCCAGAGCGGCTGCCAGTGGCTGTTGGATCAAAAAAACTTCTCGGCTTCCTGCGCCAATGCCTGCTTCATGCACTGCACGGCTTTCTACGCTTGTGATATTGCAGGGCACGCTCAGCATTATTTTAGGCCGGAACAAAACCATTGGACCACATATTTTCTGTACCAGATACCTTAGGAGATTTTCAGTGATCTCATACTCTGCAATAACGCCATGGTTGAGCGGGTTGATCACTTCGATATCTTCAGGGACACGGCCATACATATCTTTGGCAGCTTGACCCCATTCGATCATCTTCCACTCATCGATTAGAATAGCGACGGTTGTCGGTTCATGCAGCAGAATCTCATGGCCTTCCGCAATGACAGTAAAGGCCGTCCCAAGATCTATCCCCAATTCACGAGTCATTCCTGCCATAGAATATTATTCCTTTGAAATTTAATAGCTTTCAGATTTTAGCACAGAGTGCCTGCGATTCAGGAAAAATACTGTAGCGCGATGCGCAGCCTGCTTTCCAGATCTTCGGGCGCGTCTGGTGGAATAGTTTGGATAGCCGTCTGCGCTTCAATTACACTGTATCCTAATCCGGTGAGTGCCTCTAAAAGTTCGGAGTTTACAGAAGCCACCGAAAGATCCAACCCAATATCTGCAGGCAATTCTATGGAGTCCTGTAAATACAGGATCAATTTTTGTGCGGTTTTATTACCAATACCCGGGACCGAAGTAAAGAATTTATAGTCTTTTGATTGGATTGCCCGATATATTTCACGCAAAGGCAGGGTTGAAAGAATTGCTAATGCTGCTTTTGGTCCGATGCCATTGACCTTTTGCAAAGTGCGAAACATATCCCGTTCCCTTCCATCTTCGAAGCCGTACAGGTTAACTTCAGTTTCCCGCAGTACCAAATCAGTTGCAAGGCGGATATGTTCGCCAATACTTGCTTTTGAGATGACGGAAAGTGTGGTCCAGATTCGCAAACCAACCCCCCCCAACATGACAATTATTGACTTCTCGTCCTTACCTGCTACCAATCCCTTGATTTCTTCGATCATTTTTGTCTCTGCTTTGAATATATCTCAAATAATACAATAGATGCGGCATTTGCCAGGTTCAGGGAATCTACTTTGCCAGCCATGGGAATCGTGACGAGTGAGTCGCAGGCAGAACGTAACTCATTAGAAATGCCCTTCTGCTCAGACCCCATAACAACCACCATATTCTCATAATATGCCTGATCTTTATAATTATGCGCTGTGTCACATACTGTGCCAACACAGAATATTTCTTTTTTATTTTTGTATTTTACAAACCCCTTTCTATCAACGGTAACAATTGGAATATAGAACAAGGCGCCCATGCTCGAGCGAACAGCTGTTGGATGATATGGGTCAGTTGTATTCCCGATCAAAATAAGACCTTTACCTCCTGCGCCGTCCAGAGAACGCAAAATAGCGCCCAGGTTTCCTGGGTCCTGTATGTCCTCCAGGGCAATCCATAATCCTTTGAGTAGAAGATCATCAAGCGCATAGAACCGCTGGGTGCCGACTGCAGCGATACCATGTGGCCCATCTTTGACAGAAAAAGATGTGAAAACCTCTGCAGTTACTTCTATCACTTCAATCCCAGTATTTGAAATATTTTTTATCATTTCAATACCATAATCCGCAACAAGTAGTTCTGGAGAATATGCGATCAAATCGACCGGAAAACCGTTTTCAACAGCCTCTCCTACCTGCCGAACACCTTCAATATAAAACTTTCCGGATTGTTTCCTTCCTTTTCGCGAATGCAGGGAACGGATAAATTTTACTGTGTTGTTTGCAGTACTCGAGATTTGTTTCATTACGCTGATAATCCCTTGTTTAGATTGTTCAATTTTCGGCTGTGGATATGGCATATCCCCACAGCCAGCGCGTCTGCAGCGTCATCCGGGCTGGGAATTTTTCCAAGCGCTAAGAGTACGCGCACCATCTCTTGCATCTGTTTTTTTGTTGCCTGGCCATATCCTGTAATAGCTTGTTTGATTTCGACAGGATTATATTCATAAATCTCCAGGTGAGACTGAGCCAGAGCCAATAGAATCACACCACGCGCCTGCCCAACAGAGATAGCAGTTTTGGTGTTCTTCTGAAAAAATAATCTCTCCACAGCGCCGGACGTGATGTTGTGGAGATTTATTATTTGGGTTAATTCTGTGTGCAGTTTGACTAAACGTGTTGCATTATCATCATTTTTTGAAGTTTTTATTACACCGTAGGCAAGTGTTTTTAAACTCCCGTCCCCTTGTTCTTCCAGAATTCCGTAACCTGTAAGCGCTGTTCCCGGATCTATTCCGATAACAGCCATTGCTTACGCGACCTGTAGTTCCTTTATCGCGTCTTCAGATATTTGCAGATTAGAAAACACATCCTGCACATCATCTAAATCTTCCAATTCCTCGATGACACGCATTACGCGCAGTGTTTTTTCAGTATCGAGCGTCATTTCTTGCTTCGCAATGTATTGCAACTTTTCTTCTTCCGTTTCGATCCCCGCCTTTTTCAAGCTGTCACTAATTGTTTTGAATGCATCCAATGGCGCATAAATCTCAATCGTTTCTTGATCGGAAGAAATGTCGTCCGCCCCACTTTCAACGGACAATTCAAAGATTTTGTCAAAATCCTTTCCATTCGCATCAATGGCAAAATAGGCGACATGATTAAACTGCCACAAAACGGAACCCGTTTCAGCCATATTCCCGCCGTTGTGCGTTAATGCATGCCGAATCTCCGCAACAGTGCGATTGCGGTTTTCAGTCAGGCAATCTATCATCAGTGCGATGCCATCAGGGGCGTACCCTTCATAGGTGATCCGTTCGATCTTTACACCGCTTTTGTCTTCACCCGTCCCGCGTCTTATTGCGCGTTCAATATTATCTTTCGGCATGTTCTCTTTTCGAGCGCGATCCACTGCAAGGCGCAGCTTAAAATTGACATCCATATCGCCGCCGCCCTCACGGGCTGCGATGGCAATTTCCTTCGCGAGGCGTGTGAACAGTTGCCCCCGTTTTGCGTCGGCCGCCCCTTTTTTTCTTTTGATGGTTGACCACTTTGAATGTCCAGACATGCCAATTCTCCTTAATGATTGGGATTGATATCCAAATGTGAATTATACCAAAATGGGAGAGCTGTAAATTTAGGAAACAATACGGGAATCGGTTTTTACAATATTTCTCAACTCCCCAATACCCTCAATGCTGATGCTGATTTCATCATTCGCATTCAACTGGCCGACTCCGGCGGGCGTGCCACTCAGGATCACATCACCCGGATAAATGGTCATGATCGAAGAAATGAATACAACGAGTTGCGGAATATTGAATACCATCTCACGCGTAGATGCCATCTGGCGTATCTCCTCATTCAGGCGGCTCGTGATAAGTATGTCGGATGGGTCAAGGTCTGTTTCAATCCAGGGGCCAAGTGGGCAAAATGTATCAAAACCCTTTGCTCGCGTCCATTGCCCATCGCTATGCTGCAGGTCCCGCGCGGTGATATCATTTCCAATGCAATAACCCAGGATATATTCATCGACGCGGAGAATGTCTATCCAGCGCCCCTGTTTGCCAATCACAACTGCCAGCTCCGCTTCATATTCCACTCGCTTTGATTGTGGTGGTAATAGAATTTCCTGACCAGGGCCGATCACAGTTGAAGGTGGTTTAAGAAATATCAACGGCGTATCTGGCACCTCTACCTGTTGTTCATGCGCATGCTCTATATAGTTTCTCCCGATTGCGATAATCTTGCTGGGCGTTACTGGAGCTAAAAGAGAAATCTTATCAAGGGAAGTTAATGCCTCATTGCGGTGAAATGGCTCGAATGGCGGCGCGCTGAGACTACCAACGTGGTCCCCATCTTTCCAACCCCACTGTACATCAATACCTTCCTGTTTGTAACGGATGATCTGCATTTATTCTTTCTTATAAATTTCCAGTTATAATATTCTGCGCGGGCGGATAGCTCAGTTGGTTAGAGCGCATCTCTTACACAGATGAGGTCGCAGGTTCGAGCCCTGTTCCGCCCATTCAATTATTTCGCTGTCAGTTTAAACTCCGCAGAATTAATTTCATCCACACCATGCAGTGATTCCAGAATACCGATCAACACCTTCATGATGATTCGCGTTGAAAAATCAGTTAATTCAACCTCTTCATTATTCACTTTGATTAATAAATTCATTTTTCTAATCCTTTCTGTTTTAACAATTCATCAATAATATTATTAACCACATGTGGATTTCCCGCATACGTGAAAATTGTATTTTTTCTTAGTGGTTTGTCGCCAATGCGTATCTTTGGGATGGTGTCATCCCTGGCGCCTTCGACGATGACGATATCAACTTCTGTGGTCAATTGTATCGTCCGGACCATATCCATATTTGAAGATGGGTGTGAGAAAGAAAAATGGGTTTCGCTGGGTGTAGATAACACACTCGCCGCCGCACCAGATTCACGAAATAACCGTGTATCCTTCCCTTTTCGTTCAAAGTCAACATCATGATCTGTGATTTTAATAATCCCAACCTTCAGTCCGCGTTGGCGCAGTCGGTAAATTTCTTCAGTGATCAGGGTTGTTTTTCCTGATCCAGAAAAACCATAAAAACCAATCACAACTGGAAATTTTATTTTCTTCATCATTTTGCGTTTATTTATACCCAACCAGTCTATAATTGAATTCTATAATAGATCTACTTGAACTGGGAGTATTGATGAATAATGATCAAAGACTATTGGCCGAAGGAGTACTTTTTACTGATTTTTACCAGCTGACCATGGCACAGGTTTATTTTCAGCAGGGCATCCATGAGAAAACCGCGCAATTTGATTACTTTTTTCGCAGTTACCCGGATTACGGATTGCACCAGGCGGGTTATTGCGTCAATGCGGGTTTGGAGTGGTTGTTGGATTGGCTGCGAGAATCCTCTTTCAATGATCAATCCATCTCCTATTTAGAAGACTTAAAGCACGCATCAGGTAAACACGTTTTTTCAAAAACGTTCCTTAAATACCTTCGGAATAAATCCATCTTCTCTGGATTATCAATGAAAGCCATTCCTGAAGGGCGAATCGTTCACCCCAATGTTCCTTTAGCTATTATAGAAGGACCTTTGCTCTTTGCGCAGCTCGTGGAATCATCGCTGCTCAATCACTTGAACTATCAAACATTGATCGCGACCAAAGCAGCCCGAATATTCGAAGCAGGCATGGGACAGACCATGCTCGAGTTTGGGCTGCGCCGCGCTCAGGATCGTGCGGCGAGCGCAGGCGCACGTGCCGCGATTATTGGCGGCGCGGCAGGGTCATCAAATGTCGGCGCATCCGCAGTGCTTGGCTTTCCACCCAGCGGCACTCACGCACACAGCATGGTGCAGGCAATTGTCGCTTTAGGCGGGTCAGAGCTTGATGCATTTTCTGCCTATGCGGATGCATATCCGGACAATTGTATTCTCCTTGTAGATACTTTTGACACGCTTGAAAGCGGGATTCCCAACGCAATTCGTGTGTTTGAAAAATTAAAGAAAAAGGGCCATCAGCCTGTCGGTATCCGTCTCGACTCAGGTGACCTGGCCTACCTCAGTATCCAGGCGGCGCACATGCTAAATGAAGCCAGATTTACTGACACGAAAATAGTACTTTCAAACCAAATGGATGAGCTGGTTATCTGGCAGATCATCACTCAGATTCGTGGTGAAGCGGCACGCTATCAAGTCGACCCTGAGAACCTCATCAAGCGTCTTGCTTATGGCGTTGGTACGCGCATGATCACATCCAGTGTGGATCCAGCGCTCGATGGTGTTTATAAATTAGTCGCACTGCATCAGGCACGCGAATGGATCCCAGCAATAAAAATCTCTGAAAATCCGGAAAAAACACTTAACCCGGGTCAAAAAAATGTTTGGCGCCTTTACGATAAACGCGATAAGGCAATAGCTGATGTGTTGAGCCTGCCAGAGGAAGATCTATGCGCACAGAGCGAGATACATTTACGGCACCCAACGGACGCATCGAAGTTTCGCACGATCAAAACCTCGGATTTGGCTCGTATCGAACCACTGCCCGTTGAAGTTATACAGGATGGACGCATCTCGTATGATGAACCCGATCTCGAATCAATACGGAACTTGCGCGTGCTTGATCAGCAAAAGCTTTATCCAGGTGTGAAACGGATTATGAATCCGCACCATTACCATGTTTCTCTGACCTCTGGTTTATGGCAATTAAAGCAAAGCCTGACGCGAAAATATGAGAATGGAAGCGCGGAGTAGATAAATGCGAATTGAAGTAATCCATCCAAGTTTTAAAACAATTCTTGACCCTGCGTCTGATATTGAACTTATCTCAGATGGTCACAAATTCACGGAAGGACCTGTTTGGGATAAGGAAAACCAGCGTTTACTGTTCTCAGATATTCCTGCCGACACGATTTACTCTTGGAATGAGAATGCAGGATCAGAAATCCTCATCAAACCAAGCCGCTATTCTAATGCGCTGGCATTTGATTCGGATGGTAATTTGATCATTTGTGAACATCAGGGCCGCGCGATATCCTTGCGAGATGACGAAGGCAACAGAAAAGTGCTTGCAGATTCTTTTAGAAATTACAAACTGAATTCACCAAATGATCTTGTCATTGCCAATGATGGATCAATTCTGTTTACCGATCCCATTTATGGCTTGCGCGAAGGAAATGGGGGGCCTGCTGTCCAGGAATTGCCATTCCAGGGTGTGTATCGGTATGATTCAAAAAAAGGTTCTCTTTATCTGATCACTGATAGTTTTGAAAGGCCAAATGGTCTTACATTTTCTCCGGATGAAAGAAAACTGTTCATAACGGATACTGTTAAACAGCACATCCGTGTATTCACTATCGAAAAAAATTGGCACCTGTCCGGAGGGATGGTTTGGGCGGAGTTATGGGATGATGACTATGGCGGTCGGCCCGATGGGTTGAAATGTGATCAGCACGGGAATCTTTTCTGTACCGGCCCGGGCGGTATCTGGGTATTATCACCCAACGCGCAATTGCTGGGCCGGATTTATCTATCGGATAAGACCTCGAACCTTGCCTGGGGAGATCAAGATCGTAAGTCTCTTTTCATCACTTCCAGCGACAAGGTATTTCGACTGCGATGCCTGTCAGCTGGAATCGGATGATTTATAAGAGACATATGCCATCTTACAAAATGACATCCCTCATGTGTTTGTACATAGAAAATAATTTTAAGCTGTCTGACAAAAATAGTCCCTGATCCATACCTCTTCCCGTGAATTGCCACCGTTTTCCTGAAGGGCTTTTATCGTTTCGAAATGCATTTCACTGCGTGGAGAATATTCGTGTCGATGCTGCCGATTGGGTTCCTGGAAATCATTTTTAGCCGTTGGCGAATTATCGTTTTCAGCTATTTTTTTAGTATTGGAAATGAACTTTGCTTGAGCCGAATCGACCATGATAGGCATGTCTGAAATATTTTCTTCTTTACCCTGGTACACAAACCGTTGAACCAGATCATTTTCAGAACCATTGAACCAGTTCATGCCGACTCCTGTTTCTATCCCTGGAATCCTGCCCTTATCCGAATACTGCCAGAAGTCCCATCCCGCCCAGGGATACAGAGCTGTCGGCCAAAGCGAAGTGTATTGTGCAGCCCACAAAGGATACTCGCGGGCCCAGTCTGCATGCGCTTGTTTTTCGTAGCACATATAGCTGCGCCAAAAACCACTGCTTGTATAAATGATAGGCCTTCGTCCAGTGATTGACTCCACTTCATCAAGGAACAACTTCACCTTATAATTCAATCGCTCACCGCGTGTTCTCGCAAATTCCAGTTCGATCACAGGCGGTAGACTTATAAAAGGTCCAACTGTCCCACAGAATATTTTCGCCTGGACAACCGGATCGATATGGGTTCGGAAATAATGATACGCACCCCAATAAATACTATTTTCAATCGCACCTTTTATATTTTTTTCGAGCTGCTGATCAACAAGTAATGATGTGGTTTTATCCGGAAATTCAGTCGCTTTAATGAACGCGAATTTCACACCAGACCTCTTCACCTCACGCCAATCAATCTCACGCTGCCAGCGGGATACATCAATTCCAGGGATCATGTTTTACCTCTATTAAGTTCATTGAATTATCATACTTTCCAATTCTTCATATGCGCCATTAAACCAATTCAATCCTAAAAACGCCGGTATACCGGGGATACGTGCCTTATATGCATACTGCCAGAATGTCCATCCTGCCCATGGAAACACTTGTGGTGGCCAGTTGCTTCCCGGTTGGTCCAACCACAAAGAATAATCACAGGCCCAATCAATGCCATCCATATATTTCTTCCAATAATCCGTACTGGTATAGATCACCGGCTTAGTACCTATTTCTTCTTCGATAATATTGAGAAAAGCTTTTATCGATCGGTCAATCTCCCTGCGTGGTGCGCGATGGGTTTCAAGGCAGACCGCCGGAGGCAATAGGCCAGAGAAATCTCCAACGGTATTAATAAAAAACTCTGCCTGCTGTCCAACATGCAAACGGGGATGAAGCCAATGATATGCTCCAGCCAGTACCCCACTTTTTCTGGCCGCGCGCAAATTTTCCGAAAAACACCGATCAGGACTGTCAATTGCTTCGGATGTTTTTATGTATACAAAACGGATATCCCGCGCATTAAGTTCCGCGAGGTCGATGTTTCCATTCTGCTCCGATATATCAATTCCATTAATCATTTTTTTTAATATCAAAATTGTCATTGTATTTATTGCATGAAATATGCCAATATCTTTTGATATATATTTCTTATAATGGGTGTGTATAATATAGACCTATCGGGGATGATAGGCTTCGACGGAAGAGGCTGATCCCGAACGGCGAGCCGAGAGGTACCGACCTCGTAAAATCAGTACACAATTTAAGTGCCAAACGCACTAACTTAGCTGCTCTTCCTTTAGCCGCGTAAGCGATTAGAGAGAGCACAATGGCCAATAATGGCCACGTCTGCCAGCTCCGTTCTCCAGCCGGTAGTTGGACAGGCGACACAAAGCTGGAGTGCCGTTTGCGACTCCGCGGCGCAGACGAAAGAGAGCTTTCGGGCTCTAGCGGATAACAGCAGAGGATGTTTGAAGGTTTTTCACCGCTGTTGTGAAATTGAAGGCCTTCTACGCTCGTAGAAGTTCGGTGCTCTAATCTTGCGGACGCGGGTTCGATTCCCGCCATCTCCACCATATATTCCGCACCTTACGGTGCGTTTTTTTATTGCAATCTGCAGATCAGCCCTTTTAAATACTCTCCCTCAGGGAAGTTCAGCGCGATCGGATGATCTTCTCCTTGCGATAGATAGGAAATGATTTGCGCCTCCACCCCAGCATCTAAAGCGGCATCCGCGACGATTTTCTGAAAAAGATTACGTGTAATTCCCCCCGAACATGAAAATGTCACTAAAATACCATTTGGATTGAGCAATTTAAAAGCCAGCAGATTAATATCTTTGTAACCACGCGATGCAGACCGAACCTGGGCGGCGGTCGGCGCGAATTTTGGAGGGTCGAGAATGACCATATCAAAGGATTGCGCCTTATCACGCAGGAGGCGCAGCTCCTGAAAAACATCTCCATTGATGATGGTTGCCTGTTCCGGTGGCTCCCCGTTCAAATGCATATTTTGAAGAGCTAATTGATTCGCGTCCTCTGAAGATTCAATCGATGTAATATGCGCTGCGCCGTTTTTAAGCGCATATACTCCAAACGCGCCTGTATATGAAAAACAATTGAGAATATTCTTGCCCTTCACATAAGGCAGGATCGCTTCACGATTATTGCGCTGGTCAATAAAAAAGCCGGTTTTCTGGCCATTCTGAATATCAACCTTGAATTTCAATTCATTCTCCAAGATATCGACATGCTTTTCATCAAATTTTCCATTAAGAGGTCCGACTTTTTTCTCTAATCCTTCCAATTTACGAACTTCGACATCCGACCGTTCATAGACTCTTTCAATTTTTGTGAGCGACACAAGCGCTTCAATGATGGTTGAACGCCAGAATTCCGGCCCAGCGCTGAGGAATTGAACGACAAGAACATCATTATATTGATCCACGACCAGGCCGGGCAATCCATCAGATTCGGCGTGGACCAGCCGATAGCTGTTAGTATGTGGGTTGTTTTCTACGGTTTCTTTTCTATAGTTTATGGCTATGCGTATTTTATTGACAATAAAGGACGGATCTACCGCTTCCTCAGGATCGAACGACCACATGCGCGCCCTGATGGATGATTGCGGACTATATGCGGCGGTACCATATTTTCTGCCGTTTGCGTCGATAACCCAAACAGATTCGCCAATCCCTGGATCACCGATAACCTTTGCGATTGCGCCTGAAAAAATCCATGGGTGCCGCCGTAAAAGTGATTTTTCGCGACCATTTTTTAACTGAATTGCATCCATTATGTATTTTCTTTTCCCATTGCTGTCAATGTTTGTTCGTCGATAACTAGGATGCCTATTTCGTTGGCATTTTCCAGTTTGCTGCCAGCATTTTCACCAGCGACTAGATAATTCGTTTTACTGCTGACGCTCTCACTTACTTTTCCGCCTCTCGCCTTGATGAATTCTTTGATTTCACCGCGCGTGAAGTTAGGCAGCGTTCCGGTCACCACAAACCGCTGACCAGCGAATACCTGGGGGATCAATTTCTCTCGAGAATTATGGACAGGCCAAACACCTTCACTGCTTAGTTTTTCAAGTATCCTTTGATTGCGATCCACGCCAAACCAATTTTTAATCGCGTCAGCCGTATTTGGCCCAAATCCTTCAATCCCTTCAATCTCTTCGTGGTTCGCATTCACAAGGGCATCCAGATCCTTAAAATGGGCGGCTAACTGCTCAGCTGCGACTTCTCCCACACCGTGTATACCCAGCGCACTGATCAATCGGCTGAGCGGCATTGATCTTGAAGTATTTATGGATTCTAAAAGATTATTTGCTTTCTTTTCCGCGAATCCTTCCAGATCAAGCAGCTGCTCCTTTTTCAGAGTATAAAGATCAGCGACATCATTTACCAGGCCGGCATCCACCAATTGTTCTACAATACGGACTCCCAGCCCAACGATATCCATCGCGCCTCGCGATACAAAATGTTCAATGTTGCGGATGATTTGCGCAGGGCAGGCGTTATTGACACAGTACCAGGCAACTTCACCTTCCACCTTTTCGACGGGTTCACCGCAAGAGGGGCATTCCATAGGAGGTATATATTCTTTTTCAGCCCCATTGCGAACATCTTCGATCGGGCCAATAATGTACGGGATCACCTCTCCCGCACGTTTTACAAGAACGCGATCGCCAATGCGAATATCTTTATCGGATATAAAATCAAAATTATGGAGTGTTGCCTGCCTGACTGTTACGCCGCCAATATCTACGGGCTCCAGCACGGCATATGGCGTCAGCACACCTGTACGGCCAACCTGAACACCGATATCTAAAAGCGTTGTTGTTTCGATCTGAGCCGGAAATTTCAGCGCGATTGATCCGCGTGGGTCTTTCCCCACAAATCCAAGATCGGCTGCCAAATCAAGGTCATCCAGTTTGATCACAACACCGTCAATTTCGTAATCCAGAGTTTCCCTGATCACCTTCCACTTCTCTGCATTTTTTATTACAGACTCGATATCTCCGCATAATTCAGCCACCGTTGCAACCGGAAATCCGAGCGCTTCCAGATATTGGAGTGTATCCCATTGGGATGATTTGGGATTTCCAACCAGGACCGCGTATGCCAAAACACGCAGCGGTCGCGTAGCGACAATGGATGAATCTTGCATACGCAGGGAGCCAGCCGCCGTATTGCGCGGATTTTGGTAAGTTTTCAATCCTTTTTTTGCGAAATCCGAATTTAATGTGGCAAAATCGGAGATTGAAATGAATGCTTCCGCTCGAACAACAAGTGTCGGAGGAACATCCAGCGCGGATTCAGTAACAGGTATTTTCAATGGCACTGAACTGATCGTGCGGATATTCGTTGTGATATCCTCCCCCACTTCACCGTTGCCGCGTGTTGCGCCGCGAACAAGCACACCATTTTCGTAGCTGAGGACAACGGTCAGCCCGTCTATTTTTGGCTCTAAAACAAATTTTGATCGGACAACCCGATCATCCAACTTTCTGATGCGCGCATACCAATTTTTGATATCTCCTTCACCAAACGCGTTTGCAAGGCTCAAGACCGGCACAGGGTGGGTTACCCTTTCAAATTTATCAGCCGGCGGTGCGCCGCTGCGCTGCGTAGGGGAGTCTGCGCTGATCCATTCTGGATGCTGCCCTTCCATCTCTCGCAATTCAACCAATAAACGGTCAAACTCGCCATCACTAATGACAGGATCATCAAGGACATGATAGCGATAATTATGGTAATTGATTGTGTCTTTTAAAGACAAATACACTTGTTTGCCATCAATTCTGTTCATAAGATGAATTATAGCAACCTTTGACCGTTGGAAAAAAAAGCAAAACTATCCGCGCTCGAATTCCGTATATAATAAAAAATGACCCATTTTAACAATCGATAAATGCACACGGAGGCATTATGAAAGCTGGAAAGATCATTCTTTTCGTTATCGCAGGATTCGCCCTGATTTTTTCATTCTTATTCTTTCTCGCGTCAGGTGGACAGACTGGCGGATTTAACCTGATCTATATCGCCGTAGGTCTGGCGGCAGTGGGATTCATCCTCATCTTTTTCGCAAGCCAGATGAAAGAAACATCAGACAAAGGGCAAAATGTTACAGTCAACATTGACCTGCCTGGCGAAGTAGGCATGGACACGATCAAGTGCCAGTCTTGCGGTGGTGTGCTCACGAATAAAGATGTTGAATTAGTAGCTGGTGCACCGGTCGTCAGCTGCCCGTATTGCGGCACGACCTACCAATTAACTGAAGAACCTAAGTGGTAAGGAATAGATAGCATGAAAAATCGAATTCTCGCAATTTTTATCTGCCTGATAATACTGGTTGGCTTGACAAGCCCCGCGCTCGCTCAGGATTATTTCTTCGAGGTTCCCGAACAGGAAATCGATATCTACATTGAAGATGACGGTTCACTGACGATCGAATATTATTATCTGTTCCAAAATGGCAGCGGCGCGCACCCGATCGATTTTGTGGATATCGGTATGCCCGGCAACAGTTCTTACAGCTTGAGCGATGTCTCCGCGACCATTGATAACCAGCCCATCACTGATATCCAGGATTCGCCTTATGTCGATGGCATTGCCCTCGGTCTGGGGGCTAACGCGATCCCCGCAGGACAATCGGGTATTGTCTATATGCGCGCGGAAAATGTCGGGCGGCAATTCTATTTCGCCTCAGTCGATGAAGAAGAAGAATATACATCAATGCGATTTCAGCCGAATTATTTCGAATCCGATTTTGTCGGCGGCAGCAGCGCAATGACCGTTACATTCCATCTGCCTCCCGGGGTGACCGAGGAAGAACCGCGCTGGTTCTCACCAGAAGGATGGCCGGGAGATGAGACGCCCGCATCCGGTTTTGATGACCAGGGACACATCGTTTACCAGTGGTCATCCACCTCTGCTTCCGCTGCAGACAGGTATGAATTTGGGCTCGCCTTTCCCGCGCGTTACATACCCATTGATACCATCAACACCGAACAAACTGTTACTTTCAACCCTTCTAATGTGCTTGGCAAGGTCATACCCATCGCTTGCTGTGGTGGATTTGCCGCCATATTTGGCCTGGTGATCTATTTTGCTGCTAAAAGCGCAAAGAAACGCAAGCTCAAATATCTACCGCCCAAGATCGCGATCGAGGGGCATGGCATCAAACGCGGACTGACGTCCGTTGAAGCGGCAATCTTGCTTGAACAACCGATGGACAAGATCCTTTCGATGATACTTTTCAGTGTGCTCAAAAAAGGGACTGCCGAAGTTACCAGCCGAGAACCGCTGAAGATCAAGGTGGAAGACACCCTGCCGGAGGACCTGCGGGAGTATGAAAAAGCATTTTTAGAAGCCTTTAAAGCTTCAAACGCATCTACCCGCCGTAAGAAATTACAGGACATGATGGTCGCTTTGGTGAAAAGTGTGAGCGTCAAAATGAAAGGTTTCAGCCGCAAAGAAACGGTTACTTATTACAAAGACATCATCGAAAAAGCATGGAAACAGGTCGAGAACGCGGACACGCCTGAGGTGCGCGCTGAACGCTACTCGGAAGCTGTCGATTGGACAATGATGGATGATGATTATGGCCGCCGCACCCGGCGTACTTTCGGCGGCGGACCGGTGTTTATGCCGTATTGGTGGTGGCGCGCAGATCCTAGCGTCCGCCGCACAGCCCCAACAGCAGGGCGCGCGTT
>CAZDIS010000047.1:0-16592 GCA_964505585.1 uncultured Pelolinea sp. | reverse complement strand
GGTCGCCAATACCACCGCGTCCACCCCGTTCATAATGCCTTTGTTATGCGTCGCCGCCCGATACGGGTCCGCCTCCGCGAATGCCCACGCTTCGATGATGCGCTCACACACCTCATCCCCGCTGAAATCGTTGAACGCCAGGGCGTCAGCCGGGATCGCGCAGCGCGCTTTAGCCAGCCGCCTGTCTGCCAGGTTGCTGAGGATGCGCAGCAGCGCCCGCCCGCCGGATATCTTTTCAACAAGCGGGGTCACTCTTTCCAGCGCGGTGTTGACCGCGTTCGCGCCCATCGCGTCGCGTACGTCCATCACCAAATGCAGCACCAGGAACGGCCCGATCGGCGAATCCGCGATCTTGCGCACCATCACCGCCCGCGGCCCGCCCCCCAGCTTCACCAACAATGGGTCCACCTCTGATGCCAGCGAGAGGATCTCATCCGCCGCCCCTTCAAGCCGCTCAGCCGCCGCGTCCATATCATCCACGTCTAATATCTGTATCTGTCCGATCATCTCCGGGGCGCTCGCGCTGGCCGTGAATCCCCCGCCCGCGCGCGCCAGTTTCGCCATGAAAGATGCCGCCGCGATAACAGACGGTTCTTCCACTGCCATCGGCACCAGCACTTCTTCTCCATTCACCAGGAAATGCTGCGCGATACCCAGCGGCAGCGCAAAGGTGCCGGCCGCGTTCTCGATCATATGGTCGGCCTGTGCCGGCGTCAGCCCGGCAGCGCCGGACAGCGCGGCAACCTCTTCCGCGTTCAAACCGCCTGCATCCGCTAGTACCCGCAGGCGCGCTTCTATCGTTAATTGGTAGAACTTCTGTGCTTTATCAGCCATTTACCCCATTATCATACGATGGGCAGTCTCGCAAAAGCTATCAGGCTTAGATCTCGGTTGTCCCGCCCACGTTCAGCAGCATCACTTCAGCGTCGCTCTCCGCTTCCACCTGCGCTTTCCAGGCCGCCACGTTCTGTTCGATCAGTTCAAAGGTGTCATAGTGCATCGGGAACACGACTTTCGGGCGCAGAAACCCAACCGCCTTCAGCGCGTCCTCCGGACCCATCGTGAAGTTGTCCCCGATCGGCAGCACCGCCAGGTCCAGCCCCGCATCCCCGATCAGGCGCATATCGCCAAACAGGCCCGTATCACCCGCGAAGTACAGCGTCTTGCCTTCCGCTAATTTCAGCAGGAACCCGCCCGGGTTGCCGCCGTAACTGCCGTCCGGCAGGGATGAGCCGTGCAGCGCCTGCGTCATCTTTACGGTGCCGAATGGAAAATGGTACCCCCCGCCAATGTGCATCGCGTGCGTCTCCACCCCCTGCTTGCTCAGCCAGCGCGCGATCTCCGAATTGCTGACCGCGACCGCCCCCGTACGCTCGGCGATCGCCACCGTATCGCCAATGTGGTCGCCGTGCCCGTGCGTGACCAGGATGTAATCCGCTTTCACTGTATCCGCGCGTGTTTTGGCAGCCGGGTTGCCCAACAGGAATGGGTCGATCAGGATGTGCGTGCCGCTCGTCTCCACCTGGAAGGCGGCGTGTCCATAATAGGTCAGTTTAGCCATTTATTTACCTCGCTATAATTATGAATGGAAGTTTTCCTTTATTCTACAATATCTGTATTCCTCCAAATTTCAATGGAGTAAAATACTTTCAACACAAATAAAACAGGAGCAAGCATGCATGATCCACGAACCGAAAAAGTAGCCGACCTGATGGTCAATTACAGTCTAGGCATCCAGCCCGGCCAGCGCGTCATGATCCAGGGCGCCCTCGGCGGCGAGCCGCTCATGAGCGAGATCAGCAAAAAGGTCATTCAGGCCGGCGCTTTCCCCCTGCTGGTGCCCTTTTACAGCGAATATTTCGAGAACATCTTCGAGTATGCTAAACCGCAGGATTTTGATGCCCTGCTTAAGCCCTATCTCGATCTGGCAGCCACATTCGAACACCGCATTTACGTCTATGGCGCCAACAACACCAGGTTCGCCTCCCGCTTCGACCCCGCGCTCACCAGTAAATATTACGCCGCGGCTGCCAAAGTGACTGACATCATGCTTAAGCGGAAAGCCAGAGGCGAGATGGACTGGGTATTGTCGCTCTTCCCCACCAACGCCTACGCCCAGGACGCCGGTATGCCTCTGCGCGATTATGAGGATTTCGTCTATAACGCCATTCTGCCGGATATGGACGATCCCGTCGGATACTGGGAAAAGGTCAAAGCCCGCCAGGATAAAGTGGTGGATTGGCTCAAGGGCAAGAAGCAGGCCCATATCACCGCGCCCGGCACCGATCTCACCCTCAGCATTGAAGGGCGCCCGTTTATCAACTGCGCCTGTGATAATAACGTGCCTGACGGCGAGGTATTCACCTCTCCGGTCGAAGACAGCGCCAGCGGGCATGTGCACTTCACCTACCCAACGGTCTACCAGGGCTATGAGGTCACCAATGTGCGCCTGGAGTTCAAGGACGGCAAGGTCGTCAAGGCCAGCGCGGACAAGAATGAAGATTTCCTGCTCAGTAAGCTCGATACCGACCCCGGCGCGCGTTACCTGGGCGAATTCGCCATCGGTACCAACGAAGGTATCGACCGCTTCACCGGCAATATCCTATTTGATGAAAAGATCGGCGGCTCTTTCCACCTGGCACTCGGACACGGCTACCCCCAGGCCAAAACCCAGAACGAATCCGCCATCCATTGGGATATGATCTGCGACCTGCGCGAAGGTGGCGAGATCACCATCGATGGTGAGCGCTTCTATAAAAATGGCAAGTTCGTGATCGAATTCTGATCAGGCTGCGAAAGGCGGATTAATGGAACTGAAATTGGCACTGGCTCAGATCAACACCAAACTCGGTGTTGTCGAAAGCAACCTCGAAAAGCACCTCCAGCAGATCGAACAGGCCGCCAGCGGCGGCGCCCAGCTGGTCGTCTTTCCCGAGCTTTCCCTCACCGGCTATGCCCTCCAGGACCTGGCCCACACCGTCGCCCACCGCGCCGACCCGGCTGACCCGGTCTTCAAACAGCTTCTCGCTGCCAGCCAGGAAATCGATGTCGTCGTTGGGTTCGTTGAGGAAGACGTGCGCAACCGCTTCTTCATCTCCAGCGCCTATCTCTCAAAAGGGACCGTCCTGCATGTCCACCGCAAAGTCTACCTGCCTACCTATGGCCTCTTCGACGAAGGGCGCTTCTTTGCCTGGGGCGACGCGACCGCGGCATTCGATACCCAATTTGGGCGTGTCGGCATGCTCATCTGCGAGGATTTCTGGCATGTCTCTCCGCCTTATCTGCTCTGGTTGGATGGCGCGGACATCTTCATTTTTATCTCCGCTTCACCTGGCCGCGGTCTGTCTGACGCGCCGCAGCTCTCCACCGTGCACTGGGTCGAGAGCATCAACCGCGCCTATGCCAGCTCTTTCACGTCCTTCATCGTGCATTGCAACCGTGTCGGCTATGAGGACGGGCTGCATTTTTCAGGCGGCTCAACCATCTTCGACCCCGATGGCAATCTGGTCGGCCGCGCGCCCTATGATAACGAAGCGCTGACATCCTGCGCGCTGGATCTCAACCAGCTGCACCGCACCCGCGCCCGCCTGCCCCTGCTGCGCGATGAGCGCACCGCCCTCACCCAGCGCGAACTGAACCGTATCCTCAGCCGCGATGGCAGCGCCTCTGGTAAATAGAAAAGGAGAATCGCATGAAAGACCTGGATATCAACACCAACCTGGCCACTGAGATCATCAGCGGGTTTATCCACAGCATCACCACCCGCGCCGGCTTTTCCAAAGCCGTCCTCGGCGTCTCCGGCGGCATCGATTCCGCCCTCTCCTGCTTCCTCGCTGCGCGCGCGCTTGGCGGCGAGAATGTGCTTGCCATTCGCATGCCCTATAAGACCTCCAGCCCGGAAAGCTATGACCATGCCCAGCTCGTCATTGACGCTGCCGGCGTGCAGGAAATGACCATCCCCATCACCGACATGGCCGATGGGCTCATCAACCAGTTTCCCGATATGTCGCGCCTGCGCCAGGGAAATATCATGGCCCGCTGCCGCATGATCGTCCTTTATGACCGCTCCGTTGATTTCGGCGGCCTGGTGACCGGCACCAGCAACAAGACCGAGATCCTGCTCGGCTATTCCACCCTCTTCGGCGATGCCGCCTGCGCCTACAACCCCATCGGCGACCTCTATAAAACCCAGGTGCGCCAGCTTTCACGCGCGCTGGGCGTGCCCGACATCATCATCGAGAAAGCCCCCACCGCGGACCTATGGGTTGGCCAGACCGACGAAGGTGAGCTTGGCTTCACCTATGCCGAAGTCGACAAGCTGCTCTACCTGCTGGTGGATGAACGCTATACACCCCAGGAATGTGTTGAGACCGGCTTCTCACCCGATTTTGTTGAAACTGTCGTCGCCCGCATCCGCCGCTACCATTTTAAGCGCGTCATGCCCCCCATCGCCAAGGTCAGCAACCGCACCATCGGCTACGACTTCCTCTACCTGCGCGATTGGGGC
The DNA here is from genome assembly GCA_964505585.1 of uncultured Pelolinea sp. Classification (GTDB taxonomy): domain Bacteria; phylum Chloroflexota; class Anaerolineae; order Anaerolineales; family Anaerolineaceae; genus Pelolinea. Next base: position 12,085 of record CAZDIS010000047.1, on the reverse strand, counting down.
ACCTGATTTCGCCGTAGGTTGGGTTGCGTTTGTCAACCCAACATCTTCCAATTCTGTCGATGCGAATCCCTCGCACAGGGGTGAGGGTCGCAACCACCCCCGAGAGGACAATCTCCCGCAATGCAATCAAACAACGGCAAATTATCATTGATTCAAATTTTTTTCCGAAAAACACTTCTTCATCAATATTCTTAACGCATCCTTCCCACTGAACTGCGCCCCAACTTGTGCCATAATAAGCGTATGCTAAAAAGAATATCCTTTATCTCCCTGATCCTTCTCCTCACCGTCGCCTGCTTCGCTTCACCAATCGAACCAACGCCCACGCCGTCACCGCTCCCCACTAATCCGCCTCCCACATCAACACCCTTACCATCTCCAACTTCAACCCCTCTCCCTTCCCCAACATCGCCGGACCTTGACCGTGTCAATATTTACCTCGTCGCCATGGGCGATAGCGGCGCATCCGGAAAATACATCGGCTGCGGAGACTCACTAGTACCGGTCGAGGTCCAGATCGAACCCACCCTGGGCGTCTTGCGCGCGGCCATCAACGAGCTCCTCAAACTGCAGGGCCAGCACACCTACGGCCAGTCCGGCCTGTACAACGCCCTTTATCTGTCTGATTTAAATCTTGAAAGCGTAGCGGTAATAGACAGTGAAGCGCGTATTGCGCTTTCCGGGGACCTGATCTACGGCGGCGAATGTGATATCCCGCGCATAGAAGAACAGCTTTACGCTTTAGCTTTGCAATTCTCAACGGTGAATACTGTAACCGTCACGGTCAATGGTGAATTACTGGAAGATCTATTAGACCTGCGGGGTTGATCCGTTACCCAAACTGGTCGGGATTAAAACCCGCCCATCCACGCCAAAATCGCCGTGAACAACGGCGCCAGGAACAGCGCCGGCAGCGCGTTGCCGGTGCGTATCTTACGGATATTGAGGATGTTACTCAGCGCGATCCCGATCAATATCACACCCCCCGCCGCGCTCATTTCCGCGATCATCGCCGGCGTGATCACGTTCTGCACCTGCACCGCCAGCAGGCTGATCCCGCCTTGGAATGCCAGAACCACAATGGAAGAAAAGATCACCCCCACCCCCATCGTCGAGGCGAACGCCAGCGCTGCAAACCCGTCCATCACCGCCTTGGTCGCCAGCAGTGAAAAATCGCCGGTCAGCCCGTCCTGGATCGAACCCAATATCGCCATCGGCCCCACGCAGAACAGGATCGAAGCCGTCAGGAATCCCTCCACGAAACGGGACAGGTCCTGCCGACCGGACACCTTGCTGAAGCGCGCTTTCAGCGTTTCACCAAATTGTTCCAGCCGCGATTCGATCTGCCACCACTCGCCCAATAGTGTCCCCGCCAGCAGCGCGCCCAGCACGATCAGTGCGTTGTTCGTCTCCAGAAACATTTGCATCCCCAGCGCCATCGTGAACAACCCCAGGATGGAAAGCACAGCTTCCCGCACCCGTTTCGGCAGCTTCCCGCCAAACATCAGCCCCAGAATGCCGCCGAGAACGACGGTGACCACGTTGATGATCGTTCCTACCATGTTTGCTCCATACGCAGCTCCCTAATCCTCAAACAGATCATGCCATGCCTGCCACTTTGCGTCCAGTTCTTCCTGCAGTCGGACGTATGCCTTCCCCAGGTGCGCGACCGATTCCGATGCTTCCAGCGGGTGTTCCAGCTTCTTTCCCACACTTGCGATCTCATCTTCCAGTTCAGCGATAGCGGCTTCCAGTTTTTTCAATACGCGCGGGTTGATGCGTTTGCTGCCTTTTTTCTCGTTATCAGCAGGCCTTTGCGTAGTTTCATTGTCTTTTTCCAGCTGTTTTTTTGCCTTCTGCGCATCCAACTCGGCGCGCAGCTCGCTGTAATTGCCGTTGAATATCACCAGGTCCTTCTTTTCCGGACGCACCTGCCACACCTGCGTGGCGATGCCATCCACCAGAAAGCGGTCATGCGAAACCAGCAGGATCGTGCCGTTGAATTCAGCCAGAACCCGCTGCAGGATCTCCTGCGATGGCAGGTCCAGATGGTTGGTCGGTTCGTCCAGGAGCAGCAGGTTCGCCCCCTGCAGCGCCAGGCAGGCCATTGCCAGCCGGCCGCGTTCGCCCCCCGAAAGCACGTGCACCTGTTTAAAGACCTCATCGCCCGTAAACAGGAACGTTGCCAGGTAAGACCGGATCTCGCCCTCCAGCATCTTCGGCGCGACGGCCTGGATCTCTTCTACCAGCGTCCAATCCTCATGCAGGTCCTCATGCGCCTGCGCGAAATATCCCACACGCACGCTTGCGCCCATCTCCGCTTCACCATCCAGCGCATCCAGTTCGCCCAGCGCGGTTTTCAGGAAAGTGGTTTTTCCCGCGCCATTCGGACCCATCAACGCGGCGCATTCCTTTCTTCGCAGCACGATGTCCGGCACATGGATCAGCACCTTCTGGTCATCGCTGTATCCCACTTTCAAGTCGAAAGTGCGCAGCACCAGTTCACCAGACCGGTCTCCCGCGTCCAGATTCAAACGGATGCGTTTGGTGTGTTGCGGTGGCGCCAGCTTCGCGTCGCGCAGCAGGCGCTCTAACCGTGTGCGCCTGCCCTGTGCCTGGCGTGTATTCTGCCCGGCGATATTGCGGCGGATGAAGTCCTCTTCTTTTTCAATGAAATCCTGCTGTGCCTGAAATTCCTTTAACTGCCTTTCATAGCGCGCCTCTCGCTGCGCGAGATATGCGCTGTAGTTGCCTCGGTATGTTTCAATATTCGGGGTCATTTCCCAGATCGTACTGACCGTCTTATCAAGGAAATAACGGTCGTGCGAGACTAGCAGCACTGCCCCATCCCACGCTTTCAGATATCCCTCCAGCCATTCCATTGCCTCAATATCGAGGTGGTTGGTCGGCTCATCTAAAAGAAGGAGATCCGGATCAGAAAGCAGTAATCGCGCCAGCACGGCGCGCGTCCGCTGCCCGCCCGAAAGGATATTGATTGGTTTTTGATAATCACTTTCCGGGAAGCCCAACCCGGTCAGCGTGCGTTCAATGCGGTATTCATAGGTATAGCCGCCTTTGCGCTCAAACGTATTTTGCAGGCTGCCGTACCGCTCCAGAAGGGTATCATCTGCGCTGCCATCTGCCATACGTTCTTCCATCTCGCGCAGGCGCGTTTTCATTTGGATCAGATGGGAAAGCGCTTGATGGCATTCTTCCCACAGGGTCTGGTTTGATTCCAGGGAAGATTCCTGCGGGAGGTAGCCGATCGTCAGTGACTTGGATTGATGGATAGAGCCGGCGGATGGAGATTCCTCGCCGGTCAGCAGGCGCAGCAGGGTGGTCTTGCCAACACCATTTGGCCCAACCAGCCCAATACGCGCGTTTTTAGGTACGCTGATACGGATCCCGGAAAAAATATCTTCGGGTCCGTAAGACTTGCTCAGGCTGGTCGTTGATATCAGTGACATAACAGTTCATGATTATAACTTTTTTATGCATTCGGCATTATGCAGGTAAAATACCTGCATGAAAACACCACCGGTCATCGATTATGAAGGTTCTGATTATCAGCAGAAATTCTGGGAACAGGGCGGCCGCGCGTATGAAGACGCGGCGGAAGCCATCGCGCTCAAGCGCCTGCTCCCGAGAGGCAGCGGACGCCTGCTCGAGTTAGGCGCGGGCGCCGGCCGCAATACCCACCGTTACCTGGGTTATGACCACATCACCCTGTTGGATTATTCCAGTACGCAGTTACAGCAGGCCCAGACACGGCTCGGAGTAAATGATAAATACCGCTATGTCGCCGCGGATGTGTACCGTTTGCCCTTCGCGCCGGGCACCTTTCATGCGGCCACGATGATCCGCACCCTCCACCACCTTGCGCGGCCGGAGATTGCGTTCAAGCAGATCAGCCAGGTGTTGGTGGATCGGTCCGTCTTCCTGCTCGAGTTTGCCAACAAACGCAACATCAAATCCATCCTGCGCTATTGGCTCGGCCGCCAGGACTGGAACCCCTTCACGCCTGAACAGGTGGAATTCGTCAAGTTGAATTTTGATTTTCACCCCCAGACGGTGAAAGAGCTGTTGGAAGAAGAACACATCACAGTTGAAAAACAGATCGCGGTATCCTATCTGCGGGCCGGCTTCTTTAAAAAAGTTATCCCGCTGTCATTCCTGCGCGGCCTGGAATATCTCCTCCAGCGCGGGATGTCATGGGCCGCGCTCAGCCCCTCCATCTTTCTGCGCTCGATCGTCGAAAATGGCCAGGTTGCTGCCGCGGAAGATGCTTTTTTCCGCTGCCCATCGTGCGCCCACTTCCCGCTGGCGGATACGCCGCCGCAAATTCATTGTGATGCCTGCGGGCAGGATTACCCGGTAAAGAACGGCATCTACGATTTCCGCCTCGACGCCTGATCCAAACTCCTAATTCTTTTTTAAAACCCAGAAATGGGACAGCCCCAGTCGCTGAAGCGGCGTTTTTTCAAGCCAATACAGGAATCCACGCAGCGCTTTTCCTAAGGCGGGCATCTTTTGGATGATATTGTCATAAGCGCCAAACACCGTGGATACCAGCTCTTTTGAAAAAGGTAACCCCTCCACCAACCGCGCAAGATCCCTCCGTGAATACACGCGCACATGCGGAGCCAGTTTATCCCGCCAAACCCGTGGGAGATAATTGACAAACAATTTATTGCCGAAGCGGTAAGCGCCTCTGCGATAAATGCCATGGGTTTCAAATGGATATCCGCGGTTGGGGCAGAATATCAGGAACCGCCCGCCCGCCCTGAGTACCCGGCTCGTTTCCGCAACGGCTTTACGGTCATTCTGCACATGTTCAAGCACTTCATTACTCAACACAGCGTCAAAAACAGCATCTGCGAATGGCAGTTGTTCGCCGGCTGCGCAGATCAGGTTCTGGTTTGTTTCCTTTGCCTCAATCAGCCGCGAAAATTCAATATCCAGCCCCACCATGCGTTCGGTGTCCTTCGCCAGGCGCGATTGGTATGCCCCGATACCGGTTCCATTGACCAGTACAGCCCCCTTCAGGTTTTCTTTTCCATGCTGCTTGATCATTTTCAGTCGCCGTTCCTGGCCCGCCCGCCACACCGCGGATGGCTCTCCCCGTTCAGCCGCCTTTTCCAGGTCTGATGAATAATAATGCTCAGGCATCCAATTCCTCCTGGTGGATGAATGGCATCCATGCTGTCAATGTGGTTCCCTGGTGCCGGATCGAGATCACCTCCAGTCCGCCGCCAACCCCCTCGGCGCGCGCCTGCATATTCATCAGCCCGTGTCCTGTCCTGCGTTTTGATTTCGATGCTTCAAATCCCATACCGTCATCTTTCACCCGTAAAAATACGCGGTCATCTAACCGCCATAAACGCACGGAGACATGCCTTGCCTTGGCGTGTTTGGCGGTATTGGATAATGATTCCTGGAAAATGTGGTACAGCGCGTCCATTTGCGGTTTGGCCAGTCCTTCAACGTCCGCACCGGATCCGATCAGGTCCAACTCGATCATCGTGTTTGCCCGAAACTCCCGGATCAAACTCTGCATGCCTTCCAGTAAATTACTATGTCGCAGCTGGCGCGGGCGCAGGTCAAGGATATAAGCACGGATGTCCGCTATCGCGTCTTCCAGCGCTTTTTTAGATTTCTCGATCTCCTCGATCGCGTTGCCTTTCTTGTTCACTAATCCCAGACGCGCATTCTCAAGTGATAAACCGATCCCATACAGCGATTGGATGATGCCATCATGCAGATCCATCCCGATCCTCTCACGTTCTTCTGTGATGACCTGCGCGCGGATGCGCTGGTTTTCTTGTTCATAATGCATCATGCCCGCGATCCACTCTGTGATCGTCCCCAGGAAATGCAGTTCTTTTTCGGAAAAGAATTTCCGGCGTGTGTGGGCAGCGCAGATCACCCCGACAGGGCGGTTATTCTGCATGATCGGCAGGCAGATCACCTGGCCAAATGCTTTTTCTTTCAGCCGCCGCCCTAGCTCCTCTAACCTTCGGTTGGGAAGGTTCACAACACGCTGTTCCCCGCGGTAGAGCGATTTATGCAGCGAACCACCTTCCGCGTATGCGCTTTCGGTCCAGATGGCTTCCAGTTTTCCCGTGTGGAATATTTTCTGCACACGCTTTCCATCAGCCGCGCGCACAAACACTTCAAACGCGTCAAATGCCTGCATATCCGAAAGCGCGGAGAGGATCCGTTCGACATACTGCATGAAGAGCGGATTACCCTGCACCGCGTCTCCGGGCAGCATGGAAAAATCAGATGGCTCTTCCTGCTGTATGGTTGATGGATTATTCTTTTTTTTCTGCATAGGTTTTTCCAAGGTAGATTGTAAACCAGCCGGCAAGGTTGGTCAATTAAACGCCCCGCCGTGCGGACTGGCCATAGTGGGTATAATTTAACACGATATGGCAGCGCAACATCCTTTATCAGAACGAAAAAAACGTCAGGAGGCAATGCGGAAAGCCGGGCGTCTCCCGCCAGGCCAATCTCTCACGGTGAAATTTCCCATTCTACATTATGGTCCCATTCCGGAATTCGACCCCAATACCTGGGATTTCAAGATCTGGGGAGCGGTGGAAGAACCTCTGCGCCTTTCCTATCAGCAATTCATGGCATTACCCCGTGTTGAAGCGGAATTTGACCTGCATTGCGTCACGCGCTGGAGTATATTTGATACCCATTGGAGCGGGGTCCGCTTTGCAACACTGATCGACCAGGGACTTATCACCCTGAAACCATCCGCCAGATTCATTCTGCAGCACGCGGAAAATGGCTACACTGCCAATATGCCGATCGATCTCGTGCGGGCAGAGACCTTTTTGCTGGCAACGCATTTTGAAGGGGATGCGATCACCCCGGAACACGGTTTTCCATTACGCGGTCTTGTCGGTGCGATTCCCGGCAGGGAAGATCTGAAAGATGTTTATTTATGGAAGGGCGTAAAATGGTTGCGCGGGTTGGAAATCCTTTCCGAAGACAAACCTGGTTTTTGGGAACAGGCTGGATACCATAATGAAGGGGATATCTGGAAGGAACAGCGCGCCGCATAAAAAAAAACACTTCACCGCTGCGTGAAGTGTTCCTTGTAATTAATGCGTGTGATTTATCGCTGCATGCGCCGCACATAGAACCACAGGCCGATCCCCGCGGCGATGAAAAATAACCCCAGCCCCAGCATCAATACCGAAGGCTGTTCATCGCTGATCGCCGGCCGTAATCCTGAGCCGGGTTGTGCGCCGAAATCGACCGTAGAGATCTCACCAGCCCCGATTGTCAGCGCGTAATTCATTACCGTCGTGGGATTATATCCCTCGGGGATAGCAACACTGATGTTGTAATCGCCTTCCGGGATCTCCGAGAAACATAAAGCTTCGCCGCTGTCATCGGTCGTTCCCGTCAGGTTGACGGTGTTCAGGCGGTTTGAAACGCTCACCGCGCCGTCGGCCAACGGCAGCTCGCCTTCTTCTGCCAGCGCGTTGCCATTCTCATCATTGAAAAGATAGACACACACACTGCCATTACCGCGGAACGGGGTCGCTGTTGGCTCGGGGGCAGCTTCTGTGGTCGGGACCGGCGTATCTTCAGGTTGGATGCCAATCAGTAGCTCCTGGCCGACAAACAGAAACTGGCAGTCGTCTCCTTCAAGGTTGTTCAATTCCCGCAGCTCCTGTTCTGATATGCCCATCAACAACGCGATGCTGATGCAGGTGTCATTTTCCTTGACCACATATAAAATGCGCCCATCTTCCTGCGGGGTCGGAGTCGCGATCACCGCCTGTGGCGGAGGAGCGGCTGCAGTGGTCTGAAAAAAAATCACGATGGAAAAAATCAATACGGCGGTAATAACCATTAACCGTTGGGGTTTCTTTTGCATGATCACTCTCACTTTTTTGGCGATTATAACATTATCAGGCGGCTTTGACTGCGCACGATCCAGATAAAAACCGGCTCCGATCATTGGTTTTACTTTCAAGTACACGTATAATAATCACAGAACAAATTATCAATAATGAAAGGGATAAGATCATGAGTTTTCATACGATTATTATTGTTGGCAATCTTGGACGGGATCCGGAAATGCGCTATGCGCCGAATGGCAATGCGGTCACATCATTGAACGTGGCCAGCAACCGCCAATATACGGATTCTTCCGGGCAGAAGGTGAAAGAAACCACCTGGTTCCGGGTATCAGTATGGGGAAAGCAGGCAGAAAGCTGCAATACCTATCTCCAAAAAGGCAGCAGTGTTCTGGTCGAAGGAGAATTGCGGCCAGATAAAGAAACTGGCGGCCCGCGCACTTATACACGCAATGATGGATCCACCGGTGCGTCTTACGAGGTTACCGCCCGCACTGTCCGCTTCCTTTCATCCCGCAGTGGATCGGATGATCAGGACAGCGGTCCGGACAATAACACAGACGATATCCCTTTCTAGACGGATAAAAAACACGATACATGTTTGAGAACCTAACGGATAAAGCCCATCAGGACTTTGAAGCGCGCCATCAGGTGCGTGAGAATGCCCTCAAGCAAACCCGGAAACTGACCCGCTTCGCTGCCAATGCCATTCGCGCCATTCACCGCGGTGAACATGAGAACGCTGAAGCGAATATGGAACAGGCCCGGACTATTGTCGATGGGCTTTTAGAATCACTGCACGACTTTCCGGAATTCTATTTTTCCGGATACACACAGGACTCTCTCAAGGAATACATCGAAGCGCGCTTGACGATCAACCTGCTTGAGAATAAACCGCTGCCCCTTCCCGAAGACCTACAGGTGGAATACAGCACATACCTGCGTGGCTTAGCGGAAACGATCGGTGAAATGCGCCGCCGCTGCCTGGATATCCTGCGCCAGGGATATTCTGACGACGCGGAAAGATTACTGGACGTGATGGACGAGATCTATTCCATGCTCGTTACGATAGATTATCCTGACGCTATCACCTATGGCCTCCGCCGCCAGACCGACCTGGTGCGCGGGATCATTGAGCGCACGCGCGCGGACCTGACCATGAGTCTGCGGGAACAGCACATGCAGCAGGCGTTAAAAGATTTTGAAAAACGGATTAACGCTCATGGCAAGGAGTAAACGCACCATCCGCGCTTCGGAACTCAGTTCCTTTCTATACTGCCGGCGCGCCTGGTGGTACCGCAGGAAAAATGCGCCGGCCATTAATACCGCTGAATTAGCTGGCGGCCAGGATTTTCACCGCCAGCATGTCAACCAGACGCGCGGAGCGCATTCACTGAAATTGATTGCCTTCATTTTGCTCATATGCGCACTCGCGCTTTTCATTTTCACGGCCCTTCGGTAAGAATAGAAGCAATGCTACTGGAATCTTCCCTTTTTATTCTGGCGTTTGCTGTTTTTCTGCTCGCGGTGCTTTTGTTTCTCGTCGCGCGCTTTTTGGCACGCCGCTCAGGTATATCAACCGGGCGCATCATCTATTCGGATCATGGCAGCTGGCAGAAGGCTAGCCGCCCGCTCTATGACGCCCACATCGGCCTGACTGGTAAGCCGGACTATTTGATCCAGCGTGACGGCAGGCTGATACCAGCGGAAGTGAAATCATCCTATGCCCCGCGCAGCCCGTATGACAGCCATATCATGCAGCTGGCCGCCTATTGTGTCCTGGTTGAGCGGGAATTTGGGGAACGCCCTCCTTTTGGCTTGCTGCGTTATCGCAACCGCACCTTCGAAATCCCCTTCACCCATCAGCTCGAATCAGAAGTATTGGAACTGGTCAGCACCATCCGGCGCTGCAAAGATCACGACGATATCCCCCGTTCCCATCAAAGTAAAGCCCGCTGTGCGCGCTGTGGTTATCGCAATGTTTGCGACCAGCGCCTATGATCCGCTGCATCTTTGCGTATAATTGATATGTGGCAAACAAAAAGAAACTGACTCGCTTCGCGATCGCCTACAACGGGCAAATTCCCGATTCTTTAGAGATTGGTGAAGAGATAAGTGCCTTTTTGGAAAAAAAAGGCGCTCAGGTTCAGCGTATCAGTAAAATTGATGATGACGTACTCCTGCCATGCATGGACCCGCAAAAAACAGACGCGCTGATCGTGCTGGGTGGGGATGGCACCATGCTTCGCGCTTCACATCTCTGTTCTAGCGCGGGCATTCCCATCGTCGGTATCAATCTAGGGACAATGGGGTTCCTGATCGAGATCCAGCCCGATGAATGGCGTGATTACCTACCTAAACTCATAACGGGAGATTACCGTCTTGAGCATCGCATGATGCTGCACGCCGAACAAATACGCGGCGGAGAAAAATTAGGCGAATGGCAGGTCGTGAATGAGGCGGTCGTCTGCCGTGGCCAATATGTCCGTCCCATACGCCTCATCACAGAAGTGGATGGGTATCCAATGGCAAGTTATGTGGCTGACGGTATCATCGCTGCCACGCCCACAGGATCTACCGCCTATGCCCTTGCCGCCGGCGGTGCCATCCTTCCGCCCGATATCCGCAACATCATCATCGTTCCGATCGCGCCCCACCTTTCCCCGGACCGGCCTATCGTGCTTTCGGAAGGCGCGCATGTTAAGATCAAGGTCCATGCGGCCTACGACGCGGTGCTCAGCATTGACGGCCATCCCCCGGTCTTCGCCGAAGAAGGTGACACCATCATTGTGACTGCCAGCAGCAATAACACCTCCTTTATCCGCTTTCACGATCCGGGTTTCTTCTACCGTTCCCTCAATCGCTATCTCGAACAGAATCCTTCTTTTCCGTCCGCGTAGCGGATTTTGCATCGATTTCAGTCACATGTATAATTGCACCAGTGGAGAAAAATCATGACTGAATCTGGCACCCTTTTTTGCGCAAACCATCCCGACCGTGAAACCTACCTGCGCTGCAACCGCTGCGAAAAACCAATTTGTACATCTTGCGCGGTACAGACACCCACCGGGTACCGTTGTAAAGAGTGCGTCCGCGGACAGCAGAAGGTTTTTAACACCGCGAAAGCCAGCGATCTGATCCTGGTGCCTATCATCGCGGCTGTCCTCTCATATATTGGATCCAATACAGTAGGATTCCTGGGCTTTTTCACGCTCTTTGCTGCGCCTTTTGCAGGGATGCTGATCGAACGCGCCATTCGCCTGGTGATCAAAAACAGACGCTCCAACCCGCTCTTTTATCTTGCTGCGGCGGGCAGCGCAGTAGGTGGCCTGCCATTATTTCTTGCCGCGCTCTTATCTTTTCTGGGAAATATCGCCGTGGGAAGCATCAGTTTTTTCGGTCTGCTGCCGCTTATCTGGCGCGGTGCGTATGTGATCCTGGTAACTTCCGCTGTCTATTACCGTCTGAAAGGAATATCATTCAAGTAATCCGCCTATGCTGAAAGAACTACGAATAGAGAATTTTGCCATCATTGACCGCATCGAGTTGTTCTTCAGCGGTGGCCTGACGGCTTTCACCGGTGAAACCGGCGCCGGGAAATCTATCCTCCTGGACGCGCTCGAAGCCCTGATGGGCGGGAGGGCGGAGAATACCATGATCCGTGCAGACGCGGAGCGGGCCGTCCTGGAAGCGGTGTTTTCAATCCCGGACCAAAATCGTAAAGAGATCCTCACCCTGCTCATGGAAGAGGAACTGCTGGAAGACACCCAGGAAGAGGTTATGTTCAACCGTGAGATTCGCCGCAACGGCCGCAATTCCGCGCGTGTCAACGGGCACGCCGTCAGTGTCACCCTCATGCGGGAGATCGGCAGCTACCTGGTGGATATTCACGGTCAATCAGAGCATCTTTCCCTGCTGTCTGTGCGCCAGCACCTGCACCTGTTGGACCGATTCGCGGATAACGCCGCTCTATTGGAATCCTACCAGCAGGTATATGAGGAAGTCAGGAAGGTCCGCGCGGACCTGGAAACCCTGCGTAAAGCGGAACAGGATGCCGCCCGGCAGATCGACCTGCTGACTTATCAGATCCAGGAAATTGAAGCGGCAAAGCTTGAGCCAGGCGAAGAAGACGCTCTGCGCAACGAACTCAGCCGCCTCGCCAATGCGGAAAAATTGGCATCTCTGGCGCAGGCCGCCTATAC
>CAZDIS010000046.1:0-16831 GCA_964505585.1 uncultured Pelolinea sp. | reverse complement strand
ATGGTTTTGAATCGGAACGATGGATCGGTGTGAAGTGAAATACAAAGGGTTTATTCGATTAGAATCATTTTTTAAGAAAGAATCCTTCGCGGAGAACAATTATGAAAACTCGCTGCCAATGGGCTCAGAATCCATTATTTCACAATTATCACGATCGGGAATGGGGTACACCGGTCCATGATGACCGGGTGCATTTTGAATTTCTTATTTTAGAAGGATCGCAAGCTGGATTGAGCTGGGCGACGATCCTGAAGAGGCGTGAAGGGTATCGCAGGGCGTTCGCCAATTTTGATGCGCGCGTTGTGGCTGAATACACTGAAGAAGACTTCACCCGTCTTATCAATAATCCTGAGATCATCCGCAATAAATTGAAAATTCGCTCAGCGATCAATAATGCAAGGCAGTTTCTGGAAGTGCAGAAAGAATGTGGTAATTTTGATGCCTATATATGGCAGTTCGGTGGGAATGCGCCAATCGTGAATGCATGGGAAAGCATGAATCAGATCCCGGCAATTTCGCAGGAATCTGAAGCAATTAGCAAAGATTTGAAACAGAGAGGTTTTACTTTTGTGGGGCCAACAATCATGTACGCGCATATGCAGGCAGTGGGGATGGTGAATGACCATGAGGTGTCCTGTTTTCGGTATAGCGAATTGTTGCATGATGGAAGCCAATCTTTGCGGTGGGACAAAAAATAGATGTAGCATAATTAGACCTATTATCGACCTGAAGGGAGATGTAGTGTGGAGACTATCATCAAGGCGGTCAGGCAGGCATTGCGTGAAAATATAGATACACACACCGCAGCAAGCGGGCAGCGATTTTCTAAGGAAGAAATAAAATCTTATGGCGTGAAAACCGGCGTTGTGCGGAAAATATCCAAGGCACATGAAAGCCAGATCAAAGTGATGGTAAAAAGCGATGTTTGGGCGTTGTGCGAAGCGCTGTGGCAGTCGGGTATGCTGGAGGAATCATTCATCGCGTGCCACTGGTCTTACGCGATGCGCAAGCAATTCACAGTTGATGATTTTGCTGTATTTGAGCGCTGGGTGAACTGCTATGTGACCAACTGGGCTTCCTGCGACACACTCTGTAATCACACCATCGGCACGCTGATGCAGATGGTTCCGGATCTTCTGAATTCTCTAAAGTTATGGGCTAAATCTGAGAACCGCTGGGTGCGGCGGGCCGCGGCAGTGACGCTGATCGTTCCCGCCCGGCATGGGAAATATTTAGATGACATTTTCGCGATCGCGGATATTCTGCTGATGGACCAGGATGATCTGGTGCAAAAGGGATATGGATGGATGCTGAAGGCCGCAAGCCAGGCTCACCAGCAGGCGGTATTTGATTATGTGATGGCGTGTAAGGATGTCATGCCGCGCACCGCATTGCGCTATGCTATTGAAAAATTGCCAGCAGCGCTGCGGTCACAAGGCATGGCGAAATAAACGTCTTTCGTCAGCGAACTTCAATCCTGATAGAGCAAGAGGAATAATTCTGCGGCGTGCCAGCCATGCGGAGCGGCAAGTTGGATTTCTGGATACTCATCTGAGATAACTGTCATGCCTTCATATTGGGCTGCGCTGGCGTTGGCTTCCCATGTAAGCGGGTAGGGGCGGCTGCTGACGTACCCATTATTCGTATCGAAAAAATGATTCTGAGCCGTCATAAGATAAGGGTAGGATGGGGAATCGAAGACCTGCAGGTCGGCCATGATCTGGTCCTTATAATCTATCCAAAATAGACTGGCATAACTGTCTTTAACCTGCGGGATTTTATATTTATCCTCCAACCCTAAGGCAGACAAACCATATTTCAACCAGAGGGTCTGATAGACGCTATGGGTGCTGAAATCGGTGAGGCCTTCAATATGGTTGTCTTTTTCAAATCGGGGCAATATCTCGAGAATCGTAGAGACGACAGGGTGATCCTTATCAGAAACCAGCGATACCAAAAACAAGACCTGCCCAAGGTTATCCGGTTCCTCGATGCCCGCATTATTCAGGTCAAATGGTTCGCGAATATCTTCGATCCATTTTTTGATCAGGTGCAAGTTGTCCGTTTTTTCTAAAACCATTGCCGCCAGCGCGGCGTCGCGATACCACGGTTCGGGATACACCAGGTAATTGGGTGTGGGGAAGTTATCAATAATGTTGATGAGGACTTCATGATGCAGCACACGAAGAATTAAGGGGTATTTCGTTTCATCGAACATTGGAAGATTAATGCGTCCTTTGCTGAGACGAGTAAACCGTTCACCCTCTATAATCCATACACCATCATCGGTTTCTGCAATCTTAATGATTTTGCCCGCAGCTGTTTCCAATATCACGAGGTACTGAGGGGGAACAATAATTTCTTTTCGGACTGTCCATTCTCTAATTGTCTCGCTGGAAAAGCTGTCCTTAAGAATTCCATCTTTATAAATCATCTTTTGCCTGTTACCCATTCCGAAAAGGAAAAAATCAGTTTCCGGCAATTGGAAAACAGAATAGGATCGGTTGAATTGATCTAATTCTTCTTGGTAATCAGATTGCATTTTTTCCGCATCGATCAAAGATATTGATAATAGTTGTTCGATATTCTTCGGTTTAACAATATTAAACCGAAATATGCTGGAGTTTGAACAGCCAGCCAGAAAAATGGAAACCAAAATTAGCAATGTGATAATTTTTTTAATATTATTTTTCATAAATTCCCTGGCACTATAAGAAATTGTACAATTAAAGATAACACCCGGGATGGATGTTGCCGGGTAATAATTATTTAGAGAATTTTCAAAATGGACCAAGTCAGTGAACATTGCGCTTTTATGTTATTCAGATGCATATGCTTCAGAATGAAATCAGCATTTATAATTTAACCCAGGATTTGAATTCTATTCTTATAAGGTAAGGAAAAAATGCAATATCGACAATTTGGACAAATAGACTGGCAGGCATCGGTACTTGGTTTTGGCTGTATGCGGTTTCCCACAATTGGGGGAGACAGCGGAAAGGTTGACCAGGAGAAAACAAATGAGATGATCTGGCGGGCGATTGAGGGCGGCGTGAATTATTTTGATACGGCTTATGTGTATCACAAGCAACAAAGCGAAGTTGCGCTGGGTATTGCTCTGGCAAATGGATATCGGAAAAAAGTTCGGATTGCTACCAAACTGCCGATCTGGCTGGTAAACGAAGCGGACGATTTTGACCGGATGGCGGATGAGGAACTGAAACGCCTGCAAACAGACGTGATCGATTTCTATCTAATGCACGCGTTGAACGCGGAAAGCTGGGAGAAAGTGCAAAAGCTGGGTCTGCTTAAAAAAGCGGAGAAAGCCATCGCTGATGGGAGAATCAAACACATTGGTTTTTCCTTCCACGATTCACTGCGCGTGTTTAAACAGATCGTGGATGGTTACGACCACTGGGATTTCTGCCAGATCCAATATAACTATATGGATATTGATTATCAGGCGGGCAAAAAAGGATTGCGGTATGCTGCTGATAAGGGCCTGGCGGTTGTGATAATGGAGCCATTGCGGGGAGGAAAGCTGGCTGCTGATATTCCTGCTGCGAAACCGATATGGGATCAAGCGGAAAAACAGCGTACGCCTGCGGATTGGGCATTGCAATGGTTATGGAGCCAGCCAGAGGTGACGCTGGTCTTGAGCGGCATGAGTACGCTCGAGCAGGTGGAAGAGAATCTGATCTCTGCAGCACAATCAAGTATAGATTTGCTTGATCAAAGAGAAATTGCGCTTGTGGAAAAAGTACGCGAGACGCTTGACGGTCTCAGCCCGATCGATTGTACGCAGTGTGAATACTGCCTGCCATGTCCGCTGGGAGTGAATATCCCGCGTGTATTTGATTATTACAACCGCGTAGCTGTATATGACGATCTGGAAGGAACGCGGGACGCATATCAGCGATTTTTCGAGGAAGAGCAAAAGGCAGCTCACTGCATCCAGTGTGATGAGTGTGTGCCGAAATGCCCGCAAAACATTTCGATCAGCGAATGGATGCCGATTATTGAGAATGTGCTCAGCCATAACCATCCCTACCAGAAAAAAATCGATTAAATCACAGGGCAATGCAGGATGGTGCACACTTACGCTTAGTTATTCGTGCGTGAAAGATCGCTTTCCGGTAGAATTCTCAGCGCTATACATCTTGATTTGTCTTGCATGTCGCCATCATTAAAAATCAACCCATTCACATAACTTCTTCACAATTTCTTCATCGGGTTCCGGGATAATCAGATGAAAAGACGGAGAAGTTTTGATGAATTTGAACAATATATCGACTGAAACGCGAAAACGCTATCTGCTCAACATGAGCTTGTTCATGTTACTGATTGGTGTAACTGTATCGAGCGCTTATTTTCTTTATGTTCCGGGTGGTTACCAGGGCGGACGCAACCCGCGCTACAATATGCGCATCATTTTTGAGCGGGATACCTGGGGTGACATTCATATCTGGACGAGCATGATGCTTTCCGTGATCCTTTTCCTGCATATTTTTCTGCATATAAAGTGGATTAAAACTGTTTTTATCCAGTATGTGCAGCTATGGAAGCAAAGCGTGCGTGATAGGAACCTGCTGCGTATGATCAATGTGCTGGATGATGGATTGTCTGCAGTGTTTTTTATCATTTGTCTGCTTTCTGGCCTGGCGCTGTTGATCGTACCGGGTGGCCGCGGCACAGCGACGATCGTGATTTTTGGGGTGATGCGGGAAAACTGGAAAATCATTCATATCTGGTCTGGGGTCGGCATGTTGATCGGTGTAGTGCTGCACCTGATCATTCATTGGAAGTGGATCATCAAAGTCAGCCAAAAATTCCTAGCAATAAAAACAAAAGAATACAAAGATAGCGCAATAGCGACCAGTGAAAATGGGTAAGAAAATACAATCTGAAAATGAAATGAATCCACGTTGATTTTTGAGGAGTGATTAAGAAAGAGTTAATACTATCGCAATGATGTTCACGCATATAATCAGTTAAAAGAATAGTTGCGATAAGATGAATAACAAATCAAAAAATAAACCCCTTGTTAGTCAAGAAGAGATGATCGAAGATTACCGGCTTGCTTACCGGTCGCGGCAAGCAGCGGTAATCGGCCGGCGAGAAGTTCTGACCGGTAAAGCCAAGTTCGGCATTTTTGGCGATGGAAAGGAACTCCCGCAGCTTGCAATGTCTCATTTCTTCCAGAACGGAGACTGGCGATCTGGGTATTATCGGGACCAAACCTGGATGATGGCGATGGATCTGCTGAGCCTTGAACAATTCTTCGCGCAACTATTTGCGCATCCCGATCCAGAATTTGAGCCAAACACTGGCGGCCGGAATATGAATGGGCATTTTGCAACGCGCTTGGTGGATCAAAAAGGAGATTGGTTGCGGCAAACTGATAGAAAAAATTCCTCAGCCGATCTGGCACCAACTGCCGCACAGATGCCCAGAACTGTTGGGTTGGCGTATGCATCCGTCCTTTACCGGTCGCTACCGGAATTGGAGAACATGGAGGATTTTTCCAGGCACGGCGATGAAATTACCTGGTCAACGATCGGGAACGCGTCTACAGCGCAAGGCACATTCTGGGAATCTGTTAACGCGATTGGGGTGCTGCACGCGCCCGCGGTCATTTCGATCATGGATGATGGTTATGGTATTTCTGTGCCAAACCAATTCCAGATGGTGAAAGAAAATATCTTTGCTATCCTCAAGGGATTTCAACGCGTGCCTTGCCCGGCGGATAAATGTGACCGCGGCTACGATCTCTATTCAGTGAATGGATGGGATTATCAAGCGTTGCTGGATGTGTATGAAGCCGCGAGCTTTAATGCCCGCAAGTACCATATTCCATCTTTGGTGCATGTGACCGAAGTTACGCAGCCGCTGGGGCATTCCACCTCCGGTTCCCATGAAAGATATAAAACGGCAGATCGATTGGCGTGGGAAAAAGAACACGATTGTGTTAAACGCTTTCGTGAATGGCTGATCAAGGAAAAGGTGGCTGACAAGAAGCAGTTTGATAAATGGGAACAAGAAGATCTGGAGAGCGTTGAGCGAGCTGCAAAAAATGCCTTTCATGCATTCCAAAAACCTATTATAGAGACGCGATCCAAAGCGCTAGATCTATTATCCCGGCTGGCAAAATCCTCAGATCATGAGCGCGAATTGGACCAGGTTCGGTTTGAACTCCAATCCATTGACGCACCTTTGCGGCGGGATATCGTCAGCGCGTTACATACCTGTTTAGAAATAACTGTCGGAGAAAACACGGCGGGTAGAGAAGTATTGGCGGAGTTTGCAATAAAAATCGAGAAAGAAATGCGTAAGTATTACGGGTCCTATCTTGTATCTGAAAGTCCAAAATCTCCCTTACTGGTCGAAGAGAACCCCCCGCAATATAGCGATGACTCACCATTGATGATGGGCTTTGAAGTGCTGAATACAGCATTTGATAAAGCGCTGGCCCGCGACCCGCGTTTAATCGCATTTGGGGAGGATGTGGGTAAATTGGGTGATGTCAATCAGGGTTTCAGAGGGCTGCAGGAAAAATATGGGACACTGCGAGTAGCCGACACGGGCATTCGTGAGAATACCATTCTTGGGCAGGCAATTGGCCTGGCTTTGCGGGGACTACGGCCAATATGTGAAATCCAATATCTTGACTATTTCCTGTACGCGCTGCAAACTACGGCTGATGATCTTGCCACACTGCATTGGCGGACGGCAGGTTCGCAGAAAGCGCCGGTGATCATCCGTACCAGGGGCCATCGTTTGGAGGGGATGTGGCATTCTGGTTCGCTGATGGCCGGTATCATCAACCTGGTGCGTGGCGTGCATGTCCTGGTCCCGCGGGATATGACCCGGGCTGCAGGATTTTATAACACATTACTGCAATCCGATGACCCAGCGATCGTTGTTGAAGTGCTGAATGGATACCGGATCAAGGAGCGCCTGCCAGATAATGTTGATACTTTTACGGTGCCTCTGGGAGTGCCGGAGGTATTGCGGGAGGGCAGCGATATTACGATAGTTACCTATGGCGCTTGTGTGCGCATAGCATTGAATGCAGCAGAATCGCTCGCTGAATCGGGTATTTCCGCTGAAGTCATTGATGTTCAAACCCTGCTCCCATTCGATATTGAAGAAAAAATTCTCGAATCACTAAAAAAGACATCGCGCATATTATTTGTAGACGAGGATGTCCCCGGCGGAACAACAGCCTTTATGATGCAAAAGGTACTAGAAGAACAGGGCGGTTACCGCTGGCTTGATTCCACACCGAAAACGCTTTCAAGCAGCCAGCATCGGCCGGCTTATGGATCTGATGGGGATTATTTTTCAAAACCGAACGCTGAATCAATTTATCGCATGGTGTATGGACTAATGCGCGAATCAGATCCAGCGGAATTCCCGGAACTGTTTTAATTAATCGGAGGAAAAATGGCGGAAAAATTAACTGCACCGCGAATGGGTGAAGGCGTTGAGGAACTGGTGCTTGTGAAATGGTTGAAAAAAAGGGGGGATAAGGTCAAGGAATTAGAGGCACTTGTCGAAGTAGAAACTGATAAAGTGGTAACCGAACTGCCCAGCCCAGCCACTGGTGAGATCCTGGACATTCTGGTTGAAGAAGGTGAGTCAGTCAAGGTGGGAGAGATTTTGGTGTGGATCGGTGAGCCGGGAGAATCAATTCCGGATCCTGAATCTATGCCTCCTGAAAAGAAAAATTCTGTATCAGACCCCTCAGATAAAAAATCAGAGCAGAAAAAAAGTATTTCATTAAAAACCGAAAAAGATGTATTCCTGTCCCCGCTTGTCCGTAAAATGTTAAGTGAGAACAATCTGGCTGCTGAAAAGATCACGGGAACCGGCCGGGATGGACGGATCACGAAGCGGGATGTGCTTGCATATCTTGAAGCAGATCAATCCGGCCTGGAGGCAAAGAAAACACAACCCAAAGAAAAGGATAGGCAACGTTCTCGAAAAAACCCCGCAGTTCTCCCAGTTTCAAGTATGCGCCGGACAATCGCGGAACGGATGATCACTTCCCAGCAAACCTCAGCGCATGTATTGACTGTAATGGAAGCTGACTTAAGCAAGGTAGCTGTTCATCGTGCTTTGAATAAACCGTTGTTTGCTGAAGATGGCATCAGGCTCACTTTGACTGCTTACTTCATATCTGCAATCATAGCCGGCTTGAAAGAAAATCCGAAAGTGAACTCTTCCCTGACAGATGATGGTTTGCTTATTCATCCCGAAATTAATATCGGGATGGCTGTATCGTTAGGAAATGAGGGGTTGATCGTTCCGGTCATAAAAAACGCAGATACCTTATCCCTGCTGGGTATCGCCCAAAAGGTCAATGACCTGGCAGATCGGGCGCGCAAGAAAAAATTAATACCCGAGGAAGTAAAAGGCGGAACTTTTTCGCTGACAAATCATGGTATGAGCGGATCCCTCTTTGCCACGCCAATCATCACTCAGCCGCAGGTTGGCATCCTGGGGACTGGAATGGTTCAGAAGCGTGCAGTGGTTGTCACGGATAGAGCGGGGAATGACATGATCGCGATCCGCCCGATGGTGTATTTATCTTTTGTCTTTGACCATCGTGTGCTGGATGGAGAGGGTGCTGATGTTTTTCTGGCAAAAGTTGTTGAAACGCTTGAGAATTGGGATTAGATTGCGTTGATCAATTCTGTGTAAAAATAGAAAGCATGGAAAATCTGTGAGATGGCGCAATGTTCGTCCCGTGTGTGGGCCTGCTTTGGGTCTCCGGGACCAAACCCAACACAGGGAATGCCACGTTTGATGAGGGCGACAGCATTGGTACTGAAATCCCAAAAACCAAATTCAAGCGGATCCTGAGCAAATACCTGCCGATATGCCGTAACTGCGGATCGGATAAGGGTATGGTCCTGATCAATGCGCCATGGTTCATGGAATGGGCGATAGGTAATTGGCTCACCTGTCCAGGCTGTTCGGTTGACCGTATCAATAAACCACTTCGCGTTTTTTCCCGAGATAATCTGTTCCATCTCTTGATTAATGCTGGAAAATGACTCTCCAGGCACTGTCCGCCTGTCCAGATATATTTCGCATTGGTCTGGCACCGCGTTGAGCGAGACACTTTTACTTGAAATCTGGGAAAGCACGAGGGATCCTTTCCGTCCGGAAATTAGAGGCAGATTTTTATTAACCGCTTCCACGCGCTGGATGATTTCCGCCATTTCATACACAGCATTGATGCCTTTTTCCGGCGCCGAACCGTGGGCCGATCTACCATGTGTGCGGATCACGATCTGGGCCTTACCATTATGACCAAGAACGATCTGGTTCATGGATGGTTCACAAATGACAGCGTAATCCGGAGCGAGAAGATGATCCTCTAGCATCGCGTTAATCCCTTCACCATCACAATCCTCTTCAAACACCGAGCAGGAAACATAAATGGTTTTGTCCTTTAGATATCCTGCATCTCTGGCAGAAACAGCGGCGAAGACAGAAGCAGCAATAGCTGATTTCATATCGACCGAACCGCGACCCCACAGGTTTCCTCGATCGATTTCCCCACCGAAAGCTGGGTGGCTCCACTCTTGCTGATCATGAACTTTGACCGTATCCAAATGTGACTCAAAAAGGATAGACGGACTTCCGCTTCCGATTCGTCCAAGGACACTGCCAAGGCGATCAATGGTGACCGCATCAAAGTCCATTTCGCACATCTTTTCAGCGATAAGGTGTGCGAGATGCTGTTCTTCACCAGAATAGCTTTTTACGCGAATCAATTCCCGCGCAAATTGGATAATGGAAGGTGCATATTTTTCATGGTTTATCATTTTTGGTTCCTGCGTGCATCATAGGGTGAGAAAATCACTAATCCGAATCAAGGTTTTTTGCGGGCATAAACACTGCTGTCAGGAGGAAAATCCCAATCAGGCAATTGCTGTAATAATAGCGAAAGGCAGTCGCGAAAGCGATCAGGAAGAGGAGCATCGATTGTCCCAGGGTGGGTAACACGGGCAGCAGAAAGCCGAGACCTTTGTTGCGGATGGCAAGGACCGAAACCGTGTAGACACTTACGAATAGCCAAAAGGCAGGGCGCAGGAAGAACACCAGGTTGGCGTCAAATATTCCAAATGGCCGCAGAAACAAAATGAGGGGTTCAATCAGTTGTGGAAAAAAGGATGATTCGCTAATATCAAGGTGATCGCGTTCTCCAATCCAATCTTCGTTCCCGGGCTGGGTACTTATGAAACCGTGCAGGGATTTCATATGCCAGCATTGCTGGTCATTCATAAACTGGTAGGACATTTCACCCGCACAAAAGGCATGTTGAATATCGATAAAAGGCGCACGTTTGAACAGGGTCATCGCAAGCGCACGATTTTTGGGCGTATTGGATAGGAAATCATTGCGCTTAAAATCCGTATCGTAAGATATATTTCCGACGTAACAACAGTTATAGTCCCATTCTTCCAGCGGCAAATATTGATCGAGATAAGATTTTTCCTCGCCGGTCAATTCTGTGCCTGCGTGCAAATGGGCAGCGATATGATGCAGATAAATCAGGTTGGATTGTCCGGTACGCTGATCCGCAATAATGACATGGTTGTAGAAAGGCCCGCGAACAAAGAGATAGAGTAGGACAGCAACCGCGATGCTACCCGTAAAGGCCTTCCAGTGCTTTTTGAACGCAACAGGCAGGACGAGGAGGGTAATCAACGCGACTGGCCCTCCGTTATGGCGGAGGATGCTGATCAGGAAAGCGATAATTCCCAGGGCGACCCAGCGAAGGGGCTTTTCTACCCATTTTCCGCTGCTGTCCGCGACCGCAAGGAGGGCGATCGTAAAAGCCAGCATGACAACCGAGTAGGGAATATCTTTCCACAAAGTCACCACGTATAGAATGGTCGGCGGAAAGACCGCCATTACCACACTCGCAACCCAGAGGATGAGCCCTGGAACGCCAATTTTTTCTAGCGTGAATAATCCCCAGGCAACAACCAGAGAAAAACTGAGGATCTGCAAGAATAAGACAAATGCTGGGGAAGGTAAAATCTTTATTAAAAGTGAGAGAACGAAGGTATAGAAAGCGGATTGCCAATCGTCAATTTGACCGGTTTTCGCCATAGACCAGATAGTGAGAGAATCATTGGTGAGAATGCCCGGCCAGAGGATGAGGAGAACAAAAGTCCAAACCAGCAGCATGGGCGTTGCGAAACGTAGCCAGGCAAAGCATGAAGAAAGTTTTTTTCGGGTAACAGGGATTCGCCAGCTTGCGATCCATATCATTGAGAAAAGCAATAGGTAGAAACTGGTAATAAAAAATGAGATCACAAAGGGCAGGTAAAAATACCAGGATATATCAAACTGCCTGCGGAAGAAGAAATCTTCTGATGTGCTGCCTTGAAGATTTCCGGATCGGGTTTCTCCATTCCAACTCACCGTCATTGGCTGGTTGAAACTAGTTTTACGGAACGCAATTTCCGCTTTTTTTCCAACTTTACCAGTCCAGCGCAAGGTGACCTGCTGGTCAGGCGGGAAGATCGTATTCCCGAAAATTCGTTCCCATTCTCCCTCATATGTAAGGTAGGTGTAAGGGACATACCCTTGTCCGCTTTCTATCCATAGTAAACGGACCCCTTCCTCATTTTCAGATAGCGGAGCTATAGAAAAAGAGACTTCAAGGGTTGTATCCGGCAAAATGTAATACAAGGGTTCGACTTTGATGTTTATCAATAAAATGACGCTAAGCAGGGTCACGATGAAAAAGCAAAAACTTTTAGTAGATTTTGGAAATAAAGCAATGCGAGGTTTGAGGAATTTTTGGGTCATCCACCCCGTGATGAATGTCGCGAAAACAGCGATAGCCAGTGTATAAGCAAGATAACGATAGCTGAAAAAGTGCCGTTGGAGGAAGGCCAAAAAAACGAACAGCGCGGTTGACACACCAACGAGCGCAGCAGTCCAAAAGTCTTGAAATGATCTGAAGAAATACTTAAACAAACGTTTCATATTCATTCTGTATTTTTATCATCATTAATTAGTTCATTATCCGATGAAATTCCCGTGGGAAAACCAATAAATAGAAGTGAAATCAACGCGAGCACAATTTCTGCAGCAATCCATAACAATCGATGGATTGAAGCGAAAATTGTTATCGCACTGGACGGCAAGAATGCGGACAGGAGGAAAGCCATCACTAATTCACGGATCCCGATGCCACCCGGCGCGAAAAACGCAATGTAACCAGAGATCCAGCTAATTGAAAACGCGCTAACCGCCTGTAAAATGAAGGCGTTTTCCAGATCCAGCGGAAAAACCAATAAAAAACTGAAACCAAAAATAATCCAGAGGGCGAGTTGTTCGAACCATATCCTCAACCTTTCAGCGGTTGAAAACTGGATTGAAAAAATAAACCGCTCGATCAGGAAAGATGCTAGCGCCCAAATAAACGCGGCCAATATGATTACCAAAAGACCGTTTGTTCCCTGGCATAAAAAAGGAAGATAGCCACAGGCGAGCGGGCTGGCAGATAGAAGGAGGGAAGAGGTACCGATCAATGCAGCAGAGG
Organism: uncultured Pelolinea sp.; assembly: GCA_964505585.1. Lineage (GTDB taxonomy): Bacteria > Chloroflexota > Anaerolineae > Anaerolineales > Anaerolineaceae > Pelolinea. The sequence goes on along the minus strand of CAZDIS010000046.1, from coordinate 4,254 downwards.
CGATAAGCCAAATGTTTTCTAATACCATCGGTTTCCCCGCATCGCGGGCTGATAAGCCGCTTGCCTTATAAATGCCGAACTTTCCCGCGAAATGCCAGATGCCCCCGGGTAAATATTTTCCCAGTTGGGTGATCGTTGTAATAGAAAACGCATCATTGAAAGAAAATGATCTTCCAGCAGGTTTAAGGGAATGAAACGTAAGGTCCGCCGTCAGGACCTTTCCAGCACAAAGCAGGAGAAAGCTGGCGATAATTCTTAGAAAACTTATTTCTGAAAGATACTCACGGATGGTATCAAAATTCACCGCCGCATACCAAACAGCTGCCGAGATCACCAAAGCGAGCCAAACCCATTTGAAAATATTAATAAACCTTTTGAAGTTCATTAAATTTTTCGATCAAGGTATTGGAATTGAATTTCCGCTTGATTTTGAATGTGCGGTAATGTTGTTTTCATCTTATTTTGAATTGATACATAATGCTGCTCGATGAAAGTAATATTTTTAACGAGATCGAAATTGGAATCGCTGACATCCATCACGAATTCCGACAAGCCAAACGGGCGCATCGTTTCATGATATTTATGGCCCCAACCGATAACAATGGTTGGAATTGAAAGTGCCAAACCGGATATCATAGCATGATATCGTGAAGTGACAAGGACATAGGCGTGTTTTACAATTTCGCGGATTGACGCCGTATTGATATCATAATCAATCCAGTCGACCTTGCCGCATATATCCAAATTAATTTCTTGATGGTTTACAATATCTCTCATTTTTTCAATCAATAGAATGTCATTGTTATGTTTTTTTAAAGACGCCTCTCTGGTTGAATTAGGGAGAAAGACAAAGAAATAATCTTTGTTTTTTAATTGGCGCATAGCTGACAGGAAAATATCGGCGTAATCCACGCCTTTTTTTTGTAATTTTGTATCGACAAGGATACTGGGGGATAGGACAATCATGCGCTTCCCTTCATTCTTTCGTCTGTGGATCTGGCTTAGAGCGGATTGAACGCGAGAATGATTTTCTGTAGAAAGAGAGAATGGTTTGGTGAATAAAAAAGCAATATCAGCAGCAGGTTCTGTTTTTTCTTCAACCAGCCCAAGGTTTCTGACGAATTGGTAGGATTGCTCTCCGCGGACAAAAACCTTTTTGCAACGCGAAAGAAAAAATTTGGCGGGAATGCGGTTGAGATGGTGATCGAATGGACCCAGTGCCTGAGCGAGTTTGACAACTGGTACCCCCAGGATCATTGCCGGCCAGATTGTGAGAATATTGAACGGAAGGAATTTCTCGCGGCCATCTGAAAACGTGATACCGCCAATATCCAGCAAGAAATCTGAGTCCATAATCGCCTGTGCAACAGCAAGGAAACGCGTTGAAGTATGTTTTCTACGGAAAAGACGCAGGAGTTTTAGCAAGATTGCGCCGAAAAAATGATCGATGACTAGTGCAGATGGACTGCTGTTAATAATATTAATCTTCGGGTCGGAAACCAGCTTTTCATCTTTCCCTGCGTAATAACTGAAGATATTGAAGTGCGCGGTTGGATGTTGCTTTCGGATGCGGCCGATGGTTGTCACTAACATCGCTTCAGCACCGCGATTGCCCCAAATCGTGCCCCCGATAATTGATATGACTAAATGCTTTTTCATCACAAGGATATTAATGCTATGATTGTTTTTTATTTAGATTATTTATCTTTATTTCCGTTTTATGCAGGCGGTATTCGATATCTTCCATTAACTTACGGTTAGCAGAGATCAGATCAGCGACGAGGCCAGTGATGATCAATAAACCACCCAGAATGAGTAAGACCGCGGTTAATATCAATGATTGGATGTGTCCGCTGCTGGTTTTTGTTATGAAGAAAAAGTATAAGAAACGCAGCCCTAATATTGTTCCAAACAGAAACGCGATGCTGCCTGGGACAACAAAGAATCCCAACGGCCGATAGGTCATGAAAATGCGAATGATGGTTGAAAAGGAGCGGTACAGATAGGCGGGGATATTGCTGATCAAGCGGGATTCGCGGAGAAATTTATTGGTGCGGATCGGCACAGAAACAACTGCCATACCGCGCAATCCGGCCTGAATGACAGTTTCGATGGTGTATGTGTAATTCGTAAACACATGCATGCGCATAGCTGATTCGCGGCTGATCGCACGAAACCCGGAAGGCGCATCTTTTACCGGTGCACCGCTGACAATGCGGACAAACCAGGAGCCGCCCTTCTGGAAGAATTTTTTAATGGGTGAAAAGTGTTCTATCTCGCTGATCGGGCGCTCCCCGACAACCAAGTCCGCCTGCCCTTTGAGGATCGGTTCGATCAGGGTGGGGATGTCCGCTGCGTTGTACTGATTATCCGCGTCGGTATTAACAATGATGTCCGCGCCGAGGTTGATGCAGGCGTGGATGCCGGCCATGAAAACTCTTGCGAGACCCTGGTGTGAGATCATTTTTATCACATGGTCCACGCCATGATTTTTGGCGATCTCGATCGTTTTATCCGTACTACCATCGTCGATAATAAGCCACTCTATTTCATCAACGCCGCTGAGCTCGCGCGGCAAATGCGCAAGCGTCACGGGTAGAGCCGCCTCCTCGTTATAACAGGGAATCTGAATAATGAGCTTAGTCATAATACACCCACTCGAATTTACCCACTAGAAAAACCAATTTATTTGCGATTGTAACACAAGAGAGAACCAGACTTATTTCTTGAGACGATTCATCCAGGGTTTTTCAATGATCACCCTAACCTTAAAAATCGTTTTTACTGGTTGACACGGCTGCTCAAAAAATGCTATAATACAAACGGTTGAAATACAACCGTTTGAAATATGGCGAAAAAAAAGAACCCTACCATTCGAGATATCGCTTCAATAGCCGGGGTCACTCCTGGGACAGTTTCCCGCGCGTTAAATGATAGTTCATTGGTAAATGAAAATACAAAAGAACGCATATTACAAATTGCAAGTGATCTCAATTACTCTCCAAGCCTTGTTGCCCGGCGACTTTCTGTTGGAAAAACTTTTGCCATAGGCGTGATCGTTCCATTTTTTACACGCCCATCCGTCAGCGAACGGCTTGGCGGGGTGGTCAGCGTTTTATCGAACAGTCCCTATGATCTGGTCATTCACAATATTGAAAATACTGCACAGCGGACGGTCGGGTTTCAGGATGTGCTGCATGAAAGCAGGATCGATGGCGCCTTGATCATTTCTATGCCAATATTAGAAGAGGATATTACATTTCTGCGAAATTCAACGGTCCCAATTGTTTTTATCGATAGAAAACATCCCGATCTGGCAGACTTCGACTCGATCGTCATTGATGATGTTGAGGGCGGTTACAAAGCAACCAAACATTTGATCGATCTAGGGCATAAAAAAATTGGATTTATCGGGGATATCACTGAGATCTATACAACACCGAATAAGAACAATGGGTCAAACCCCTTCAAATTTACTTCCAGCAAGGATAGATACAAAGGATATTTGCAGGCGTTGGATAAGGAAGGAATAGCGGCAAACCCATCATATTATGCTGAAGGAGATCACGGACACATTGAAGCGAAAACATTGGCATTAAAAATGCTTCAACTGGATGATCCGCCTACAGCGATTTTTGCGGCCAGCGATACCCAGGCATTTGGGGTTATCCAGGCAGCTCGTGAACTTGGAATGAATATTCCAGAAGAATTGTCTGTTATTGGATTTGATGATGTGCAAGCCGCTGAATTTGTTGAATTAACCACCGTCAGACAAATGTTATATCGCTCAGGACAGGTTGGCGTCGAACGGCTGATGGAGAAAATCCGCGGACATAATACCCATTTCCACAGGATCGATATCCCGACAGAAGTAATCATGCGAAAAACCACTGCCGCTCCGCAACAATAGGAGCATGTTTTTATCTAATAGGCTGGAAAGAATTTTATAAAAGGAGGTAACAAAAGAGACGATAAAAAATAAACAACCGTAAACAGTTCAAAGAACGAAAATAAGAGTTTGGAGGAAAAATGAAAAAGACGTTAGTAACAATTGTTGTATTTTTGCTGGCATGTGGATTGCTGATTTCAGCATGCGCACCAGCAGCACCTGCTCCTGCGGATGAACCGCCGGTAGCAGAAGAAGAGGTCATGGACGAACCTGAGGAAGAAGAATTGACAGTAGATCCTCTTCCCCAGGGGCAGGAATTGGCCAATGCGTATGCGGGAATGTATGATGGCACAGTCGTTTCAATG
>CAZDIS010000045.1:0-17290 GCA_964505585.1 uncultured Pelolinea sp. | reverse complement strand
CGCGCCTTCAAAAGCAGGCCCGGAGGCGGTGGAAACGCTGACGATCTTCCCTTTTGCCTGCAGCGCAATTTCTGTGTTGGTGCCGATATCGATCCCCAGGCGGATACGGTCATCTTTGCTGAATTGTGATGCGTATAAAAATGCAAGGTGGTCTGATCCAATAAAACCGGCTTTGACCGGCGGCGCGTAAACCGCTGCGCCCTGGAATGATGTCAGCCCTAATGATATCGCGGCGGGTTGCAGGGGATCTGTTGCGGCAGGGACAAAAGGCGAGACCGCAAGCGACCCGGTTGGCAGATCAAGGAAAAAATGATGCATGGCCGTATTTCCAACCAGACAGAAATCAATAATGGAACTTGAAGCGTAACCGGTCCTGCGGCACAATTCCTGCGCGGTTTGATTAATGGCTGCTATAGTTAACGTGTGTAATTTTCGCGCGTTTTCCGGGTCTTGCATCGCAAATGCCAGACGTGCCATAATGTCTTCTCCGTAGGCGATCTGCGGATTTGGGGTGCCTTTTGCAGTGATCGTTCTGCCGGTTTCGAGGTCGATCAAATAACAGGCGATCTTCGTGCTGCCGACATCCACTGCCAGACCGAGCAAAGCTTCCAGCTTATTCGCGCGGACATCAATAATTTCGTCGCTACGGATAATAAAATATGCTTTCCAGCCATTTTCTCTAAGTACTGCGGGAATCCTGCGGATGATTTCAAGATCAGCAAAAAGATTTGGATTTCCCAGCGCGCGTTTTACACGTGAGAAATCAGAAACTAAATCGTCAAGATTTGCGCTTTCCAGGGAAACATGCCTTTGGCTGACGGAAGGCTGCAGTTCCTGCTGCAATGCGTCACCTTCTGTTTGCATGATCTGACCGTGCAAAATCGATGTGGGGGGAATGTAGACCTTTGTGTCGGACTTCAGAGTCGCCTGACATGCAAGCCGCAATCCTTTTGCCAGTTGGTCGGTAGAAAGAAGGCTAAGGTCTGAGGATGATGCTGCCACCGCTGAATGGTTTTCTAGAATCTGGATCAAACATTTTCCGCATGTTCCATCACCGCCGCAAACAGCCATCAACTCGATCCCCGCCTGTCGGGCTGCATCCAGCGCGTTGACCGGGCCATCCGCATGCAAGCGGTATCCAAGCGGCTGAAATTCGATTGTAAATCCCATATCATTTCCTATATAAAAAAACAACCATCGTTTTGTTAGTTAAATAAAGAATCCGCATGTGTCATGCGGATCCGGCTCGCTTAAAGTTTGATATGTGCAACAGATTTCACAACCTTATGCGGGTTGTATGGGAAACCTTCGATCTGGCTTTGCGCGGTCACACCACTTAATACCAGGATGGTGCCCATGCCGCTTTGAATGCCGGCGATGATATCCGTATCCATACGGTCCCCGATCATGGTCGTGTTTTCTGAGTGGACACCCAGATAATTCAACGCGGAGCGCATCATGAAGGGGCTGGGTTTGCCGCAGTAAAAGGGCGCGTATCCGCTGGCTGTTTCGATCAGGGCGGCCATCGCGCCGCAGGCCGGGACGATCCCTTTTTCTGAAGGTCCGCTTGGGTCCGGGTTGGTGGCAATGAAATTCGCGCCTTCCATGATCAAACGCACTGCTTTAGTAACCATGTGAAAGTTGTAGTCAAAAGTTTCACCGAGAACGACAAAATCGGGGTCCTGGTCTGTCATGATATAACCTGCCTGGTGAATAGCTACATTCAATCCGCCTTCACCAATTACAAACGCGCTGCCATGTTCTTTTTGTGATTTCATGAAATACGCTGTTGCCATTGCAGACGTAAAAATCTGGTCCGCTTCAATCTCAAGCCCGATCGTCTGCAGGCGGTGCGCAAGGTCAACCTGCGTATAAATCGAGTTATTGGTCAACAGCAGAAATTTATACTCCTTCTCTTTTAGTGCAAGGATGAATTTGTCCGCGCCCGGTACCATTTTTTTACCGTGAACGAGCACTCCATCGACATCAATTAAATAATTTTGTTTTTCCATTATTATCCTTATTAAATTTATTATTCCATGTACTATTATATGCAAAATATACAATAAAAAAGGGACCTGGATTAAATTATCCGGTCCCTTGCTTTAACAACTTGTTAAAATTCTGCGCTAGGACACCAGCTCTCGGACCTGCGGCAATTGCCCCGCGCTTCCAAGATATTCATTCTTTTGGGCGATGAATTTCGCGTATTCAGCCATGAAAACTTTTCCGGGTTTGCGCAGGTCAAATACTTCCGGATGATCCCGGAACATCTCGCGATGGACACGGGTCCAAACGAGCCGGCCATCGGTATCGATGTTGATCTTCGTGACACCAAGTGTGGCGGCTTTCTTAAATTGGGTCGCGTCAACGCCTTTTGCGCCGCGGATTTCCCCGCCAGCCGCATTGATACGTTCGACTTCTTCCTGTGGGACAGAGCTGGAGCCATGCATGACAAGCGGAAAGCCCGGCAGCCTGTTCTGTATCTCTGCGAGCACGTCAAAATGCAGGGATTGTGAGCCGGAGAATTTAAAAGCGCCATGGCTGGTACCGATCGCAACCGCCAGCGAATCGCAGCCGGTGCGCTCAACAAATTCTTTTGCCTGTTTGGGATTAGTCAGTTTCGCGTCAGCTTCATCCACCTTGACATGTTCTTCAACGCCGCCTAATTGGCCGAGTTCCGCCTCAACCACAATTCCTTTGGCATGGGCTGCTTCCACCACGCGTTTGGTGACGGCGATATTTTCATCAAATTCCTCATGGCTGGCATCGATCATGACAGAACTGTAGAATCCACTTTCGATACAGTCATAACAAGCTTCTTCATCCCCATGGTCAAGATGCACCGCGAAGATCGCATCCGGGAACACTTGATCCGCGCCGCGGATCAGTCCCTCGAGCATGATCTTATCCGTGTAAGAGCGCGCGCCTTTACTGATCTGAATGATGAAAGGCGCCTGGCTATCCAGATTCCCGCGGAAAAGGCCCATTGCCTGTTCAAGGTTATTGATGTTATACGCGCCGATTGCGAATTTCCCATACGCAGCTTCAAATAATTTCTTGGTAGTAACGATCATTTTTTCTCCTGTGAATATTAAATAATTACATTTATATGGATAACGATGAAATTATAGTACGAAACAGAAAAGGGAAAAGGAAATATAGATTTTTATTACCCGCGCTTAAAAAAATCCAAGAATACTGGCTTATTTATTTAATTTCTTTTTGTCTTCAAGTTTTTTTCGGTCTTTTTTCTCAAAAACGATCGCCTGGGTGATGGTGGTATAGAAAAAGAAGAAAAAGAGCAGGAAGATCACGAGGATAACGACTAAATTGTAAAAATATACTTGTCCAAAAACTGGCAGCCGGATCTCTGGATTTCCGATAAAGAAAACAATGATATTCGCCAGCATTGCGATGGCTCGCGCTTCTGTTGGGCCTAAAGAACCATAAGAAATTTTGAATTCTCCCTGCACTGAGGTGGTGATATACACCAGGTTAGCCATACACAGATATCCGACCAGGGCCAGGCAGGCAAGACGAAAATCAACATAAGGGGAAAGGCCAATGCCAATGAAAATAAAGACCTCACTGATGGTGTCGACTGTATGGTCAATGAAAAATCCATATTGGGGCCGTTCGATCTTGCGGTAGCGGGCAAGGTTCCCATCCATGCTATCGCCGTACCAATTGAGGAAGAATCCGAAATTCGCGAGCCATAAAAAGGCGGGACTTTTGTTCGTCAGCCAATAACTTATCCCTATTAATAATGCCGCCAGGAATCCAACTAATGTAAGGATATCCGGCGTCACCCACGCGGGGGTGCGGCGCACCATCCAGGCGATGGCAGGCCGCTCAAGAACACCCAATAAGATACGGTTGATACGCTCGTGATCCTTGATATCTTTGATCACTGAATTATTTTCATTTTCTGTCATGGTCTTTTTATTGTACCTTCTTATTGATTTGAATTCTATTCCGGCATTTCATCCAAAGCGGATGGCCAAACCGGGTATGTCATCGCCCATTGATCTGGATGCGCGCGGATAAAATTTTCTGCCTGTGCCAAAACGCGTTCAGCGTTTGATTCGATTTCCTTGACCGGGTCTGGATCCGGTTTCATGTAAAGCGGGTCAGCGCATTCGATATGATAATTTTCTTCCGGCAGCCCCAGGGCAGCGATTACGATCACCGCGGAATGGGTCTGCAGCGCCATGCGCACGTAGCTGGTAGGGACTGGTGCCGGAATACCAAAAAATCTGGGGTAATAGTTCGTTTCTTTTAATGGGCGATCCAACCCGGTAACCACACCTCCGCCTTCTTTAAGGCGCTGCTTGGCCGCGCGCATGGATTCAAATGACATCGGCGTGATGTTCATCCCGGCATCGCGGCGCAGTTTGTTCTGGTATTGGTATCCGCCACGCGGGCGGGGGTAGGAGAGCGCCTGGACATCGTAACCATGCAGAACGATGGCACGCCCGGCAAGATCGAAATTGCTCATATGCGGTGTAACGAGAATTGTCCCCTCTTCACCACCGAGCCGCTCATCCAACAACCGGATTAGTTTGGGTGAGAGGGACACTTTTTCTAAAATTGCTTTATGATCATTGATGTGGTGGTAAAGATCAAAAAGCCAGCGTGCTGTATTGCGAATGGTTTTTTCGGTCTGGCGGTCCAATTGGTGCGCATTCATCTTTTTTCCGCTCACAACCCATTGGTTAGCGCGTGTGGCGCGGATCGGCTTCAGATGTTTTCGTTTAATCAGAAATGAGGCAACGGAATCCGCCAAAGACAAACCCCATTTTTGCGGGAGGATCTTTCCCAGAATCAAAATAAGGCTGATACCGATCGGACCGTTAATGATGTTTTCAATACGCATAGTTGCAAAGTAAAACACATAAAAAATTAAAAGGTGCGTTAATTAAATGCAACACCCTTGAATGATTCTTGTTCATTTTTCCTAATATCCACTCTGAACGTATATCGGTCCGCCCGGTAATATTCTTCTGAGAATTCAAAAGGGACCTCATTTTGGTCAAAGACAATTTCGCGAAGGAAAAGGACCGGTTCTCCGGGGGATACCTCCAGCAAATCCGCAATCTCACGCGGACAGCGGAGAGATTCGACATTATAGAGCGAACGGGAAGGAATAATATCAAATTTTGATTCAAGTGTTTTGTAGAGCGAGTGGTTTTCCAGCTCTTCATCCAGTAATTTTATGAAGCGCTTGAAAGGGAAGTAACTGATGTCGAGGCCCATCATATCTGTTCCGGCGAAGCGCAATCTCTTAAGTATGATCGCGGCTTCATTTTCTTCCAAGTTCAACCCATCACGTATATACGGCAAAGGCATCAGGGGGGCGAACTGCAGGATTTTAGAAACTGGAATTTTTCCCAATTCTTTCATATCCTGGGTGAAGCCCGACAAGCGGTATGTCGGTTTGACTACCTTGGGTTTAGAAACAAAAGTCCCCCGCCCCTGTGTACGCACCAGTCTGCCGGTATTAACCAATTCGGTGATGGCCTGGCGGGCTGTGGTGCGGCTGATATCGTAAAGTTTACAGAGCTGGTTTTCTGACGGTATCATCTCCCCGGGCTGATACTCGCCCGAACCAATCTGCTCTTCAATGATATTTTTCAGCTGATAATAAAGCGGGACCGGGCTGTGAGAATCCAACCCCACCTTCTTGGTTTCATCAACATTCATGGTACCTGTATTATATCTATAACAGGTCATGACAAGTAAAAAGATATGTGTGACAAAAATCGTAAAAGCGCTTGACAAGTGTCATGCCCTGTGCTATAAAGATGCCAGTATGTTTACTCAACTATTCGATAAAAAAGCTAAACGACATGCAAAAACGATCCTTTTGGAAGGAGCGGCAGTTCGTGCTTGCTGATTAGCGAATAGCCCATGTTGGGAACAAAACCAAACCTTCCGGAAGCGGAAGGTTTTTTTGTTGCCTGCTGACAATACACATCAATGAGGAGAAGAAATGGAATATTTTATGAAAAAATATAAACAAGGTAAATAAACGAGGTGAAATTAAAAAAGAGCTGAGGCCTCGAAAGATTGTTGTATTGCCCGCGGGATGAGTAAACGCCAAAGGAAAAAAAACAAAACCAAAGGAGAAGTAATGTTTAACACAAGAAAGATGAGTTTGATCGTTTTATTAATCGGTGCTTTTATCATCGCTGCTTGCGGCGGCGCCGCAGCGCCTGCTGAGGAAGTACCCGCCGAGGATGCCATGGAAGAAGCGGTTGGCGAAGAAGAAGCTATGGAAGAAGATGCGGAAACATCTGATGAAGCAATGGAAGTGACCTATGTTGATGGTATTCCACAATATGGCTGCCTTGGCACCGCAGAAGACGCGATCGTTGATCTTGAATGTCGTGAAGTTACATTCGCTGTTGAAAATGCATACCTGCCTTTCAACTATATAGAGATCGCGACCAACCAGGCAGCGGGCTGGGATTACGAAGTTTTCCCCATGATCTGTGAAATGCTGCACTGCACCCCTGTATTTGTCGAAACTGTATGGGAGACAATGATCCAACAGGTCCAGGAAGGCCAGTTTGATATGGCTGGAGATGGCATCACAATTAAGCCAGAACGTGACGAAAATGGCGACTTTTCGATCGGATATGTCAATACAGTCATGCGTTTGCTTGTGAACGCGGGCGAAGACCGCTTCACTTCCATTGAGGAATTTGCGGCTGACCCCGACCTAATCATGGGCACGCAGATCAACACGACCAACTATGATACCGCAGTGGAGTTCCTGCCCGAAGAACGGGTTCAGGCCTTTGAAACATTCCCATTTGCCAATCAGGCATTGATTGCCGGCGATGTTGACGCGGTAATCATGGATGAGGTTGTCGGTCTTGGCTACCAGGGTGAGAATGCAGAATTACTCGAACTGGTTGGTCCACCCATTACCAGTGACGAACTCGGTTTCTATTTTCCCGAGGGCAGTGAGCTTGTCGATCCTGTCAACCAGGCCCTGCAAGCGATGATGGATGATGGCACACTGAATGAGATCAACGCCAGGTATTTTGGGCCGTCCTTCGATCTGACCTACGATGATGTCCAATAAATAAAAGTTTAATCAATTGCTGGCCGAATTGCCTTCGGCCAGCAATCCGTTTTACATGACAACACAGATTCAAAAGAGGATTAATGGAAAAGGCTGAGCGAACAATTAAACTTGAGAACAAACAAAGATTCCCATGGTGGCTAGTAATTATCGGGGCGATTATTGCAGTAACCTTATTTTTAATAATTAATTCCCCATCATTCAATGACGCGTTCACTGCAATGCGCGTTGGTATTTCAACAACAATTACGATCACGCTGATCGCTTACGCGATCTCTCTCGTCATCGGATTGATCGTTGGTCTTGGCCGGGTGTCTTCCAATGTAATAGCTAAGAACCTGTCAACTTTTTATATTGAGCTGGTGCGAGGCATCCCGATGCTGGTACTGATATTTTTCATCGCGCTGGTGGTGATTCCCAGCGTTATCAATGGAATTGGCACCTTTGGGGAGTGGCTGGCCAGCATTGGATTAGCAGGTGTCGGTGATGCGCTTGTGAATGTGAATGTCCGCATGATATCGATGAGTTTTCGTGCTGTGGTTGCTCTATCAATCACATACGGCGCATTTTCCGCGGAGATCTACCGGGCAGGCATACAATCGGTCCCCGCTGGACAGATGGAAGCGGCAAGATCGCAGGGGATGAGTTATGGGCAGGCGATGCGCCATGTCATCCTTCCACAGGCCATTCGAAATGTGCTGCCCGCGATCGGCAATGACTTCATTGCGATGCTCAAGGATTCATCGCTGGTTTCCGTTCTGGCGGTACGCGATGTGACGCATCTGGCGAAATTATTCGCCGGCGGATCGTTTAAATTTACTGAAGCATATACGACCCTGGCCGTCTTATATTTGAGCATGACAATTTTACTTTCACTGCTTGTGAAATATATAGAAAGGAAGATATCTACTGATGACAAATAATAATGGAAAGCCGATTGTAGAGATCAATCAGGTTAATAAGTGGTTTGGTGACCTGCAGGCATTGGATAATGTCAGCTTGTCTATTCCTAAAGGGCAGGTGACGGTCATTATTGGGCCGTCTGGATCAGGAAAATCCACATTGCTGCGCTGTATCAACCATCTTGAAATACCGACTGAAGGGGAGGTTTGGTTTAATGGGTTTCTGATGTCAAAGAATAGCAAGCAACTGAACATCCACCGCGCGGAAATGGGCATGGTCTTTCAAAGTTTTAATTTGTATTCACACCTGACCATTCGGGAAAACATCACGCTCGCTTTGCGTGTCGTGAAAAAAGTGGATAAAAATGATGCTGAGGATATTGCCATGCAACAGTTGAAGAAAGTGGGCATTGCGGATAAGGCCGATAAATACCCCGCGAATATTTCCGGCGGGCAGCAGCAGCGGGCCGCAATCGCGCGCGCGCTTGCAATGGAGCCGCAGCTTATGCTTTTTGATGAACCCACGAGCGCTCTGGACCCAGAGATGATCAAAGAGGTGCTGGACGTAATGATGATGCTCGCGAAAGAAGGAATCACGATGATCATTGTTACCCATGAAATGGGTTTTGCCCGCGCCGCCGCTGATGAAGTGATCTTTATGGATTATGGCCGCATCGTTGAGCGCAATACACCCGATGGATTGTTCTATGATCCTAAGAGTGACAGGACTAAATTATTCCTATCGCAAATTTTGCACAAATAAATCAGAGTATGTCCTCCTGACCAGCATAGAACATAACGAAAGTTATGTTCTATGTGTTTATGAACCTTGCCCTGGTATGCGGTGGTAATCTATATGTACATGATGAATGGAAAAAAATAATGAAGAAGAATAAAACGCGCTGGAAGCCGGTGGCTGCCTTGCTTTTGATTGCTCCCGGGTTGGGGGAGCTGTTTTCAGGTTCGGCACCGCCAGTTGAATATTTTCAACCGGTGACTTTATTGCTCCTTACCATGCTCTATGGTATGGGCGCGCTGCTGGTCCGGGAGACGGTGCGGCGCTGGAAGAGGGGCTGGCTGGCGATTCTCCTATTAGGATTCGCGTATGGCATCTTTGAAGAAGGCATCATGGTACGTAGTTTCTTCGACCCATCATGGGGTGATCTCGGTGTATTGGCAACATACGGGAGAGCGCTGGGGGTCAATTGGATCTGGTCTGCGGCACTGACGATTTTTCACGGGGTAATCAGTATTTCGATACCGATTTGCCTGACTGAATTGCTGTTTCCACAGCATCAAAACACGCACTGGCTAACGCAAAGGGGATATGTCGTAGTTATCCTGCTGTTTCTTTTAAATGCGCCGCTCGGCGCTCTGTTTGGGATGAATATCAGTCTGCTGGGCTTTGTGATGAGTGTCTTAGCTATTGGAGTGTTGATCTATCTGGCGAGGAACTGGAATTGGAAATTAAGTGAAACGACAAAACAAAATGGTAGGTCAAATTGGAAGATCGCCTTTGCGGGGTTTGTGTGCATGGACGGGCTGATCGCCGGGTTATGGATCATGCCCGCATTATCTATCCCCTGGGTGTTAACACTTATTTATTTGATCGTATTACCCTGGGTAGCGATCGCCTGGCTCAGCAAACTGGGAATCGGTGTTTGGAATGAAGTGCAGCGCTGGAGCGTATGTTTTGGCCTGATGCTGCCCTGGATACTTTTGTCGATCATTTCTGAATTCGACAATGCAAACCGCCCTGATGATACACGCGGTATGGCAATCGCGGCACTGGGATTGATCATATTCCTTATAATCCTGCGTATTGCCATCGTAAAGCGCAAAGAGGCGCATTGATAATCTGACGCGTACCCGCATAGAATATTGCCATTGTAGTAGAATGGCTGAAAGCTTTTACACATAGAAAAGAGAATAAATCATGGAAAATGGCTCCTATCATCTTTACTCAGACAAATTTATCCTTCGTGTCCGCGGACGGATTTGCACGAGTGGAGAGGAATTGCTCATGAGTGAACCTTTTCTGCATTTCTTCGACCAATTTCTTGCCAGCTTACAGAAAAAACAATCGAAATTATTAAATATCTTCCCGGAGAAAAAGGTCTCTGAACCCAAGAAGAAAATACTCCTGGAAACGCTTTATTATTTGAATACACTTCCCTGTGAAAAGGTTATCAAAATTGTTGAGGGATCGGATATTTTCTTCAGTGATTTGATGCTTTTTAATGAATTTGTGGAGCAAGTTTATAACTCCTGGCGGCGGCTGCACCGATTGGTGATCGCTGATTCCGTTTTTGACCGCTTGGATAAGAAACCGTACAGGACGTTCAATGAAACCGTTGAAAATCTGATGCACCTCGTTCGGTCCACATACCGCAACATCCAGGAGAATATCACTGGAAATCACCCGAAGATCTACCGGCAAGTGAGCGCGGGCGCGGAAATCGGCGCGATCGCACTGCCGAAAAAACTGAAATATCCGAAGGGCCCATACGAGAACCTCAACGATGTTTTTGTTATCCGTCAGGTTCTAATATATCCACCGATGATCTTTAATACCGCGAATAACAAACGCAAAGGGGTATTCGCGCGCATTGCGCAAAATCCGCTGGAAGGTTTGACCTTAGACCCAAAGAACTGGTTGTGCTACCCGGCGAAGGTTGGGCCACTCCTGGTGATGGTGTATTTCCCGCTCAGCTTTTTTGAGCTTGGATTTTCGCTTTCCAATCTTTTTGAACTTGCTGATGAGGAAGATCTCAAGCGGAAGCCAGACGCGGTTTATGTGTATGGCGCTCCGCCAGAAAATCCATACCATGTAGAAGGAAACGAGACGATCTTTTTTGAGGATCAAGAAAACAGTATGATGGTTGCTTCAGTTCCGTATCGAGATGAATACGCGTATTTTGGTTACCTGAAGAAAATGATCCTCACACTGCACAATGTCCAACAAATGAAGAAAGGTTTCCTGCCATTTCATGGGGCGATGCTGCAGATCACT
The DNA here is from genome assembly GCA_964505585.1 of uncultured Pelolinea sp. Lineage (GTDB taxonomy): Bacteria > Chloroflexota > Anaerolineae > Anaerolineales > Anaerolineaceae > Pelolinea. The sequence continues at coordinate 6,279 of CAZDIS010000045.1, read as the reverse complement.
ATGCGGGATAAAAAGCCATTTTCCGTAGTTATTATCGGTGATTCCGGAGCGGGAAAATCAGAGTCTATTGAGGCGTTACGGCTAATGGCCAGCGATGAGATCGAAGATATGCTGATCATCGCTGACGATATGGGTTCCATAGGTTTTGACAAGGAAGGACGCCTGGTAGGATATGGCACAGAGATGGGGGCATTTGTACGCCTGGATGATCTCCAATCGGGTTACGCGCTGGGACAGATCGACCGCACGATCATTATGAACGCAGAAAAGGTAAATGCACGGGTGGTGATGCCGGTTACGCGCTATGAATACATCATGGAAGGTACTCCGATCGATTGTATTTTCTACGCGAATAATTATGAGGTTATTGAAAAAGGAATGCCGGTCATCGAAAAGTTCGCGGACTCGGAACAGGCGCTGGATGTTTTTCGTAAAGGCGCAGTCATGAGCAAGGGAACCACTGCCACAAAGGGGCTAGTGGCTAACTACTTCGCGAACATCTTTGGCCCTCCACAATACCAGGATTTACATGAATCATTGGCGAAAAAATATTTTTCTGCTATGTTCGATCAGAATATATTTGTAGGCCAGCTGCGGACCCAGCTTGGGATCAACGGTAAGGAAATGGAAGGTCCGAAGTTGTCTGCAGCCGCGCTGCTTGACATGATTAAGCGTAATGCGGAAGGCGCATAAACGAAATTCAGGGTGCGTGATTTACCATATGAGAATGATCTTGTTTACCAGAAAGTCAATAGATGCCTAAAATTATTCGGCTCATTCTGATATTATTGCTTGTTGTTTTATCGGCTCTGGCAGGCGGATATCTTGGCGTCCGCATTGCTTCCTCACAATTCGCCCAACAATTGCCAGCTCCGGCAGCGGTGATTGAACCGGAACCAGCAGCAACCACTCAAAATCAAATTGTTGTTTCATCAAGTGAGATCAGCACGATCATCACTGATGTTGTGGAAGCGGTGGAACCGGCTGTTGTTACCGTGATCGGCAGAATCCCAGGCCAGCGCACATTTTTTGGTATCACCGGAGAACAAGAGGTTAGCGGGAGCGGTTTTATTATTAATCGCGACGGTTATATTATTACCAATAACCATGTTATCGAAAATGTTGAGGATGTATCTGTCATTCTCAGCGATGGGACTGAAATTGCTGCGGAGATCATCAGCACAGATATCTTTTCCGATCTGGCGGTACTAAAAGTAAACGCTGCTGTACCGGCTGTGGTTGTGTTGGGCGATTCGGATAACCTGAAACCTGGAGAAACAGTCATCGCGATCGGGTCTCCACTTGGCGATTTTCGCAACAGTGTCACAACCGGTGTAATTAGCGCAACGGGGCGCATGCTGGATACTGGCCAGGGATACGAAATGGAAAATCTCCTGCAGACAGATGCCGCGATCAACAGCGGCAATTCAGGCGGGCCGCTGGTCAATCTAGCCGGCGAAGTAATCGGCGTTAACACGCTTGTAGTGCGGGGAAATAGCGGCGGGGCTGCCGCTGAGGGACTGGGATTCGCAATACCATCTAACACCGCGCTTCTCATCAGCCAGCAGATCCTGGAAAAGGGTTATTTTGCACGTCCGTACCTTGGCGTTCAGGTTCAGCATATTGATCCTGCCGCCGCGAACCGATACGATCTGCCAGTTGAATGGGGTGCGTATGTAGTGAAAGTTGGCAGCAATACACCAGCCGACCGGGCTGGATTGCAAGGAGGCGATATTATTATCCGAATCGGAGGGGCGGTTTTGGATGAGGACACTGTTTTCATCAACGCGCTTTTTAATTCTCAACCAGGAGACCTTGTTGAGATCGAAGTGATACGAAATGGATCACGGGAGGTATTACAGGCACGGTTGATCGAGTTGAATTAATTTCCAAATTTCAATCTAAAAAAACATAATACATGATCCCAAACTTTGAAGCACGACAATATAGAATGGTCATTTCTGACCTTGATGGCACACTGAAAGATATCAATGCCCCCCTGGATCCTGACATCCCTTCATTGATCGCTGCGCTCGATCGCGCCGGTGTTCTATTTACCATCGCGACCGGAAAAAATCTGAATTCGACAGAAAAAACCGCGCGTGAACTGGGCATCAAATTACCCTTGATACTTTCAAACGGTTGTACTCTGCAGAATTTAGACGGAACAATTATTGATCAAGCCCAGCTCCCTTTTAATTTCGTTCTTCAATTGATCGGCATTTGTGAAGAAATGGATATTGATCTGGCAATCCACATTAATGAAGAAATCTATGTGCGGGAGATCACCAGGAATGTATCCATTTTATTTGATTACGGTGCGCCCAATCTGGTAGAAACAGGATCGTGGTCGCGTATCCACAATTTGCTTCCAAAGGCATATAAGTGCATCGCGATAGACCGTGATGATCGGCGCCGCTTATTCGCGCTAGAGCGCGCCGTGATTGATGCTTTTCATTCAGATGTTGAATACTGCCATACGCTGGTCGAAATGCTGGAATTTATGCCACAGGGTATATCCAAAGTGAGCGGTATCAATGCCCTTGCTGCTATGTTAAAAGTAGAAATGCATTCCATTATCGCAATGGGCGATGGTAACAATGATATTGGGATGTTAAAAGCCTGCGGACTGGGATTGGCCACCGCTAACGCGCCATTGCCTGTTCGGGAAGCCGCAACTGCAGTAATTCCTTCTTGTGCTGAGAATGGACCGAAGGAATTTTTACGCACGCTATTACAGCAAATGAAGTAATAAGGGATGTTCTTCTTTAATCGTCCATTCTGATAATAATCCAGCATGAGAGAGCAGTGAAGGGAAGCGCCCCCAGCAATCCGGCCGGGGAAGGGCCCAGCAAGAGCGGAGGGGTGCCATTTAGAAACAATGCTCCGATGGAGGCTAATCCATTAAGGGAGCCATGGGCCAAAACCGCAGGCCAGACCGATTTGCCTTTTAACGATAACCATCCGAAATAGATACCGATCGATAGCGTGAACCAGACCGTAACCAGCAATCCGAGCCACGGATAACCCCAGTAATTCAACCCATAGTTATGTCCCATGAGGATCATCGGCCAGTGCCAGACGCCCCAGATGGCGCTGGAAATCAAAAGTGCTTTTCGTTTTCCAAGGGCGAGTAACTCTGGAAGCAAGAATCCCCGCCACCCAAACTCTTCTCCAAATGTTGCCAGCGCGTTGATAGGCGCAGAAATGACCAGCGCGAATGCTGTCTGCGCAAGAATAATCCAAGTAGGGGATATAACTACGCTAACCGCATCAAGTTGTTTTGTGATGATGGACAGATCGTGGTCAAAGTAGGTGGGAAAAATAAGAAAAAATACCAAAACACCAGCAATGGATAATATTCCGGGAATGAACCAGCCAGCTAGCAGGGGTTTCCACGCGGATTTAATATTAGGTTTTAAGTATAGATTTTTCCATCCATACCGGGTCACGAGGCGGGTCAGGATATGCGCCAGGGCCGGCCCCCACATATATCCAGATGCGGTCAGCGTAAAAGCAAGGGTGATACCGGTTCCTGGTATTAATTCAGGGCTATCCGTGATCTTTCCATTGAGAAAGATAACCAACGCAAAAAGCCAGGAGATACCAAAGGCAAAAGCCAGGAAAACAACGATCGTTTTTTTATTCATTTTTACACTCCATTCTGGCGAATATGTAGAAATAATTGACAAAAATAACCATTTGAAATACAATAAAATTGCACAAGATATCATTGCTGAGCAATTGTGCAATACGGTAAAAGGTTGGACTAAAATGCCTAGAAGAAGGACAGTAGATTATCGTTTACTCCTCAAGGTCAGTAAATTATATTATGAACAGGGGCTTACCCAGCAGCAGATCAGTGAGCGCCTGATATTATCCAGGCCAAAAGTATCCCGTCTCTTGCAGCAAGCAGAAGATGTTGGCATTGTTAAGATCAATATCATCCCGCAGCCCGGTTTTTATACTGAGCTGGAGGATGCCCTAGAGGAAAAATTCGGGCTGCTTGAAGCGATTGTTGTTGGTGTCAGTGAACCTTCCTCTCAGCTTGCTGTTTCGCGGGAGGTGGGGGCGGCGGCGGCGGATTATTTCGTCCGATCCACGGTGGACCCGAGTGTGATCGGCATTTCCTGGGGAACTACCTTGCGTGCGATGGTAGACGCGATGCCTGTGATGGATTGTTCCAACTCTTATGTTGTGCAGCTCACGGGCGGGCTGGGCATTCCTGAATCAGAGGCGCATGCGACCTATATTCTCAGACGTCTCGTTTCACAGATTAACTCAAAATTGTCCGTGTTGTCTGTACCAGGAATTGTTGACAGCACAAGAGTTAAAGAAGTATTTATCTCTGACTCCCATGTACAGGAAGTATTTAGCAAGTTTAAAGATATGGATGTCGCCTATGTTGGAGTAGGCGCACCGACACCAGATTCGGTGGTGATGCTTGATGGATCCATCATTTCGGATAAAGACTTGAAGCGTTTGGTCGATCTTGGCGCAGTCGGTGATATTTGCTTGCGATATTTTGACAAAAATGGCAACCCGCTTGCCTCGGATGTTGATGAACGCGTGATGGGGATTACACTGGAAGAGTTAAAAAATGTGGAACGCGTGGTCGGTGTTACCGGTGGACCAAGAAAATATAAAGCGATACACGCGGCATTGAAGGGAAGACTGATCAACGTGTTGATTACGGACAACAGAAGCGCGAAAAAAGTTCTAGAGGAGTAATCGATCATGAAAAAAGATGAAATGATCACATTAGCGAAAGATACCATTACGAAAGAAGCGAATGGTGTCTTATCTCTTTTAGACCAATTGGATGATGCGTTCTTTGAGGCAGCCAATCTGATTTTTAATTGTGAAGGCCATGTGTTAGTGGCAGGCGCAGGTACATCGCATTCGGTTGCCCGCCGGCTTGCACACTTACTGAGTTGCTGTGGCACACCAGCATTATTGATTGACGCGGGCGACAGCCAGCATGGCCTTTCAGGCGCAGTTAGAGAAGCGGATATTTTGATCGCTTTATCCAAGGGCGGACGCACGAAGGAAATAATCACTTTGGTCACTGTGGCGAAAGAGCGCGGAGCGAAAGTGATCGCGATCACGGAAGAACCCGAATCCCAACTGGGAAGAAATTGTGATGTTGTGCTGAAAGTCACGGCCCCCGAAGGTGTTGATCCATTTGGCATGGTCGCGACGGGGAGCTCACTGATTAACTCCGCATTTGGTGACGCGCTGTGCGTTGTCCTGCTTGAAATGCGGGGATACAGCATTGAACAATTCGGAGAGACCCATCCGGGTGGTGCTGTCGGAAAAAAACTAGAAGATCTGGGTTTGTAAAGGAATTTTGATGAAAGCAGCTTTTTTGACGGATAGAAAAACATTTGAATTGCGGGAAATTGATATCCCAAAAGCAGACAATTTTGGGATTGTTGTTCAGGTAAAGGCATGCGGTGTATGCGGGTCTGATCTGCGGCGTTGGAAAGAAGGACCCAGTGGAGATCCGGTGGTTTCCGGCCATGAGGCATCTGGCGTAGTTACTGAGGTTGGCAGTGGGGTTACGCAATACAAAATTGGCGATCGCATCGCAATCGCGCCAGATATTCACTGTGGTGAATGTTACTACTGCCGTAAAGGAATGTATAACCTGTGTGATGAACTACATTTCCTCGGCATCACTTCAGGTTATTATGGCGGCTTTGCTGAGTATATTCTTCTGAATGAGGAAGTCCTTAAATTTGGTGTGGTTCATAAAATCCCAGAAGGGTTGTCGTTCGATCACGCGGCTCTTTCTGAACCATGCAGTTCTGTGCTTGCTTCCCATGACGATGTTCTCACGTCGATCGATGATCTGGTTGTTGTCATGGGCGCGGGGCCGATCGGCTGCATTCATACAGCTGTTGCGCATGCCCGTGGTGCCCGTGTTGTGATATCACAACCGAGTGAACCCAGGCGGAAACTTGCCAAGCGTTTTGATCCAGAAGCAATTGTTAATCCATATGAGCAAGATCTAGATGAAATCGTCCGCTCACTGACCGATGGCCGTGGCGCTGATATTGTTATTTGTGCAAACCCAAATGCTGCATCGCAAACACAAGCGGTTCAGATAGCGCGAAAACGTGGAAAAGTCGTTTTGTTTGGCGGATTACCAAAAGCAGACCCAATTACAAAATTTGATGGAAATAAGATCCATTATGAAGAGATTCGAGTTATTGGTTCATTTTCATACCATCCGTCTTATCACGCATTCGCCTTAGAAGCACTGCAGCGCGGGAT
>CAZDIS010000044.1:0-17343 GCA_964505585.1 uncultured Pelolinea sp. | reverse complement strand
CAGGTATTCTTCAAATAATGCCCGGTGGGCTTCTCCACTGCGGGGTTCCTGGAATAATTCCAGCGGACCATCGCTCAGTGCGATCAACGGCTTTCCGCCATTATAGGGAAAATGTGCCAGCACCTGCAATTCACGCACATCCCGGGTCGAGTTTACCAGCTGTTCGGATATAAACTCTGTGATAACAGCCCCGCTCTTGGTGCGGATGAATTCAGATTGGGTATCAATCTCGGGCGCATTTCCACTGCCGGTGCGCATGAAGACAGCCGCGGTATTGATCAGCGCTATTGGGAGCACATCGTGGTGGCTGGAAGTTATCTGGGACCCGTCAGAGGCGAGAAGGTCATATACAGTCCTTTGGGGCGGCGAAAAGGAGCTGCCGATTGGTTCGTTCGCCGGAAGCGCGCACCTTTTAACTGAGGTATTCGCCAGGATGGTTTGCGTGTCTTGATGCAAGCCGGCCTGACATTCCCGCGACAATTGTTTAAGCAAAGCAATCGCGTTTTTTATCTTTTCAGGACGCTGGACAAACTGTTCCCGCGCGCTGCGGCAGTATTCAGCGATCTGCGGCTGCAGTTCGAGATAATTAATCGGCATATGTAGATCCCCATTGCGCTTGGAACATTTGTTTTATTATATCGGATAGCGCATGAGCTGAAAAGGATAAAAGAAAAAAGAGGAAGGATGACCTCCCTTCCTCTTTTCAATACGCTTCCAACGTTGCGTGTTATTTAGGGTCTCTTGGCTTCAACCCAATTGAAAGCCATGTCGTATTCCTTGCCATAGCCAGTGATACCAAAGCCGATTGCGCCATCAGAATATGTGTCATCTTCGAAGGCCAGGGGGCGGCGTTCATAATAGAGCTGTTCGCCATTGACAAATGCTGTGATCAGATCATCGACACAGGAGAGAGAGAAAGTGTTCTTCTCCAGTCCACCTGTGATCAGCGTAGAATTCACTCGTTTGTCGGTGAAGCTGACATAGGCATTTTTACCGCTATCCCGCAAGTACTGGTCATAGCGCAGTAATTCATAATATCCAGAAGGGCTGATGCGGAATTCATACCAGCCGTCTTTATTGACACGGCAAGCGAGTGAGAACGCGCCGTCCAGCGGGCCCATATTTTCCACCTGTGCTTCAACAATGACATTTTCATAACGGTTGTCTTTATTGACGAAGAGGAAGTTGACATCATTGGGCGGGAGGGTCTCGAGGCGCAGTTTGCCGCCGAGCTTGGACCAGATCAACTGAGATTCAAGACCGGAGATGACTTTTAATCCCCAGTCTTTATTCGGGTCTTCCGCATCCATCTCATCCCGGTAGAAATTGCCACCGTCCGCCAGGACAGCCGCAGTCGGCTCCGCTACGATCTCCTGTAATTCCATCTCATCTTCGACCGGCTCTTGTCCGATGCCGATGTTTGAAAGGGCATTGCAGGAAGTGATCACCATTGCGGCAACCATTAATACAATAATTGTTCTCTGTTTCATTTTTATCTCCATTCTATTGACAATTTCATCAGTGGTATGTTGGTCATACCACTATACCATATAGTTTACGGAGTTTTCATCAATTTGTCAATAGCCAGTTTTACCTATAATTACCTGATTGATGGTATTCATCTTTTTTTGGCCGCATGATATAGTGGATGCATTAGAAAGGATCGGAAAAAGGCAAATCCAGTGAAAAGTGGAGACGCAAAGCCGCGGGCCTAAAGCAAACATGCTACGGCAGCCGGGCTGCCAAAGGTCTTTTTTCTTATGTTTATGAAACGACAAATTTTTATTCTTCTTATTATTTTGGTGTTTGGGTTAAGCGGATGTGATGAGTTCTTTCGTGCGCCGGGAGGTGCACCGATTGATTCTGTTGCGGAAACGGAAATAATCCCTGATGAACACGACGTGGCCTCTGTGGATGAAGGCACAGCGAAGGAAGAACCTGCGCAATCTGACACAACCGACAGCGAAGGTAAAACTGAGCCAGAAGCACAGGCGCATATACCAGTGGAAGAAAGCACCGTCATCAACCCGCTTACAGGGCTGCCTGCCGCAAATCCAGAAAACCTGAAATTGCCCCCGGCACTGGTTTCTGTGACGAATTTTCCGCCAACAGCAAGGCCGCAGGCCGGACTCTCTACCAGCCCGATCGTATTCGAGTTGTTTATTGGTGATGGTATGATCCGCTATCTTGCATTTTTCTATGGCGAATATCCACAAAATAAGGCACTTGAAACGTCCGAAGATATTCAGACCCAGTTCACAAATGGAATGGACGCGCCGGCGATCGGCCCAGTACGCTCAGGGCGCATACCATATGAACACATCCGCAAACTGTATAACGGATTTATCGTGATGGCTTCCGCGTATTCGCACGTCGCTGACCAATTAAACGATTACGTCAATGTATTTGGCGACGACCGATCAGACGTGAACAGCGCAATGATCCCGGTTGAAGATGTTGAAAAAATTGCCAGAGAAGCCGAAGATGACCTGGGTGACGCCGCATTGGGGGGGATGGTATTTGACGAGTCATCTCCTGAAGGCGGAAAAGACGCCCAATCGATCTGGATCTATTACGCTTTTAAAAACCAGGTATTCTGGCGCTTCAACCGATCCGATGGCGCTTATCATCGCTGGCAGGATAATGCGGACGGTGAGACCTTCATGGAACAAACCGATCGATTAAATGGTGAACCGCTTTCATACGAGAATGTGATCCTACTCATGGTTGACCATGCGGTCGAACAGAAATATATTATCGATCTGGATCTGTTATATGTTGAAAAAGATAAAGCGTATATCTTCCGAGACGGTGAAATACATCAGGCCTATTGGACGACAAAGAGTGGAGAATATGAACAGACAACCGGAAAACTGCGCCCGATACGTTTCATCGATGCGGAAGGCAATCCGTTTCCGCTCAAACCTGGCCAAACGTGGATCGAGTTGATCCCGACGCACTCGCCGATCTGGGAAACGGTCGATTCAGATACATATCACGTCCGATTAAATGGACGCAGCAAAGGGTCTGGACATTGGGCTGTGTGGTTCGAAATAGATTATTAAATGCAGGATAGTTATTTGGTGGTTTCAGACTGATAAAAATCGCATACTTCATTTAACGGGCAGCGGCTGCATTCCGGTTTGCGCGCATGGCAGATTTCACGTCCGTGGCGGATGAAATTGAGGTGGCCGGGGCCGTACTGCGCCGGTTCGAATAACTGCTCCATCCACCTGTGTGTTCTTTTAACATTCATTTGATGCGGGCGGATGCCAAGGCGTCCGCTAACGCGATAGACGTGCGTGTCAACTGGAAACGCGGGGATGCCCAATGAGAATTGCAACACAATCGCCGCAGTTTTTGGACCGACCCCTTTTTGTCCTAGCAGCCATGTTCGGGCTTCTTCTTTTTTCATTTCGCGCAGGAATTCTAATGATATCTTGCCCCGTTCTTTACTGATCTGACGGAGAACATTTTGAATGCGGGGGCCTTTCTGATTGGCTAGCCCGGCAATGCGCACTGCTTCAACCACATCAGCTTGATGCGCATCGCGCACGGCTTCCCATGTCGGAAACGCATCACGCAAATTGTCAAATGCGCGGTCGCGATTCACATCATTGGTGTTTTGTGAGAGGATGGTTGAGACTAGTTCGTCCACAGCAGGGAGCGGCTGGCGCCATTCGGGCACCCCGTATGTCTTGACCAGAATATTATAAATTTCCTGTGCTTTGCGTTTGATTTCTGGTGAGGGTGCCGGTGCTGATGCGATTGTCATAATGTGATCCCGTTCAGTGAATCCAGTAATGTAGATGAAGGGCGGATCTCTCCAACCCGGATGCCACGCCAATTGTTGATCGGCCTTGTGTAATATGGTTCTAGTGTACTGACCATCACTTGGTCCAGAATACTAAAATGGTCTAAAACAGCAATCGCAACGACGCTGCTTGCGCGCCGGGACATATCTCCATCAGCGATCTTGATCGTAATCCCGATACTGCTTCCGGTAGGGCTCGCGTGCGGCAGAATACCCAACGCCTGATAACCCTCCGCACCTATTTTCGCGATCACTTTTCCACACGCCGCGCGCATAAGGTCCGTATCAAAGCGATGCGGTCCAGCAACCATGAACGGATGGGCAGCCATGCTGTCGGTAATACGCTCGCAGGCAGAAGAGCGATTTTTCGGCATCGTGTCCGGCTGGCAGAGGTTGGCATAACCAATGGCCGCGTTTGGAAGGGGGATGGCAAATACAGGGGCGGAACAGCCATCAAGACCGAACTCGATGCCTTCAGGAGAGACGGCGCACATCGCTGAAAAGGTCTGTATGATCTTTTTTTGGACAGGATGATGCAGCGTGAGGTAGTTTTTTATGGAGGCATTAAGCACACCCGCAAAGGCGAGCATGGCGGTATGTTTGCCTGAACAATCACTTTGGTAGAGACGCGGTTCTTTGCCGGATCGGATCATTCTTTCCGCTGTAGTTTTATCATACGGCATATGTGTACCGCACTGCAGTAAATCTTCGGATAAGTTCAGTTTCTGATGCAGCCCGATCAAGGTATTTACATGCGTATCGGTACCGGAATGGGAAGCACACATGAGTGCAATCTCTTCCTGCGTGAAATTGAAACGATCAGCGCCCGGGTGTTCCAGGAAAGCCAGGGTTTGAAAAGGTTTGGCGGATGATCGCAAAAAAAACGGCTCTGAGGATTCTCCCACTGAATAAAGATTCCCGGATCCTCCAAACGCGATCGAGAAACTACCATAGTGCACCGTCTCGGTGATCTTCCCTCTGGTTACATCCACGAGCGGGATATGGCGCATTAAAACCTAAATTAGCGGTTCTTGGAATAGTGATTGATATAGTACTTGCTAAACCCGTAAGAGAGGCGGTTTTTAAAGATGTCCTGCTCTTTTTTATTCTTTGGATTGAAATCCTTCATATATGAAATTGCTGTTTTCTGTACTTTCGTCAGATCGGCTTTCTGGCTGTCCAGGCGTTCAAACGCGCGCAGCGCCTTTTTAAGGAAACGGATCTCAACTTTAATATCATCCGAGGTGACCAGGCCATTACGGCCGCTGATGATCGTGTATTCCTTATATTTTGCAGAGCGCAGTAGTTCGAGGTTTTCTATCCAGGGTTCAATTTGAGCTGAAAAGAGAAAGGGCGGTTGACCGGGAATGACCGCGTCACCAATGAACAGCACTTTGCTTTCAGGCAGATCAACCCACAGCGCCCCTGCTGTTGGGCCGCGATGGTTTTCGACGAATAAAGGATTACCTGACCAGCCGATAGACATCGCGTCTGAAAACGTGATCTCCGGGCTTGGCCAGTCTAACATTGCAATCTCAGGCACTAATTCCCATAAATTACCGGTTTCCATCCCCTGCATTTTAGTCACCGAAGGGCGCCCGTGGAGGATGTGGGCGGTTTGGGTGTGTGTGATGATCGGATTTTTACTATCTTTGCAGCCACCGGCCCGGTCAGGGTGGTCATCTAATAGGACAGTCAGGCGCTTGGACCCAGCACCAGTTTTGGTGCATATTGTCTGCCATGCCATGATCTCTTTTGGCAATAACGGAAAATCGATCATGCAGATACCGTCTGGTGTGCGAACCACACCAACGGTAACACCCGCAAAATCAGTTTCTATCAGGATATCGGGAGCAATTTCTTTCATATCGTGTTAAAAATCCACCTTCATTACTATCATTTAAGGATATTTCGTGAGTATAACACAATCACAATCGGCATCATTCTGACCTCCAGTGATCCGCGATCTGGGATTTCACTTCCTGTCTGACGAGGTTGCATTGGGCGCAATGCAGGTCATTGCACAACAGCGCGAATGGATCTTCTTTCAGGAGTGCTGTGGTTGTCTTGATGAGTATCGAAAGTGGAACCGCGGAAATATTTAATTGATCGATCTTATGCTCAAATAATTCGCCATGCAGGTAATATTTGAGTTTATGGAAGCCCCGGGAACAGCCCGGAAAATGATCGCAGACCGCAACACCCCGCGGGGTTAACGCCCATCGCATGAATTGCTTGCGGCCGGCCAGCATTTCTGCATAATGAATGCTCCAATTATCACTGAATCCTGTATCAGCCAGCAGCACCCAACCGCCTAATTCTGCAAGTTTCTTTATGGGATAGTAGGGTTGCTCAACGGTCTGGTGCAGTAAGGCAATATCCAGCCCAAGCCCAAAGAATGAAAAGATCGGATGGCTGGATCTCAATACCCCCGGAAAACCTTTCACGATGTCGATCGCGTCCTGATTTCCGCATTCGCTGGGAAGCGTGTGGGAGTAGATCGCGGCAAGGGCGTTTTGTTCATCATGGTTTCCGTAGGCCATATTGTTATCGGTCGGTCCTTCCTGGGGGACAACCATGGTTGCGTAAGTGAACGCTGGCAGAAGGATATTATCAACAGACGACAATAACGCGCCCATAAACGTAGAAAGTCCGCCTTGGATTTTTGAAGACAGGTTTTTCCCGATATGAGTGATTACCGGGAATTCCCGGCGAAAGCCAAATGTGCGAAATGATCGGATCAGTTCGTGATAAGAAACCATAATTATTTATGTTTGTTTTTGATTATAAATCGAACTCACCTGTCGCAGAGCGGAATCCCATCGCGGTTGATCTTCGCGTTTAGTGATAAATTGAAATAATCAGAGGGGTCAAGTGTGTTCTTGATCAGCAGTTCGTTCAGAAATGTGCCGCTGCCATCATCCTTAACAACGGAAAAATGCAAATGCACACCAGTGGGGTTATTCGCATTACCTGAATAATTGCCCTGAAAACCGAGTAGGGTGCCGGCGGGAATGAAAACATCTTTGCTTCCGGGCGGAAAATACTCAACAATAAATGAGGTGCCCTCCGGGTCGGCCATGTGCGTGTAGTACGTCCAAATCTGTGTGCCAGGGTTAAGCGGGTCCGATGGAATGCGGATGATCACGCTGGATTTCCAATCTGCTTTACGCGTAAGATAACCATCATACACGGCATATATGGGTGTAATGCCGGGTTCTTTCCCGCCGAAAATATCGAGCCCGGTATGCCGGTGGCCGGGGCGGAATGAATCATCCCAAATAAATCCGATATATCCACGCGTGGGCAATAAGAATGGCGCGTCGCCGCATCTGTCCTTGGCGGAAATCTCCCAATCCGCATGCGCCCCAGGATTTTTCATCCATTCCACTACCCGCAAGTATCGGGCAGGCCTGAAAGCAGAGCGGATGAGATAATACGCAGATAACAGCACCAGCCCGATAGCGAACGCGATCAGGAAAAATTTTAAATATTTCTGCATCATGGTTCGACAAGTTCTCCCAGCATAGACCAGGGACCAGCCCAGGTGATGGTTACATTTCTGATCTGTCCGCGCAGATCGTGATTCGTTTCCACAAAAACGATCTTATTGGTCGGGGTTCTGCCGCGCCAGCGGTTTTTTGAGAGATCTTCAAACAGGATCGGAACCGTGCGACCTTGGTATGTATGATTAATTTTTGAAGAAAATTCTTCCTGTAATTTTTCGATGATGCGAAAGCGCCGCATCTTTTCGGTGTCAGGGACATCATCATCCATATTCTCAGCCGAATAAGTTCCCGGCCGCGGCGAGTAGCGAGCGAGATGGGTCATATCCGGGTTGAGATCGCGCAGGACTTGCACGGTATTTTCAAACTGGGCAACTGTTTCCCCTGGAAAACCAACGATAATATCCGTAGCGATGGATACTTCTCCCAGCCGCGCGCGGATCTTTTCAATGATGCGCATGTATTTTTCGATCGTATATCCGCGCCGCATACTGCGCAGAACATCATTATCACCGGATTGGTTGGGCAGCTCAATATATGGCATCACCTTTGGTAATTCAGCCACAGCATCCAGGATCTCATCCGTCATCCAGTTGGGGTGGGATGTAAGGAAGCGGATGCGAAGAAGGCCCTCAATTTGATGCAGATCCCGCAGAAGCACATCAAGCCCCGGGTATCCTGGTTTATCCTGCCCATAGCGGTCTACGATCTGTCCCAGCAGGGTGATCTCCTTCGCGCCGCGGGCCACCAGGGCGCGGGCGTCTTTGAGGATCTCCTGCGGAGAACGGCTGATCTCGCGCCCGCGGCGCAGGGGAATGATGCAATACGCGCAGGCATGGGAACAACCATAGATGATGGGAAGAAAGGTCGAGACTGTTGTGTTCTCGCTTGAAGCAGGCAGTGTGTAAGTAAATTCTGAATCGAGAATATCAACAACACGGCGGTATTCACTTTGCGTTGCAGTTTTTCCCTGCAGGTGGTTGATAAGCGGTCCGGGATCAGAGGGTTGCGCGAATACATCCACATAGGGGTATTTTTTTTTCAAACCCACCGGATCATGGATACCGACCATGCAGCCCATTAGACTGAGCACAATATTCGGGTTATTATCTTTTAATTTTTTTAGGGTTGTGAGCCGGCCGATCGCCTTTTGTTCAGCACTATCACGCACAACACAGGTGTTTAAAACAATCACATCCGCCTCTTTGGGCAGTTTTGTGGGTGTGTAGCCAAGATTTTCGAGCGCTGCGGCGACGCGATATGAATCCGCGACATTCATCTGGCAGCCTTCGGTCCATAAATGGTATTGCACGACCGCGATTATATCAGTTAATCAGACAAATATTCTCCATATTGATTTGGATGCGGTGTCTGGTAAAATAGCGAAATGCAGTATCCCGAATATATCCCCTATTCCAGGAGAAAAAAGACCTTACCGCGTGTTTTGCTCCTGGTCGCGATTGGTTTATCACTGGCTGGCCTTCTGGCTTACCAGATCCCACGCGTTAAACGGCTCGTGGATTATCGTTTTGATCTTGCCTGGACCTACGTGGCAAAAGTTTTTGATCCAGTCGACAACCTGCCAACGCCAGCAGTGAATAATGAACCCGAAATGCCACAGCCGGCAGTGTCCGTTACGCTGGAAGCCGAAGCGACAGCAACCACAGAACCGACGATCACGCCGATGTTCACAGCGACCCCGACCCTGATACCGACACCCATTCCTGACCAAATGCAGCTGGCACCGCCCGCCTACGATGCGGTGCGTGATAAGCAGGACCTTAACAATTGCGGCCCAGCCACACTGGCATTGTATTTGCGGTTCTTTGGCTGGGAGGGCGACCAGTACGATATTTCAAATGTGATCAAACCGAGCGATGATGACCGCAATGTCAACGTAGAAGAATTGGTCTATTACGTCCGTACAAAAACAGGCTGGTTGAATGCGGAGTATCGTGTTGGCGGGGATATTGAGACATTGAAGCGGGTTATATCGGCTGGTGTTCCTGTCATGGTCGAAACTACCTTTGAAGCAGACCGTGACGGCTGGCCGAATGATGATCGCTGGGCAGGGCATTATCTGCTGGTAACCGGTTATAACGACGCAAACCAGGTTTTCACGGTACATGATACCGAAAAAGGGCCAAATCAACAGATGAGCTATCAGCAGCTGTTAGAAGATTGGCAGTCCTTCAACTATGTATATATCATGGCGTATCTACCGGAAAACGAGGACGATCTCAAACGCGCGCTGGGTGAAAACTGGGATGTGGAAATTAACCGCCAAAACGCTTTGGAGCTGGCGCGATCTGAATCAGAAGCGGATCCAGAAAACCCCTTCCCGTGGTTTAATATCGGTTCAAACCTGGTTTACTTTGAACGCTACCAGGAAGCAGCTGCCGCGTATGATACTGCACGGTCGATCGGCCTGCCGCAGCGCATGCTGCGCTACCAATTTGGGCCTTTCATCGCGTATTTCTGGACCCAGCAGATCGACGAGTTGATCGCTCTTACCAACCATGCGTTGAAGCAGGTTTCCCGCACATCTGAGGAAGCCATGCTGTGGCGCGGATGGGCTGAATTCCGCCTTGGCAATTCAGATACCGCTCTCGGATATTTCCGCGCCGCGCTGAACGTCCGACCGGATTATGAAGACGCGCTGTGGGCGATCGATTACATCAATGAGAATTAGATTTCAGGGTGGAAAATATGCCATTTGCAGCGGATCGCGTTAGAGCCATTTTATTTGATATCGACGGCACGCTCAGCGATACTGACGACCATATGGTAAAGCAATTGAAAAGATTTTTCTCCCCGTTATATCGGGATAAGAAAAAAGCTAAACAATTTGCACGTTGGCTGGTGATGTCTATCGAATCACCCGGCAACTTATTTTACAATTTAGCTGATCGCTTTGCTCTGGATAGCTTGTATGTCAAATACATGCAGCGCCTGACGAAGAAAAAAAAGCATAAAATTAGAACCTATTGGCTAATTCCTGGAGTTCAAGCAATGCTTGAAGCATTGAATCATTTTCCGCTGGGGATCGTCAGCGCCCGGGATGCGCGAACAACCCGCGCTTTTTTAGAACAATTCAATCTGATGAATTACTTTGATGTTGTCGTCACATCACAGACATGCCATTACACGAAACCATTTCCTGACCCAATGCTGTATGCCGCGCAACAATTAAATGTTCCCGTTGAACAGTGTTTGATGGTTGGGGATACAACCGTGGATATCAAAGCCGCGAAATTAGCTGGTATGCAGGCGGCAGGGGTGCTGTGCGGTTTTGGGCGTGAACGGGAACTTAAGCACGCAGGGGCGAATGTGGTCCTGCCCACTACCGTAGATATCGTACGCTTTTTTGCCTGATCGGTGCGCAGCAGCCAAAAAAACGAGAGGGGTGTTTATCAGGCAGCCTTGACCTTTTTTGCCCACTCCGCAGCGCGTTTTAATTCATCGTCCAGCAGAGGGCCTTCCGATTCTTTTACGAAGAAGCCTGCCGGATGGACTGTTTCCTGACCGCCTTTATTGATGAGCAGGTTCAACAGTGGTTCGTTTGCATAACCGAAAAACTTGACCATGAAGCGTAAAAATCGGGGTGCTTTATCGGTAATGGGTATGCGCGTATCAAACGTGGCCACTTTCACGCCTGACAACCCGTTTGATGGGATCTTCCTAATGAATTTAATGACCGATGCTGTTGGCCGAAACGCGCGCGTTGGGGAACCAACAATGAAGATATCAATGCCATCCAGCATATCGATAGCTGCATGATCGACTTTGACAACTCTCACATTCTTTTTAGCTCCCAGCGCCGTGCCAATAGCCTGTGCTGCTTTTTCTGTATTACCAAAATAGGAATCAAAAATCACCAGAGCTTTCATTAGAATGCCTCCTGCGTGTGCCTTATTTATAATTATAGATTATTTGAATTGAGTAAGGAATATAAAAAACGAGGATGGCGATTTCACCATCCTCGTTCACAAACTCTACTGTGTACTATTCAACAAGCATCGCGGTACCGGGCCAATCGATCGACGCTTGCAACTGGCCATCCACGGCGAGAGTATCAACCAGTGAAACCCACTCTTCGTTTTCCGGATCCCAGAGCTGGATGCCAAGCAGATCTTCTACTCTGGTGCCCATTGGGAACGAAACAGTCAGTGAAGAATTCTCAGGAAGGTTTGAAAGCAGGGTATCCGATCCATCAAAGAGATTGATGGTCATGCCCAGCAGCATGCTGACATCTTCTGGTTTTTCGAATGGCAGGGTATCTTCGCTTTCTTCTGAAAGCGACATGCTGTAGCCACAAAGGCCGCAAAACTCTGCCTGAGAGCCATTGGGCAGGGTAAAGGTCACACATTCATTATCGCAGGGGATTTCGACCCTCTCCCCACCAGTGACCGGGATCAGCCCGAGCGGTAGTCCAATGACCGGTTCGATGACGACAGCTTCGCCGCCCGTCTCGCCGTTTCCGGAGCCACTGTCAGGGTCGCTCGCCAGATATGGATCGTAGACCAAATAGTCGGAAATCGCGTCACCACTGCCTGCTGGCGTACCAAGACCGCCATTGTTGTCGTAACTTGTGGCTGATAATGCGCTGGGCCCATCCGTGCTGCCCCACCAGTTGCCGGTGGCATCAATGATGGTTTGCATGGTGTTTGTGACACCGACCGAACTATTATTGATGAAAGAGTTACCGGTCAGTGAACTGATATTCACGCCGCCTAACTGCACACCGACCTGATTGCCTTCAAAAGTATTCCCTTCGATGGAGAATGTGCTTTGTCCGGCTTGCGGCCAGTTGTTGTACGTTGCCAGACCGTAGTCATTATTCAAGAAGGTGTTCCCAAATAAGGTGGTGTTTCCCGGCCAATAGGCTTCCATGCCGCTGCGATAGGCACCGCCGGACGGTCCGCCTGGCGTGGCGAGGTTAGTGATGAGGTTATTGGAAATGGTCGCTTCCCCGCTATTCTGAAGGACGATCCCCATTGCGCCGGCAGAGAGGTGCGAATCTATTGGATCCGGGTTAATCTCATTATTATCGATCGTGCCGGTTGAATTTGGTCCCCAGATCATCATGCCGACAGTATTGAAGCCAGATACAACATTATCATGCATGTAGGCATGGCCGGTGTAATGCCAGCGCCCCGCGCTACCTGACCAGGGCCAGTCCTGGCCCCAGTATCCTGCTAGAACGTTAACCTGATTACCGCCCGGGTAGGCATGATCATAGAAGTTTTTCACTGCGTTGTTGCTGATCTCTGCATAAGCGCCGCCGTGCACTAATACACCAAATTTATTTCCATAGGTGTACTCGCCGTCCAATGTAAACCCATCAAAAAGGACGTTTATCGTGGGTTGGGCGGCGTTTTCATCACCGCCATCAATATCTACCAAAGCCCTATCTTCTGGACCGCAAGGTGGACCCCAGCAATGGGAGTAGGATGGATCGGGAATAATTTTTGTTGATTCCTTGCCTGCACCCTTTACTGAAACCGATTTATTGATCTTGACCTGTTCGCTATATGTGCCGGCGTCAACGTTAACGGTTCCGCCGTCAGTGGCGATATCAATGCCATCCTGGATCGAGGCAGTGCTCCCGCCGCCCAGAACATAGACGTTATTTGCAAAAAACTGTTTATCATTTATTGCGTATTCAATATTGGCAAGGCTGGTATTCAGGTAAATTGTGTTGACAGTGATGTTTTCGTTATTATTGAGATAGAAGCGTTGTGGTCTGTCAAGTGTGAAGACATCATCTGTGTAATCTGAAGCGGGACCATCTATTCGGATGGTTGAGCCAATTGAGCGGGTATCATCGAGTGCCGCCTGGATCGGATTCTCAATTTCATGGCATTCCGTTACGATGGAGTGGCAGGGTACCCCGGGATGGGTATAACCAATCCAGATCGTTGTGCCATCATCCGTAAACGGGAAGTATGGGTCACTGCTTTCTGAATTGATCATTTCCATGGCTGTCAGCGCATCTTCGCTGGCGAGTGAAATGGCATCCCCATTTTCATCCACTAAAACGGCTTCAGATGCTTCAAGCGCGGCCACAATTTCCACCACGTTTTCATCGGTAGTTCCATCCGGCTCAACTGTGACCTGCGGGTCTGGTCGTGTTTCCTCGGTCCCACTTTCTTCCCCGGAGGGTTCTTCGGTTGCTTCCGCTACATCCTCTGCTTCTTCTTCCGCAGGGGCTGTTTTTTCATCCATATCTTGCGTTACTGCCTCTTCGGCTTCTTCACCTTCTTCAGGTTGTTCGGAAACCAGTTCCTCCGCTGCCTCTTCAGCAGCCACTGGTTCATTTTCCGCATCGGGCGTTGTATCCACACCGTCGTCCGCAAATACAAAACTTAAATTCGATAATATTAATGCCATTGTGATGATGAGTGAAATAATTGTCCTTTTTTTCATTTATCCCTTCCTGTTTATTCTTCTATTAATGTTTGTTATTTTACGAAACAAGCGTAAATTAATCGTTAATTAATATGACGAGTATTTTTGTTTTTTTATTCTTTTTCTCTTAAATAAGAAATCCGGTCTTATTACCAGACCGGTTTCGCTACTTGCTCCCTAAAGCCACCCCCGTATTCGCGTTGTTTCCCGGGCAAGCGACCAAATTATGACTTTAGTTCAACGCATTCTTATTTGTACAATTATTATAATTAATTAATGTATTTTAGTGAATATATTTCCTCACTTTATTAAAAACGAGGATGGCGAAGCCGCCATCCTCGTTCACAAACTCTACTGTGTACTATTCAACAAGCATCGCGGTGCCAGGCCAATCGATCGTGGCTTGCAACTGGCCATCCACGGCAAGGGTGTCAACCAGTGAAACCCACTCTTCGTTTTCTGGATCCCAGAGCTGGATGCCAAGCAGATCTTCTACTCTGGTGCCCATCGGGAAGGAGACCGTCATTGTAGTGCCAGACGGCAGCTCTTCCACCAGATCACCATTCTTGTCCAGCAGGTTCACGGTCAGGCCGAACAGCATGGCCACATCATCTGGCATATCGAACGGGAGGGTGTCTTCCGTTTCTTCGGAGAGTGATACGGAATAACCGCATAATCCGCAGAATTCCACGCTGATGCCATTGGGCATTTCCAGCGTGACACAATTCGTGTCACAGCTAAGCTCCGTTGCCACACCACCGGTAACAGGGATGGGCAGTTCGGGCAGTACGCCCTCAGGCGGGACCAGGTCAACGACATAATCCGGTGTGGGATCACACGCATCACCGAGCCCGTCCTTATCTGTATCAAGCTGGGATGCATTTGATGCATTGGGGCAGTTATCTTTAAGGTTGTCCACACCATCGCCGTCGTTATCGCCGTTGGGTGTGGGATCGCAGACATCACCTTTGCCATCGCCATCTTTGTCAGATTGGTCAGGATTGTAGGTGGTCAGACAGTTATCGACCAGATTGTCGATTCCGTCAATATCATCATCACCGTTAGGTGTGGGATCACAGACATCGCCCAGTCCATCACCATCAGTGTCCAATTGGTCCGGGTTGGCAGTGGTCGGGCAGTTATCGACATATCCACCGCTGCCATCGCTTGAATCGTAGACCTTATCGCTATCAGGGTCCATCAACCACGGATCGAACATTGCGTAATACACATTATCGCATCCGGCAGTGTTTGGTCCACCATCGCAGCCCCAGAAGTTGTAGATCGCGTCTGCTGTACCCGCGCTGTCATAGAAATCATAGGTGCCATTATTCGTGAAGACGCTGTCACGGACGGTGGTGGCGTCTGAAGCATAGTTCCAGAAGCTAATGTAATCGTTATCGGTGATGGTCTCGTTCTGGAATGTGCTGGTTGTTCCGGGGCTATAGAGCAAAATACCCGTATCATTGCCAGAGATGGTGTTGCCGCTGCTTGCAAGGGCTGTATTGTAGGCATAGACCCCGACATCTGAATTCATGACTGTATTATTTTCAAACGTAATCGTGCCCGTGGTGTCGGTAAGCAAGAATCCAGATGCTGCCCAGCCGCTACCCGTATACCAGATATCCTTGACGGTGTTACCGGTCACAGTGCCCGTTGCGTCCCAGCCCATCTGAATCCCATTCTGGGCGGTGATAGCGGTTTGTCCGATGCCTGTAACCGTATTGTTGTAAATATTCGCGGTCAGGTTCGCACCATTGGCGGTAATGCCGTTCTTCTGGAAGTTGCTAACGTCGTTGCCAAAGATATTGACTTCGCGTGCGGTGCCGTCATCGTTGAAAACCAGGATCGCATTCCCATGCTGTGCACCTGAGAAGGGTGTATCGGTGATGTTGAGGACGGTGTTATTTGAAATAGTCCCGCCCGCGTTATAGAGACTGATTCCGATAAAACGGTAATTTGCATTGCCGCGGCTCAGTCCATCGACTGTGAGGTTATTAATGGTCACATGCGCGTCGGTCGCATGGATGATGCCGCGATTGTTGTTTGATGTTACATAGTCAATCCCGATATTGTTTGGGGATTGAACCACTGTGCCGGTTGAACCCTGAATGGAAACATCTTTGGATACAATATCGATCTCTTCTTCAAAAGTACCGGGTCCAACATTAACCGTACCTCCATCTGTGACAGCTTCGATACCATCCTGGATGGACGCACCAGCATTGACGTTTACCAGCGGTGCGAACAAATTCAACAATTCAGCTGTCGAGCTCATGGTGATGCTATTGAGCGTGGCGTTGCCAGTCGGTGTACCGCTGGCCTTGGCGCTTTCCGCATCCCAGGCATTCTTAATGGCGTAGAGCGTAAAGCCATTGGTGGAGGCATTGAGCGTCAGATCTTCATTGAAGGTCTTGCTGGTGCCTGTGACCACGAAAATATCTACCGCACCGGCTACGATAGCGCCATCCACCGCATCCTGAACCGGTGTGCTGGTGGTGTTGCAATTGGCCGGGTTGACGCGCGCGGCGCAAACACCGGTTTCGGAATAACCAACCCACGCACTGAGCGAAGAATCAAAATAGAAGGGGTCGGAATCTACTGTCAATGTTTCCGCCGCTTCCTGGCTGGCCAATGGAACCGTTTCACCGGTTTCATCCACAACGACGAGGTCAGCTTCGTTCAGCACTTCAATGATCTCGGCCAGTTCTTCTTCTTCCGCTTCTGATTCTACCGTGACCTGCGGGTCAGGTAGTTCTTCATCAGAGCCATCATCTGCAACAGGTTCTTCTGTTGCGCCACCTTCTTCTGGTGTTTCTTCCGCTGCCGGTTCATCGGTTGCTTCCGCTTCATCCGCTGGGACTTCGTCCGTAGCGGGTTGGTCAGTTGCATCAGATTCTTCTGCAGGGACTTCTTCCGTTTCTTCCGTAACAACTTCCTCTGCTGTTTCCTCACCTGTGTCTGTTTCTTCCTGAGCCGGTTCTTCCGCCGGCGGCGCGTCATCCGCGAAAACCGTGGTGGGGAAGAGCATCAGCAGCATCATTGAAAATACAGTGATGAGTGATAATAATGATCTTTTTCTTGCCGTCTTCATAATAAACCCTCCGAAAATTAAACTATTGATTGACTAAAAAATTTGAAATGAAATAACGAACTTATTAAGTAAAACCGGTACTAATCCGCCGCATCCCCTACCCTCCTTTCAATCCAATTAAAAAAACCGATCTGAAAAGATCGGTTTCGCTACTTGCTCCCTAAAGCCACCCCCGTATTCGCGCTGTTCCCCGGGCAAGCGACCAAATTGTGGCTTTAGTTCAACGCATTCTTATCGTGAACTGATAACAAGTATACAAGTAAAAAGAATGATTGTCAAACGCGCTGCTATAGAAAATGTCTAATTTACGATCGCTTTAATCTCGCCGTAAAGATTTTTCCGGTTCAGGAACTCCAATGGTCCGCCCGCAGCGCTAATCATCAGATATCCAGCGGCGTTGCCCATTCTGAGCGATTTACGCGGAGACTGATTGCGCAGCATGCCAAACAGGAATCCGGCGTTGAAGCTGTCGCCAGCACCCGTGGTATCCCGCACATCCCGCCCACCCAACGCGATAG
>CAZDIS010000043.1:6583-17800 GCA_964505585.1 uncultured Pelolinea sp. | reverse complement strand
TGGCTATTATATTGCTTATGCTGGTTCTCTCAAAGATACAAGGTTGGGTTGAGGTTTAAAAGCGAAATGCTCATCGACGATTTTTTTCTGAATCATTTGCTTTTTCCTCATTTAGGATAATTCCGAAACCCAACATTTATACGTTGGGTTGAAAAAACCAACCCAACCTACCTTTTCAGCCTAAGCGTGTAAAAACTGTGTAAAAAATTCTAATTCGGATATATTCAGTCTTATTTATAATAACTGATGTTATAATGCCGCCATGCAAAAACGTATCATCATCGCGTTTGCGATCCTTTCCGTTCTCACCATCATCGCATACGCGCTTATTCTGAATCCCACCATCCAGGAGAAAGTTGGCTGGCATCTCAACGCCTGGATGATCCGTGCCCGTACCTGGCTCAATCCGCCGGAACAGGTCGCATTCTCCGCTGAAACAGATATCACCCCGGACACCCTCCCCAGCCCGAATGTCGAGAGCGAGACCAACACAACACCGCCGGCTGATGGTACACCGCAACCCATCCCGACCTTTGCCCCCATACCGGATGTCTTTTCCCTTGAGCCCGGGCTTTATTTCAGCCAGCATTACCGCTTGAACTACTGTGGGCCTTCGAGCATTGCCATGCTGCTTTCCTACTGGGGCTGGGAAGGCACGCATGACCAGGCGGCGCAGGACGTAAAACCCAACAAAGTGGATAAGAATGTCATGCCGTATGAGATGGCAGAATTCTTCAATCAGGAAATGCCCGGCATGGATACCCTCACCCGCGTCGGGGGTGATTTTGAAACCCTCAAACGCCTGATCGCCAACGGCTATCCGGTCCTGATCGAAAAAGGGCCCCAATTCAGGGATATCAATTACCACGTCACCTGGATGGGGCACTACCAGGTCCTGACCGGTTATGACGACCAGGATGGCTATTTCATCGCCCAGGATCCATATATTGAAGCCAATTACAAACAGTCATACAACGAACTGCTAGGGGAATGGCGTTCCTTCAATTATCTCTATCTCGTCGCGTTTCCTGATGAAGAGCGTAACGACGTTCTCAACCTGCTGGGCGAGGATGCGGATGAGGAACAGAATTACCGCAATGCCCTGCAGAAAGCGCAGGATGAGATCTACCAGGTGGATGGCGTCGACCGCTTCTTCGCCCTTTACAATTACGGCACCAATTTAGTCTCCCTGCGCGATTACGAAGGCGCCGCCAAAGCGTATGACCAGGCCTTCGCGGTCTATAATAACCTACCGGAAGATATCACCGTCCGCCCCTACCGCATCCTGTGGTACCAGACCGGCCCCTACTACGCTTACTATTACACCGGACGCTACGTTAACGTCATCAAGCTCGCCACCGATAATTCCATCAAGATGGTGCGTGACGATGAACCGGCGCTGGAAGAGAGCTTTTACTGGCGCGGCGCGTCCAAGATCGCGCTCGGCATCCGCGAGACCGCCATCGAGGATTTCCAGACCTGCCTCGAATACCACCCCGGCTTCCAGCCCTGCGTGGATGCGCTGCAGGAGCAGGGCATCTATCCGTAGATCGCCCCCATCCCATAGCCAGAAACTTTCACCGTACCACAGGTACGCTTGCTTCATTACCGCGTTTTTTTCGCGGTTTTTGTTTTAATTATGAATCATAAATTTATTTTTTATTGCGGAAATTAGATTGTATTTTTTTTAAAAATACTTATAATGGATATAAGTACAGAGGGTCTGGGGAAAGCATCATGGGATGTGGATTTTTGAGAGTTTTTTGCATGTAATCTCAAAGAAACAGGTCGGCAGTTCCTATTTTTGCCGGCCTATTTGCGTTTAATGGGCGAGATTAGAAATGGAGGAATGATGATGAATAGGACCAAAAATAAAAAATATTTCTTACTATCGATCGGAGTGCTGCTTGCGGCGCTCTTGCTGGCCGCGCCCGTCTTTGCCGACGGCGAAACGCCAACCGAGGAACCGCCGCTTGCAACTGTGGATGAAGAGGCGCAAGAACCAGCTGAAATAGGTCCTGCCTTAGAAAACGCTGTGCCGGAAGCACCGCAGGCGGACGATACCGCCAACGGCGCGGATGAGCCCGCAGGCAGCGTACTGGACCAGGAACCTGAAGCAGAGGAAACAGAGGAGGCAGAAGAAAACGAAGTGGTTCCAGCACCGGAAGAATCTGGCGGGGAACAGGTATCTGACTCGATCCCTGAAGCACTGGCAGAAGCCGATTTAGCGCTGTCAGACGAATCCGGCGCAGCGGTCGACATGGCCAGCGCGGAAAGCGCGGAGGCGATCAAATCGCCCGATCCATACTATAAGGTCGGAAAGACCTATTATCGCTTCTTTGAAAGCGCCAACGGATGCGATGCCTATCCCGGTGAAAAAGCAGCCGGCACTTGCTTTGATGGGGAAGCGAACCCAATTCAGGCGGCAATAGATAACGTGCCTAACTCTGGACTTCCGACTGATCGAAAAATTTATGTTGAGACAGGCACGTACAATGGTGGCGCCGCCTTTAACGCGCTTGCCACACCGATTCTCGGCCAGCTGAATGGATTAATCGGGGTTTATGATCCGGACACCGAAACACGGCCGATCATCAATGGTGATGTTGTCCTTGACCAGAATGTGGGCGGCTTCACCCTGAGCGGCTTCACCATCAATGGTTATTTTGGTTCTTACGATGGCACAGGCACACTCGTGCTCGATGACCTGGACGTAACCTACACCACCGGGGATGGCGTCTACATCAGCCATCACGATGGCAATGTGCAGATCAATAACACCAATTCGAGCGGCAACCAGCAGCGCGGCGCGTATGTGGATAATGGCGACCCGGGCAATAATTTTTCGGTCACTATCAAGAATTCCTATTTTGATGAAAATGGCATTCCTTTTGGAAATGTGAATTCACTCGAGATAATCACACTCGGCAAAGTGGCACTGGAAAATGTTTCCGCCAGCCGCAACCGCGGATCCGGAATTCGGCTGGATACTGATTTTTCAGGATTGACGATTAAGAACGCGGTATTAGCCAGCAACACGCCTAATCCAAATGGCACGGGTTATGGCTATGCCCTCTATTCCGTCAGCAGTAAAAAAGCGAATATCACCCTGGATATGGTCATGGCAGGCGGAAATTCAGAAAATATCGAAACGATTTATCTTGATACCACAGGATCTGTAACCGGCAAAAATATCGCCTCCCACCATAATGAGGGTTCCGGGATGTACATCACGAATACTGGCGGCAACGGATCAGTCAAGATCAGCGAATCCAAATTCACTGAAAACAATAATGGAAGTGGATTAGTGATCCGATCGAATGGGATTGTCAACTTATCATCCATCGATGCGACCAATAACGGTACCAACGGCATCGATATCCAGACCAGCAATTCCGTCACCATCTCCAGCCAAAAAGGCCTCGGCCTCACCGGCGCGAATGATTTCGGCGGCAACAGCGGCACGGGCCTGAATGTGATCGCATCCAAAGCGATCACCCTCAGTAATTTTGTGTCGAACAATAACGGCGGCACTGGGGTGTATCTGAACAATCAAGCGGGAACTTCAGGCATTACCATCAAGAAAACCCTCCCCACCAGCCAATACTACACTTTTTACAATACAACGCATAACAACGGTGCCGACGGGCTGAACATCCTCTCTAACGGCGCGATTCGGGTGGATTACCTGCTGGCTGAAAGCAACACGGATGATGGGTTTGATATCCGCAACTTCGCCTCCACAAAAACCCCTGGCATAAAAGTGCTCTACACGGAAGCACATGAAAATGGCGCTTTTGGTATGTATTTTGAATCCAACGGCAGCATTGCACTTACGAATTCGTCCGCGAACAAAAATGGCACTTCCATATCTCGCGATGGCGCGTATTTCCAAACTTTGAATGGAAAATCTGGAGGCGTGACCATCACGGGTACCAAAGACTATGTTTGCACTTTCGACGAAAATTCAAGGCGCGGCCTGAATATGGACGTGCTTGGAAATATATCATTGAAAAATATTACAGCAAACGGTAATTCTCTTTCCACCTACATCGCCAATCACACAGCCAATTCCAATAGATATGTAAAGATCGTCAATGGGCAATTCAACAATACAAAGAATGGCGACGGCCTGGAGGTTATTAGCAAGGGAAATATCACACTGGATACCATCAACGCTGACTTTAATGATGATGATGGGGCATATATCAGGAATACTTATGGCTCAGGCTCGATTTCCATAAAAAACAGCTCCTTCTCCGGAAATCAGGCGAATTATGGGTTGGGAGCATACAGCCTTAGAAATATCAGTCTTTATGAAGTAGAAACAATCATGAATACAGGTTATGGTATTTATGTTGATAACTGCGGTTTCAGTGGTTCCTGCCTGGGAAGCGGATCAATCAGCATTAAATCCGGAAGGGATGCCTACAATGTTTTCGCGCAAAACACATCTCTGGGCGTATTTCTATCCTCAAAGGGCAACATCACACTCAGCAACATGATTGTTATTCAAAACGGCACCGCCGGTATGTCCATCAGTAACGCGCAAGATATTACCTCCGGAAATGTCATCCTTTCTGCTGGCAGCAATATGCGCAATTATATCGGCCAAAACGGATCTTACGGACTATATATCGACTCGATGGGAAAAATCTCCGTTAGCAATACCGATGTGATGGAAAATCAGCAACATCAAGGCGCATGGATCAACAACTATTCAGCACCGAAAGCGAAGACAGTCGCGATCAGGGATAGCTCATTTTTGAAAAACGCGGGTACGGGGCTTCACATCGATTCTTTGGGCGCGGTCACGTTACAGGGTGTAGATGCCTCTGAAAACTCCATTATTAATGGCACCCTGAATATCAGCGGGGAAGGTGTAAGTGACGTCCTATCTTCATGGATGAACGAGAACGATACATTCACATTCAACGCTACTG
This sequence comes from uncultured Pelolinea sp., assembly GCA_964505585.1. GTDB lineage: Bacteria > Chloroflexota > Anaerolineae > Anaerolineales > Anaerolineaceae > Pelolinea. The sequence continues at coordinate 12,857 of CAZDIS010000043.1, read as the reverse complement.
CCGGAGCAGGTTATACGATCACTCTCGAAAGTGATTTCTTCGACGCGTTAGTGGAATTGCGGGGACCGGACGGCGCGCTGATCGACTCAGACGATAACAGTGGCACGGGCTCCAACGCCATTATTAGCGGCACAGTGCCTACTGCGGGAGACTACACGATCCACGTCATGTCCGCCGATGGATATGGCAGCGGGCATTATTTTCTCAACCTGAATGGCGGGGTGATCGACTATAATATTTTTCGCGGGATCGAAATTGACAATGATGGCGGAACAGGGGCGGTTAAAGTGCTGTATTCCAGAAAGTCTGGTTTCGGTCTGCGCGCCAAGAACAACGCGTATACAGGGGTGCACATTGATTCTGCCGGCACCATTTCTATCAGTCGTGCTGAAGTGATGAATAATGGCTGGTTCGGAATCTGGTTGGATAATAGAGCTGACGGGGAAAACAGCCTCACACTCAACACTATTGATGTAATGAACCATCCCGAACGTGGAATCAACATTTCAAGCCGGGGTAATGTTTTTCTGAAAAATATCTCCTCGCTTTTGAACCAGTCCGAAGGAGCGTACATATCTAACAACACTGCAACAAAGGACCGCTGGATAAAAGTGTCCAATTCCACTTTCTCAGAAAATTCTAATGACTACGGTTTGGAAATAATTTCACGCGGAAATGTTTCACTAACAAATGTGGAAGCGCAAAACCCGAACGGCGACGATGGCGTCAGAATTGACAACACATCAGGAATAGGCAATGTCACGGTAAACGGTAAAATAAATGTCTTTGAAAACAATGGCGGCGATGGCCTTTCAATTGTGAGTCATGGGGAGATTTCGCTAACAAATATCATGGCCAGCTTCAATAGCGGACGCGGAATCGACCTCAGGAACGCCTATTCTGGTTATGACGCGAAGAATGTCAGAATTACCGCGACCGGTGGAAAAACGATGAATACACTCCACAATAACGGTTCAGAAAGCCTGCATGTCGTCAGTTTCGGTACGATTTCTGTAAACAAGGTCGAGGCAGTCGAAAATAGTATTCACGCGTATTTGCAAAATAGCGGCTCGCCTGATTTCAAAACAGTCACTGTTACAAACTCGGTTTTCAACGAAACAATTGGGCAGGGGTTGCAAATTAGCGCGAACGGATCAGTCAGTCTTTCTAATATCTGGGCCTCGGGTAACTTATCGAATGGATTGTATATCGACAACCAGGCTGCAGCGGACCAGGACGTCAGTGTTAAATCCTCCACTGTCAGCACCAACAATGGCAGCGGTGCTTATATCGTCTCCTCAGGATTGGTAAAAGTAGATAGATCAACCTTCATTCATAATAACGGGGACGGTGTTTACGCTGACAATTCTACTGGCACAGAAGGTATGTTGGTCCAGAACAACATGTCCACGCTCAATGCCTCCAGCGGTTTTCGGCTCTTCTCTGATGGACCATTGACGGTCAAGAACACCAACAGTGTCAGTAACAGCGGCATGGGTATCTACTTTGACGGCAAGCACTCCGGCGAGAAAGTTACACTCTCAAATGTTTACACAGCTTTAAATGTGGGCACCGGTATTCAGCTGATCAATGTGGCCGATGTCAGCATCAGCGGCACTACTTCCGCGGCCAATGGCGACCCGGGAAACAACTCGGACGGAATATATATCGATAGCAACGGAGCCGGGGTTGTCACCATCAGCAAGAGTACTTTCATCAGTAATTTTGCGAGCGGTGTGGAACTCATTGATGTAGGCACCTTCACTCAGACCAACACCATCATCTTCGGAAATGATCTGGATGGCAGCGGTGATGATGACCTTTACGTACACTAGATCAGTGTTCATTTGATAAGAACAGGGAGCGTCGCGCTCCCTGTTTTTCATTTAAGCACCTATTTTGGGTACAATAAGCGGAATGCATACTGCTAATCGCTTCCGCAGATTGTCAATAACCACTATCCTTGTCATTTTTTCATTGACGCTGATCGTTCTTCCCGCTTTCGCGCAGGGGGGGCTGCGTATCATCGTGTATCCGCCTGATATCAGTGATTTTCCCAAGGTATCTTTGTATGTGGATGCGTTCGACACCCAGGGCAAATTCATCCCCGGCCTGGATTTGAACGCTTTCACGGTGATCGAAGATGGATTTGAGATGCCAGTCAATGAAACCCAGCTATTGGAACCCGGACTGCACAGCATTATCGCGGTCAATTTGGGGGCAACGCTCAGCAACCGGCAAAACGCTTCTGTTCCGACACGCTATGAAACAGTTGTGTTCGACCTGGCTGACTGGCTGAACAAGATCACCAGCGGCGGAACCAACCAATATAGTCTCACCAGCAATGAGGGCGTGCTGGTTGAAAAGCTGCAGGAGAAAGACGCGTTCACTTCTCAGTTGCAAAATTACAAACCTAATTTGTTTAATTTTGAACCGGACATGACCAGCCTGAGCGCGGCCCTGGATATCGCTTCGAAACCCAATCTGGTCAATCAGAGCAAACAATCTATCCTCTATATCACTCCGCTCCCACTGGATACAGACATTGCCCAGATCGCGGCACTCAAATCCCGCGCACTGGAGATGGGTGTGCCGGTCAACGTCTGGCTGATGGCACCGGATACCGCTGTGAATGCGCCCGCTGCCATTGCCTTGAACGAGCTGGCAATTTCGACTGGCGGGCAGTACCTTTTATATACCGAAGAAACCCCCAGCCCAAATCCAGAGAATTACCTGGGGCTGCTGCGCCGCGTTTATCAATTGCGCTATACATCCAATGTAAATCAAAGTGGCGCGCATTCAGTCCGCGTTAAAGTGGCGTATGGCAATCAGGAAACCACGTCAGCGGAGACACCCTTTTCGATCGACCTCACGATCCCGTCCGCTGTGATGATCGACCTGCCGCAGCGGATCGACCGCACCTATACCAACGCGACCGGTGGGAGAGATCTACAGCCCGCGTTTGTCACCTTGCAGGCGGAAGTTGTCTTTCCGGATGGATACTCCCGCCAGCTGAGGGCAACGCGTTTATATGTCGATGGAGAAGTGGTCGCCCAGAACACCACAGAGCCATTCACCTTCTTTCCTTGGTCATTAGAGCAGTACACATTCAGCGGTGAACATCTTGTGTCTGTTGAAGTGGAAGACATCCTTGGATTCCGCAGCATCAGCCAGCCGCGTCCGGTTTTTGTGTCTGTTGAATCTCTTTACCCCGGCTGGTTAACTGATTTCCTTCAATTCTTTAACAACGGCGGATGGATCCTGTTCGCGGTGATCGGACTGGGCGGAACGGCGCTTGTAGCGGCGCGTGTCCAGCGGCGGATGCGGCGGCGCGTTGAATATCCCGCGGCAGCAGCGCAATCCTTCACTGATGTTGATCCCCTGCTGCAATCAGTCCCCGGACTGGAAGCGGAAGCGCGGAACATCCGTAAAGACCCTTACCGCCAGCCCGTCGGCACATCCACGGAAAACACAGAACCATCGCCCTACCTGACGCAGGCTGGCAGCGATCCGTTCCAGATCGAAGCGGATCTATCCATCACTTCAGAGATCAAGATCTTTGGCAGTGATCGTGAGAAAGCCCAGATCGTCCTCGACCATCCCTCCGTCAGCCCGATGCACGCCCGCATTCGGAGGACCGCGTCAGGCGGTGTTGCGCTGGCCGATATGCGCTCCGGCACCGGCACCTGGGTCAATTACACACCCATTTCAAGCGCGGGAACCGTCCTCAAGGACGGTGATCTGATAAAGATCGGCGCATTCACCTTCCGCTACCATCTTGGTTTAGATGGAGAAAGTTAGTTGGTTTTGATGGCAAAAAAAATATCCGGATCCGAATCATTTACGCTCAGCCACCGCGGTTTGGTGCGTGAAAAAAACGAAGACGACATCCAGGTCAGTACCATAAAAACAGCAGATGGAGTTACAGCTCAGCTGGCTGTACTGGCTGATGGCGTCGGCGGCCACAATGCCGGAGAGATCGCTTCACGGATTGCAGTGGAAACGATCAGCATGGCCATGCAGAAAAACGTCTCTGCCTCGGACCCGCATCAAGCCCTGGAGCAAGCGATACAGTCTGCCAATCAGGCGATCCTGTCGGATGCAGCGCTTCATCCGCAACGGAAGGGGATGGGCACTACATGCGTCTGCGCGCTGATCATTGATCACACCTTGTTTGCGGTGCACCTGGGTGATTCGCGATTGTACCTGTACCGTGACCCTTCGCTTTTTCAGCTGACAAAGGACCACACCGTCCTGGCGGAAATGGGAAATAACTTCAACACCAGTGTTGATTTGGCTAACCGCAGCCACCCGATGGCACATGTCCTCAGCCGCTATCTGGGGACCACGCATCCCCTAAATATTGACCAAAAAATTACATACGATAACACAACGCGAAATTCGCTCCACCTGCGATGCGGGGATACGCTCCTGCTCTGCAGCGATGGCATCACGGACATGCTTGACGACACGGAAATCAGGGAAATCCTATCGGCTTGCTTGGGGCGAAAGCGTGCGCAAACACTCGTTTACCATGCGCTTGAAAAAGGCGGGCATGATAACGCGTCGGTCATTGTGCTTGACATTCCATAAGAAATATAAAGGCAATTGAAACTGAAAATATGTTAAAATCTATCCGCCTGTCCAGGAATACTGGAGGGATGGCCGAGTGGTTTAAGGCGCCTGTCTTGAAAACAGGTGTGGGGCGAAAGCTTCACCGTGGGTTCGAATCCCTCTCCCTCCGCCTTTCATTCCTGATCAAGATGGGGAGGTGCCAGAGTGGCTGATTGGGCCCGCCTGCTAAGCGGGTGTCGGGATAATACCTGACCGAGGGTTCGAATCCCTCCCTCTCCGCTTTACCAATCTGATTTCAACTATAACAAATTCTATATGAAAGTCGCTTATAAGGATTCGAACCCGAGAGAGTGTGAACCGTTGAAAAAGCATGCCGTTGGCATGCCTTTAGGTGAACACGCGACGGAGGGACGACGGAGCGTATAGCCTGCGCAGCAGGCGGCGAATCCCTCCCTCTCCGCTTTTTATTTTAGTGCAGGAGGATATGTAATGCCATTACCGCAAGCAAGCCAGAAAGTACAGGAATTCCTTGATCAATTCGGGCTTGATCTCTCTGTCAAGCAATTTCCGGCCAGTACGCGCACCGCTCAGGAAGCAGCTCTTGCGGTCGGGTGCGAGGTCGGGCAAATCGTTAAATCCCTCATTTTTCGGTCCGCTGATAAACCGTTGCTTTTTCTGGTCAGCGGGGATAACCGACTGGACGTCAGCAAGGTCAGCAGCTATCTGGGAATTCCGGTTGAGAAAGCAAACGCGCAATTCGTGCGCGATACCACTGGATATGCTATTGGTGGTGTGCCGCCGGTCGCGCATGCAGTCCCAATGGATATCTATATTGATAAAGACTTGATGGCCTTTAATGAGATATGGGCTGCGGCCGGCACTCCGCACGCCGTGTTCCGCCTTAAAAGCGGCGACCTGCAGCACATCACAGGCGGTAAAGTCATCGCTGTTACCTGATTTACAGAATATCCGCAAACCGATATACTGAACGCAATACATACGCGAATAAGAAAGGTCGGTGCGATCATGAAAAAAAGCAATTTGATCGGAATTACCGTCATCCTTCTCCTGCTTCTTTCCGCAGGGTGCAATCCACCGTCACAAACAACTATCGAAGAATCCGCGCCCGCAGTAAAGGAAGCAACTGAAACCGCCGCGGCCACTGTCGCGCCCCCGCCGGATACAGCAATCCCTGCACCGGAACGCGCAACCTATGAGCTATATTTTGACGCAACCTGGAGCGCGGAAACGCATCCCGCGGATTATGACGCCGCTGCCCATTTTTCGCCATTTATTGCTTATGGACACGCAGATTCCCCTGACGCGGTGATCTTTCGCGAGAATGAAATGGCATCGCCGGGCATCGAGCAAATGGCTGAAACGGGCGATACCGATCTGCTCGTCGGTGAGATCGAAGCGATCATCGCTGGCGGCTACACAAACGACTATCTCAAAGGATCCAGGATAGATTCACCCGGAACAAATTCGGGTAAATTTGGATTTTCTCAAACCTTAAGCCGGGTGTCCTTCGTGAGTATGATCGCCCCCAGCCCGGACTGGTTTGTCGCGGCCAGCGCGGATCTGTTTCAGGATGGCCAATGGGTTGAAGAGCTGACACTTGACCTGATCAGCTATGACAGCGGCACCGACAGCGGTACGACGCTGACCGCAGCAGACGCGGACACGCAGCCACGCGAAC
>CAZDIS010000043.1:0-6573 GCA_964505585.1 uncultured Pelolinea sp. | reverse complement strand
CATCCTTCCTGAAAACCTGCAAAATATGGGCACGCTGACGCTGATACGAGTAAATTAGTTAGTATATATAAAAACACCGCCAAGCTGATCGGCGGTGCGTATCTTAAAAAAGAAAGGGTTCAGCTTACAAAAGTCAGCGCGACCTTTGCTGCCTGGCTCGCGTCCGTCGCAAAGCCATCCGCGCCGATCTTATCGGCAAAATCCTGGGTGACAGGCGCGCCACCGACCATGATTTTCACCTGATCGCGGATACCCGCATCCTCAAAGGCCTTGATCGTGGCTGGCATATTAGCCATCGTGGTCGTCAGCAAAGCTGACATGGCCACCACCTGCGCGCCGGATTCTTTTACCGCCGTGATAAATTTTTCCGGGGACACATCAGAACCGAGGTCGATGATCTCAAATCCCGCGCCCTTCATCATCATCCCCACCAGATTCTTCCCAATGTCATGCAGATCGCCCTTGACCGTTCCTGTTACAACTTTACCGATGGGTTCAACATCTTCGGCTGCCAGCAGCGGCTTAAGGATATCCAGGCCGCCCTGCATCGCTCTGGCTGCAATCAGCAGTTCCGGGACAAAATATTCACCTTCTTCGAATAATTCGCCTACTTTTGCCATGGCAGTCATCATGCCCTGTTTCAGGATCGCTTCAGCGGACACATCATTTTCCAATGCAGCTTTGACGCCGTCAATGACTTTATCCTGGTCGCCTTCCATCACCCCATCATAGATTTTTTTCAGCAATGCATCCATCCATTTTCTCCTTGCAAGCGTTAGAAATATTAATATACTAATTATATACGAAAGGTGTCTTTTTTATATCGGAAAGAGCGCCCGCAGATCTTCGGTCATCAATTGTCCGAGGTTCTCGACGACAACATCCGCACTGCCAAGCTGGCTCACAGAACTGGTCGTGGCAACCGCAACGCACTGCATGCCTGCGGCTTTCGCAGCCTGCACACCGGCTGTTGAATCCTCAATGACCAGACATTTCAGGGGGTTCACATCCAGCAAATCTGCTGCTTTGAGAAAAATTGCCGGTGCTGGTTTACTGGGCACACCGTACCCATCCACTACCACATCAAAATAGTCTTTGATCTCCAGCTTCTCAAGTACGATCCGGATGTTTTCTGCTCTGGCTGAAGAAGCAACCGCCTGCCGGATATTATTATTCTTAAAGGAAGCGAGCCAACCAGCTACACCCGGAAAAATAGCCGCTTCTTCCGCGATTGCCCGCTGGAACAATCGGGCTTTTTCCTGTGTGATTTCTTTGATCTTTTCTTCAGGTAATGGCGAATCCACCATAACCTCAACCACCCGTTCACTCGTCATGCCAAAAGCGTGTTTCATGCGCTCTGGATGAAACGGCTGGTTAAATTTTTTAAAAACCGCTTTCCAGGTTTTCAGGTGAATGGGTTCGGAATCCACAAGCACACCATCCATATCCCAGATCACTGCTTTGAGCTGTAAAAAATCGATCATAAAGTACCCTCCCGATCTGAGTATAAACGATGCCAATATCATATTACCTTCACGGCTCTTCATGTTACAATGACGCGGGTCTTAACCACAAGTTGACAATGTTCATATTTCTTTCCAAATTACTTCCTTTGTTTGTTTATCCGCTCGGGCTGGCATGCATTTTGCTGCTGCTGGCGCTGACTATCCGCCACCGCCACAAGCTGCGAACGGGGTTGATCATTTCCGCTATCGTTGTTTTATGGCTAGCCAGCACTACCGGTTTTTCCAATTTATTAGCGCGGTCATTGGAATACCGTTATCCATCACTTGATGACTACCCGATCGTGGACGTGGCTGTCGTTCTCGGCGGCGGTACTGAACCTGCCGCCGCGCCCCGGCAATCGGTGGAAGTGAACGGCGCCGGAGACCGGGTATTATTTGCCGCTGAACTATACCGCCAGGGAAAAGCTGGTAAGCTGCTCTTATCGGGCGGTGAAATCGCCTGGCAAAATGAGGGCAGCACCACCCCCGCTGAGAATATGGCGAGTTTACTGGTGTCGATCGGGGTGCCTGAAGAGGTTTTGATCCTTGAAAAAGAGTCAAAAAACACCTATGAGAACGCGCTGTATTGCCAGAAGATGCTGGAGGAGATCGCAGTGGATCGCATATTATTGGTTACCTCTGCGATGCACATGCCGCGTGCGGTAGCCCTGTTTGAAAAACAGGGAATCGAAGTGATCCCTGTTCCGGTTGATTACACCATTACGGAAGACGAATCGCCGCCAGACGGCAGGTCACGCGTACAGCGCAAGATCATGGATATCATTCCCCAATCTGGTAATCTTTCATTGACCACCAACGCGCTGAAAGAGTATCTCGGTTATTTCGTATATCAACTCCAGGGTTGGATCTAATTGGCAGGCGCTCCGCAATTACCAGCTGCAATCGTAAAATCGGCGGCGCTTCTCTGGGATTTTATGCATGTCAATCATTCGCTCGTAAAATGCGAGGCGGCGGTCGCCATGGGCAGTCATGACCTTCGTACAGCCGCGTATGCCGCCCAACTGGTGATGCAGGGCTGGGCACCACTTCTGGTTTGTTCCGGAGCGTCCGGCCGCCTGACCGAAGGCATCTGGAAAAAGAGCGAAGCCCGGCGATTCGCCGAGGAGGCACAGGCAAACGGGCTTGATAAGAAAAAAATATTATTAGAAGATCAGTCAACCAATACCGCTGAAAATCTATTATTTTCCGCCGCGCTTCTCAAGAAGAATAATATTCCGTTCTCCCGCGTTTTGCTGATCCATAAACCATACATGGAACGCCGTGTATGGGCGACCGCCTGCCATCTCTGGCCGGAAACCGCGGCGATCGTCACTTCTCCTCCCATTCCTTTTTTGGAATACGCCAATCAAGATATTCAGGTCGATGAATTGATCGCCATCATGGTCGGGGACTTTCAGCGCGTCATCGAATACCCAAAAAGAGGTTTCGCCGCGCCGCAGGAAATCTCTACAGAAGCGATGCGGGCTTTTGAACACCTGACATTGAACGGGTTCACATCGCATTTAATATGAATATAATGCTGACCTCACGTATAATAAACATATCATTTAAATAATAAAAAAGAAAGAAGAAATAATGCAAAGAAGTAAAGATATCAGTGATCGGCGCATGGCTGTCCTCATAGACGGCGACAACGCGCAGGCTACACTGGTCAAATATATATTATCCGAAGCAAGTAAATATGGGACAGTCACCGTTAAACGTAATTACGGTGATTGGACCACAAGCAATATGAGCAAATGGAAAGACACTCTCAACACACATGCCATTCAGCCCATCCAGCAGTTCCGCTATACTGTCGGAAAGAATGCTACGGACAGCGCGATGATCATTGACGCGATGGACCTGCTCTACAGTGGTACCGTAGACGCATTCTGTTTGGTTTCAAGCGACAGCGACTATACACGCCTGGCAACGCGCATCCGTGAAAAAGGATTTTACGTGATGGGCATCGGCCAGAAAAAAACACCGCGCGCCTTCGTTAATGCCTGCGATGTTTTTGTCTACACGGAAAACCTGGAACCCAAAAAACCAAGCCGCAGCCGCAGTACTTCCCGAAAGACGAGTTCAACCAAAAAAGAACCGCCGACGCCCGATCCATTGCCGCTGCTAAAACAGGCTTTTGAGAACGCGGTTGGAGACGATGGCTGGGCATTTCTGGGCGCGCTTGGTCACCACCTGCGCCAGCTTGACCCGGGGTTTGACGCGCGTACCTACGGCCATCCGCAATTATCTGTCTTGATCCGTGCACATCCCAAATCTTTTGATGTGCGTGAACGCGAGGAAGAGAACGGCAACACCAGTATCTATGTGAAGTTGAAATCATCAGGCAAAAAAGGAAGTTGATCATGGCAAACGTACTCGACCTTATTTTTAAGCGCCGCAGTGTGCGCATTTTCAGCAAGAAAGCAGTAGATAAAGAAACACTGACCAAATTGCTGCAGGCAGGTATGGCAGCGCCATCCGCCAGCAATAGCCGGCCATGGGAATTCATCGCTGTCACTGACCCGCAGATCATGGAAAAACTGCGAAATTCTTTGAAATACGGCAAATACAACGCGCCAGCAGCCATCATCGTATGCGCCAATTTAGAGATCGCCCACAACGAATCCGCGCTGCGCTTCTGGGTGCAGGATTGCAGCGCCGCGACAGAAAACATCATGATCGCGGCTGCAGGCATGGACCTCGGCACGGTCTGGATCGGCTCATACCCTAAGAAAGATGTGATGGAAACGGAACGCGAAATTCTCGGTATTCCGGACAACGTCACCCCGCTCAGTTTGATTTATGTTGGATACCCAGCGGAAGAACCGCAGCCCCGCACCCAGTACGACGCGGACCGCGTACATTGGGATCACTATTAATAAATACGGACCGATATTTGCTATACTGTTAATAAAATCAGCTACCCAATTAATAAAAGGAGTTTAATATGCAGGACTTTTTCGCGAAAGAAAATTTGAATGACTTCCTGAAATTCAGGAAAATGATCACCCCGGCTATCATCACGATCCTTTTCTATGTAGGCGCAGGTATCTCTGTGCTGGCAGGATTGATCATGATGGGCTCCGCGTTCAGCCGCTACACACCCACGGGCGCAACATTCCTGGGCGGGCTGCTGACACTCGTGCTCGGCCCAATTATTGTACGAATATATTGTGAGATCCTGATTCTGTTTTTCCGTATGAACGAAACCCTGACTGAGATCAAGAACGGCCTGGCGAATAAATAACCGACCACAAGAACCTGTCTGATTCGGGAAAACATCCTTGTTTTTCCGCTGTTCAGCAGGTTTTTTCATTTAATGCGATTAATTTTTGCTAAAATGAAGGCAGTCTATCTTTCTGGAAGGGAGATACTATGATTTTTTATCCTGAAGATTTTATTCGCCTCGGCGCCGCGCTATTGATTGGCGGCATTATCGGCGCGGAGCGCGAACGGCATAAAAAAGCGGTTGGCCTGCGCACCCTGATCCTGATCTCCGTCGGGTCTGCGCTATTCACGATCATGTCCATTCGGATCAGTGCTTTGTGGGGCGGCGAAGCGCCTCGTATTGCTGCCCAGATCGTCAGCGGGATCGGTTTTATTGGTGCGGGAGTCATTCTGGAAGAGCGCGGGCGCGTGGTTGGGCTGACGACCGCTGCAACCATTTGGCTAACCGCTGCCCTGGGTATGGCAGTGGGCGCAGGTGAGTACATCCTCGCGGTCGGTGCCACTGTGATCTCGATCATCGTGCTCATCCTTTTTACACGTTTTGAAGAATTTCTCAATATCTCTTCTGAGGCACGCACCTACCGCATCACTACCAAAACAAGCTGGAGTAAATATAAAGAATTGAAATCCTTATTCAAGGATAATCACCTGCCAATCGATTCTTACAAACAAGAAAAAGATGAGAAGGAAATGGTGTGCACATTTGAAGTGTACGGACAAACAAAGCGTCACGACAAAGTCGTACAAAAATTGATGTCCGATAAAGACATCAAGGAGGTTTGGTTTTAAGGCATATTTGGAACTTTTTTCAGCGTTTTTTCGTTATAAAAGAAAGAAACAAGCTGGAGGATCACCAATGGTAAACCATAAAAGATTGTTCGTTTTCATTTGCCTGCTCACACTGCTCACCGCCTGCGGAACGCCAATAAACGTCGATAGTATGGAAGCATCCAGCAGTGAGGCACCCTGGCCAGATGACGAAATTCAGAAACAAGATGCGCTGGAAGTTGCGCCAATAGATACAAAAAGCGGCGACCTGGTCCCCGACGGGGGCCTGCTCCAAACTGAAAGCGAAAACAGCCTCCTTTATTTAGACATTGGTGGTACTGTGGTGCGCGAAATTGAAACACCCGGCATTATCGCGCTGGATCAGGAGGATGCCGCTATCGGCGGCCCGATCATGCCAGAAGGCGCATTCCCTCCGGTCATTTACCGCAGCTGGCAGCCAACCCCGGCGCTGATGGCAAACACCAATGGCACCATCGAAACCCTGCGCACATCGGATTCCTTCCTGGCAATGGCCAGCGCGGCCGGGCAGCCAGCCCTGGCTTTTTCTGAAGTAAATTATGACCCTGATAACCATCCACATGGTTTCCTATACGCGGCTACGGTAAAGAATCTGGATCGTGCCCCTGCTTTTTTTGACCTGGTCGATGAGCCATTCTACTGGGCGCTGAAACCGGTTGGGGTAGAGGCAATCGCGGGAGAACCGCAGGGTGTCTGGTATGTGAAAACCGCCTGGGGAATTGGCGGTGCTGACCTGATCTTCCCCATCAATCGCGGATTATATTTCTTCGATCTTACAAACGGAGACAACCTGCAATGGATGGATGACGGGCACAATTTCCAGGGGATTTCCCCTGATCTAACATTCGCCGCGTCGGTTGGCAGCGATGGCGCAGACGACAGCGCTTTAACTGTGATGCGCATTTCCGACATGCAATTGGTACGCTTTCCATTAGACCCTCAAACAGATCGGGGAGCGGGTTGGGCTGTATTTTCCCCCGATAACCGTTATGCCGCCTGGCTCGAAGCAAGCGGATCCACGATCTCT
>CAZDIS010000042.1:11757-17954 GCA_964505585.1 uncultured Pelolinea sp. | reverse complement strand
TCAGGCATATTTTTCTAACAGCAATGAGTGAAGCGGTCCTTCAAAGAGATTTTTCCCTGGGCGATGCAGTCACCGTCGCACGAAATCTGATAGGTAAATGTTTGGTCAGCACCGCACACGGCCAGCGCACTGCAGGCATCATTGTTGAAACAGAAGCGTATGATGGTGAAGATGATCTCGCCTGCCACGCGAGATCAGGTAAAACCCCGCGAAACGCAATAATGTACGGGGTCGGTGGCCACGCATATGTGTATTTCACATACGGGATGCATTGGATGTTCAATTGTGTCGTTGGTGAAGAAGATTATCCGGCTGCTGTCCTTATCCGCGCTATTAATCCAACTGATGGACTTGATCTAATCCGTTCCATTCGATCACCCATACAAGAAAAGCACTGGTGTGACGGACCAGCAAAATTGGCGAAATCTCTTGGAATCACCGGTAAGCACAATGGCACAGATTTATGCAAAAATAACGCTCCGATTTTCATAGAAAACAAACCACATATCGCCAATACGTACATCCGGACAACGGCGCGCGTTGGTATTGATAACACACCAGAACCATGGAAAAGTAAATATTGGCGATTTGTCGCTGACTTTCCCGGATAGTTATCTCCATCCGCGGAATTGGTTATAATCATTTGCAAATGAATGGTAAAAAAAAATATGAGCCCTGAATTTGAATTCGATCCAACGCGGGTTATCATTTACGGAGGCGGCGGTCTTAGCAAAATGATCGTCGAGACTGTACGCGCCACAGGTATGTACCAGATAGTGGGAATTATTGATGACAGCATGCCAAAAGACAGCAATGTGATCGGATCACCGGTTCTGGGCGGTGAGGATATGCTAGATGACCTCTACCAGGATGGCATCCGGATGGCAGTCAATTCTGTTGGCGGAATCGGCGATTACTCTGTCCGCTTGTCCGTTTTTGAGCGCCTGGCAGCCAAAGGGTTTGTTTGTCCGGCAATCGTTCACCCAACCGCGTTTATTGATCAGAGCGCGATACTCGAAGCAGGCGTCTTGGTGCTCGCGCAGAGCTATGTGAGTGGCAAGGCAATTGTTGGTATGGGTACCCTCATAAACAACACGGTGGTTGTTTCTCATGATAACGTTCTTGGCGTATGCACCAACCTCTCGCCCGGGGCAAAATTGGCTGGTGATGTCATCCTTGAAGATTTTGTCCAGGTCGGGATGAACGCGACCGTCAATATCGGCGTGCGAGTTGGAAAAGAATCTATGATCGGAAATGGCGCGACCGTAAAAAAAGATGTCCCGCCAGGTACCCGTGTGTATGCTGGCAGCATCTGGCCAAAATACACACCCAAAAAGAAAAGGTCTGCATAACGATTATGTTTAAACGTAATGCGCCAGATCAGGAACAGCCAGTTCGTCTTGAACGAGTTACTTCTGTTCTCGGGTCAGGCATCATCTGGAAAGGTAAACTCACTGGTCAGGGCGGGGTGCGCATTGAAGGCACTTTTGAAGGGGAAATCAGCATTGAAGGGATGGTCGTTATCGGGGAAACCGGAAAAGTAACCTGCGATAATGTGCGCGCGAACATCGTCATCGTCGCCGGCGGCGTAAATGGCGGAATTACAGCAGATAAACTTGAAATTCGTAAAACTGGCCGTGTATGGGGAGACGTGACCATCGCTGCATTCTCCACCGAAGAAGGCGGTTTTTTGCGAGGGCAGATTACCATGCAGGAAAATGTCGACCTCGGGATCCGTACCAACGCTGAGGATGATGACCTGCAGTTTACAGATGATAATGCAACAGAATAATCGCTTAGCAAACATTGTTGCAAAGGCAGAAAGAATAATTCATGAGCAAGCAAAAATTCCTCGTACCCATGTCATCACCGGATCTTGACCAATCTGACCAAGAAGCGGTTCTTGAGACACTAAAAACAAACTACCTCAGCATCGGCCCAAAAATTAAGGCCTTTGAATCGCAAATATGCAAATTTACGGGAGCGAAACACGCTATCGGGGTCAATTCAGGCACGTCCGGGCTTCATCTTGGCATTCGCGCTTTGAATATCTCTCAGGGCGATTATGTGATAACCACACCTTTCTCCTTTGTCTCTTCGACCAATGTCATTTTGTTTGAGAAAGCAATCCCGATTTTTGTGGATGTTGACCCAAAAACTGGCAATCTAAATACTGAAATTGCCGCACAGGCCGTGAAAGATATCAAGTCAAATGATCCTGCGGCAAAGCAAAAATGGCTGCCGCGTAAAAATGGAAAGGGAACAGGAACCTTGCGATCGATACTTGCTGTGGATGTTTTCGGACAGCCAGCAGATTATGATGAATTGAACAAAACAGCCGATCAATACGCCCTTGCAGTTATCGAAGATTCCTGTGAAGCGCTGGGAGCAGCCTATAAAGAGAAGCCCGCGGGATTGTTAGGTGATATGGGCGTTTTTGCTTTTTACCCCAATAAACAGATCACAACGGGTGAAGGAGGCATGATCGTCACCAATGACGATAAATTAGCTGAGATGGTGCGCGCGCTGCGCAATCAGGGACGCGCACCGGGTGATACCTGGCTGCAGCATACGCACCTAGGTTACAACTATCGCCTGGATGAAATGAGCGCAGCGCTTGGCGTTTCGCAAATGAATCGTGTGGGCCAACTTCTGGAAAATCGCCGGAATGTTGCAAATTGGTATTCAACCAAATTAGAGGATATTGACGGTGTCGAAATGCCTTACATTGCCCCATCAACAACGAAAATGAGCTGGTTTGTTTACGTCATCCGGCTTGACGCATCCATCGATAGAGATCAGGCAGCGGCAGAATTGATTGAAGCCGGAATACCAGTGCGCCCATATTTTCTTCCCATCCATCTCCAGCCCTATATTGCGGAGCAATTTGGCTGCAAAATAGGAGATTTCCCAAATACAGAGGATATTGGAAACCGTAGTCTCGCCCTTCCATTTTCAGGCCTAATGACTAAAACACAGGTCGATTTGGTTTGTGAAATTCTGACAGATTGTTTGCAAAGACTATAGCGAAAAAAGTAATGAATGAAAAAATTGAACATCGACCAGTTTTTCAACACGGTCTCGCTATACATCTTGCGATTCTGGTAGTCAATTTTTTTATTAGCGGTTATTTGCTTTTTCTCGCATTAGCAGCGCCAATGCGCGGTGTTTTCATTCTGTACCTGATAGGCAGTATCATTACCATTCTGCCAGCCCCCTTTTTTCTGTATCAAGCCTTTGCCTTGTTGCGTGCGAAATACATCATATCCAGAAATGGCATCGGAATTCAATGGGGATTGCGCACGGAAGATATACCCATCGAAGGAATTGATTGGATTCGCCTGCCGCGCGATTTTGTAAACCCAATTACCCCGCCGCCCTTCCGCTTGCCCGGCGCGATCCTCGCGACCAGCACAGATAGGGACCTGGGTCTGATTGAATATATCGCAGCGGAAACAGACAATCTGGTCCTGATTGCGACCAGGGAGAAGATCTTTGCAGTCTCACCGGGAAATCCACAGGCCTTCCTCAACGATTTCCACCGCAGCGCCGAACTTGGTTCATTCTCTCCGATAAAAAAACAATCATCAAAACCGCACTTGATTTTCTCCAATCTGGCGGCTGATAGAACTGCGCGCGCGATCCTGTTGCCAGGCTTGATCCTCTCGTTAATTCTGCTGGTGGCTGTCAGCTTCATTATTCCAAATATTTCAACCGTCCCGCTTGGCCTCGAATCTGTGGTTTCAAGTCAGGAGGATTCTCCTTCAGAACGCTTGATTCTACTGCCGCTGCTTTCTTTGCTGGTGTTTTTTGCGGACATCGGTTATGGAGCTTACCTATACCGCAAGAAGGGTTTTAGAAATGCTGCTTACATCGTTTTCTTTTCATCCCTATTCCTTCCCATTTCTTTCACGGTATTAGTCATTACCATTCTTTTTTTATGATCATTCTTTTTGATGAATGTCATCATTATGTCATAATAATGAATATCATAAAAAATATTCGGCAATCTCAATTAAAATAGAACAATTAAGGAAAGAAGTGCTTATGGGTGAACGGGACAACAAGAAATTATCTGATTATGTCGCAGCCTCCAAATTAGGCGGAGGTGAAAAAAGGATCGAAAAACAGCATGCCAAAGGCAAGATGACTGCCCGAGAAAGGCTTGAAGCCCTGCTTGATAATGGGATTTTTAATGAGATCGAACCCTTTGTCACCCAGGATGTGGCTTCCAGGGAAAATATCGATGTGATGGGGAATGGAGTTGTTTCTGGCTACGGTTTGATTAATGGCCGCAAAGTATTCGTCTACGCGCAGGATTTCACAGTGATGGGGGGTTCATTGGGTGAGATGCAAAGCCACAAAATTTGCCGCGTGATGGATCTGGCCGCCCAAAATGGCGCGCCGATCATCGGATTGATCGATTCCGGCGGCGCAAGGATCCAGGAAGGGGTTCATAGCCTAAAGGGTTATGCAGAGATTTTCCGGCGAAACACCTTATACTCCGGGCTTGTCCCGCAGATCAGCTTGATTCTCGGCCCGTGCGCAGGCGGTGCCGCATATTCACCAGCGCTGACCGATTTTATCATCATGACAGATAAGAGCTCGTATATGTTCATCACGGGTCCGAACGTGATCAAAGAAATAACTGGTGAAGAGATTGATTTTGAAAATCTCGGTGGTGCGCGGGTGCACAGTTCAACTAGCGGAGTCGCATCATTAAGTGCCGCAAGCGAAAAAGATGCCATTGCGTATTGCCGAAAATTACTCGCTTATATCCCTTCAAATAACACAGAGAACCCTCCAGCAATCACTCCAGAGGATGACCCGGCACGTCCTGACACGGCACTGGATACCATTGTTCCTGAAGATGATAAAAAACCATATGTCATGCATGAGGTGATCCAGCAGGTTGTCGACTTGGGATCATTCTTTGAACTTCAACCATCCTTTGCGCCCAATGCGATCGTTGGTTTTGCGCGTTTCAATGGCCAATCTGTTGGTATTGTGGCTCAGGAGCCCAGCGCAATAGCTGGCATCATTGATATCGACGCGGCAGATAAGATTGCCCGATTTGTGCGATTTTGCGATTGTTTCAATATTCCCCTGGTTACTTTCGTCGATTCACCCGGTTTCTTGCCAGGCATTGATCAGGAACATAAAGGAATCATCCGCCATGGCGCAAAGGTTCTCTACGCTTATTC
Source organism: uncultured Pelolinea sp. (assembly GCA_964505585.1). Classification (GTDB taxonomy): domain Bacteria; phylum Chloroflexota; class Anaerolineae; order Anaerolineales; family Anaerolineaceae; genus Pelolinea. The sequence continues at coordinate 12,750 of CAZDIS010000042.1, read as the reverse complement.
AGAAGCAACCGTACCAAAGGTCAGCGTTGTAACCCGGCGTGCGTTTGGTGGCGCTTATATCGTAATGAGCAGTAAGTACCTGGGGACAGATATCACCTACGCTTGGCCTACTGCACAGATCGCAGTCATGGGTGCGGAGGGCGCGGTAAATATTCTTCACCACAGAGATATTAAAAGCGCTGAGGATCCTGCTGAAATGCGCCAGCAAAAAATAAGCGCGTACAAAGCGGATTTTCTTACCCCCTATAAAGCCGCCAAAGCTGGCATTATAGACGAAGTTATCTTCCCTGCCGATACCCGTAAAAAGATAATCAGTGCCTTATCGCTGATTCAGGAAAAACACGTGTTAAATCCCGCTAAGAAACATGGCAATTCACCAGTATAAGGACTTTTAATGAAAGAAGTAATTTGGATATCTTTACTTGGTGCAGGATTGGTTGTTATCGGCCTGATTCTGCTTTGGTTTTTGATGGATGCATTGGTAAAGATCACCGCAGAGAAAAAGAAAGCAAGTGGTGAAAAACAATCGAATACTTTTGTAAATTTAGAAATTGAATCTGAGCATAGGCGTGTGGCTGCGGCTATTGCAGTGTCGATTGCATTGCTCAATTCACCATTGCAGACTTCGGTAGATCAAAGCGGGAAGACCCTGGCTGCGTGGCAAATAGCGAACCGATTCCGCCAGCTTAACAACCTTCCCCATGCAGTTTCTCTGAAAAGGAAGGATAAATGAAAATATCGGTAATCATCGAAGGTAAAAAATATCAGGTTGAGATTGAGGATATTAAATGTCGGCCTGTCATTGCAATAGTGAATGGAGAGAAATTTAGGGTCATGCCTGAAGAGACCTCATCCTCACTGATTCCACTGGAAAGCGCAAAAACTACCGTTCCCATCCCGCAGTTAACACAAACTAATGGCTCCACACACGCTAACCCACGAGCGGGGGCAAACACAACAACGGTGGCAGCCCCCATACCGGGTGTAGTTGTT
>CAZDIS010000042.1:0-11747 GCA_964505585.1 uncultured Pelolinea sp. | reverse complement strand
GAAGCTAAACCCGGTGACCAAGTCGTTTTCGGACAGGAATTATGTGTATTAGAAGCGATGAAGATGAAAAATGCGATTCGCGCAGGCAGGGATGGGATTATCAAAACCGTTCTCGTAAATATTGGAGAGCATGTCCACCAAAGCCAATTGTTAATTGAATTTGAGACGGAGGAAAACTCCTAATGGGTCCGGGACTGATACCATCCGGTCTTTTTGCTAATTTCCTGCAGCTTGGGTGGCAGGATTTAGTCATGATCGTTGTTGGATTGATTCTCATTTACCTGGCAATTGTCAAAGAATACGAACCCGTTCTACTGCTGCCAATAGGATTTGGGTGTGTGCTTGCCAACCTCGGGATGGCGGCTTCTCCTGATGGAGACGGATTCCTTTCTGTGCTTTACCGCGCGGGGATAGAGTCGGAAATATTTCCATTGCTTATTTTCATCGGTGTAGGCGGCATGATCGATTTCAGCCCGCTGCTCTCGCAACCTTATCTAGCGCTGCTCGGGGCAGCCGGTCAATTTGGCATCTATGGCACCCTCCTGGTCGCAACTGCGCTTGGATTTTCCCTCCAGGAAGCTGCTTCAATCGGTGTAATTGGCGCGATCGATGGGCCTACAGCGATCTTTGTCGCGGGAAAGCTCGCACCGCACATGCTAGCGCCAATCGCGGTTGCGGCATATTCTTATATGAGCCTGATCCCTATCATTCAGCCGCCGGTTATGAAATTATTAACAACCAGGAAAGAACGAGCGATTCGTATGGAATACGCGCCGAGAGAAGTCAGTAAAAAAGCGCTGATCATTTTCCCAATCCTGGTGACGATTCTTATCAGTATCCTCGCGCCTGATGCTGCCCCGCTCATCGCAGCGTTAATGCTTGGAAATCTGTTAAAAGAAGCTGGCGTTGTCGAACGCCTTAACGCGTCCGCGCAAAACGAGATCATCAATATTTCCACCCTTTTTCTTGGCCTGACGATCGGGGCGACCATGACCGCGGATAGTTTTCTGCGGCTTGATACACTTCTTATCCTGGGGCTTGGATTAATGGCATTTATTATGGACACAGTCGCCGGATTGCTCTTTGGCAAATTGATGGCATTCATCTCCGGTGGAAAGATCAATCCACTAATTGGCGCATGTGGTATCAGCGCATTTCCAATGGCAGGCCGCCTCTCAGCGAAAATGGCACAGGAAGAAGATTTTGAGAATTTCATCCTCATGCACGCCATGGGGTCGAATACAGCCGGACAATTAGGTTCTGTCATTGCTGGTGGGTTGCTTTTATCCCTGGTCTTAAACAAGATATAAAAAAGCCCTTTGGGCTTTTATTTTTTTCTTGACCTTCGCTTGGGTCTTTTTGGTTTTTCTACCTCAAGGCGGTAACCGATACCGCGTTCTGTTTTTATGTATTGCGGATGGCGCGGGTCTTCTTCAACTGCTTTTCGTAGCCAACTGATATGCACATCCAGGGATCTTGTATCCCCGAGGTATTCTGTTTCCCAGAGCGTTCGGAATAGATCTTCCCGCAAAAGGACTTTACCTGGATTGCGCATAAACGATTCCATCAGGGTAAATAATCGCGGTGTCAGTCTTGTACATTTTTCACCACAAATCACCCAGCGCTGTTTGAGATCTAATTCTATCGGACCGCAGGATAATCGTTTATTATTGCTCATCCCCATATACGGCCGAAGACGGTTTAATAACTTTTGTAGAGTGAAAGGAAGGTATAAGATTTCATGGGCGCTATCTTTGCTAACCTTTTTAGCGTTTTCCGCCAGTATAAGTATGATCGGAATTTCTTCACCAGTAACTTTTTTTATAGACTTACAAATACGCGTACCGGTTGTGCGCATAGAAGCCGCGTCGATTATGATCGCATCTGGCCTCATGTCCTTGAGCTTCGAGACGGCACTGCTTCCGGTGGGTGTTGAAACTACCGAGAATCCTTTCTTATTTAAACCGGCCATATACGACGGTCGGTCAACACGCCTTCCTTCAATTAATAAGATTTGGTAGCTCATGCGATAAATTTAAACAAAAATTGGCTTTTCTATTTTGGTCAATTGCTATTGCTAATAACCCACTTGCGATGATATAGTTGCTTACCTTAAAAAACCCAAACATGCAATATTATACCTTAACTTAAAATTCGAAATTCTTTAAGGTAATCCAAAGCAGCATGCTAAAATTATTATCCAGCGGAGGAAGCAATGTCCGATCTCATAGAAGTCAAAGTTGATAGTTTGCGGGTAAGCCTTACCAACCAACAGCGCATTATTGTGTTAAAACAAGCAGACGCTGACCGCTATTTACCAATTTGGATCGGTCCTTATGAATCTGAAGCGATTACTATCGCACTGCAAGAAGTCGAAATTTCACGTCCACAAACCCACGATCTTGTAAAAAACGCGATTACACTTCTTAAAGGAAAGATTTTGAATGCTGTCATCAAAGACCTAAAAGATGATATTTTTTATGGGGTTTTAAATATCCAATTCGGTAAGAAAGAGGTTGAGCTTGATTCCCGCCCTTCTGACGCCATTGCGATCGCGATTCGCGCGCATGTACCGATTTACGTCACAAATAAAGTCATGGAGGAGGCATCGATCATACCAGAGGAAATTGACCCGAGCGAAGATCAGGGAGAGGGTGAAGATTTGGATTTAGGCGAAGATAGCCAGCTACCATCAAATAAAGATCGCCTTTCGATCTTCGCGGATTATTTATCCAGCAAAGAATTGGGGGAAGAGGATCAAAACGAGGACCAGCAGAAGTCGGATGACAAAGAAAATGATGAGTAATCGGCGACATGTTAGATAACAACGTATTTCAAGAACCAGAAACGCAAGCAATCCAGGCTCAGCCGCATAACCGGCAGGCAGAAGAAGCCGTACTCGGATCCGTTCTGATTAACCCTGATTCTTATTATGATGTAGCCCAGATCCTTGATGGCGATTTCTTCTATATCATCAGAAATCGCTGGATATGGGAAGTATTCACCCACCTGCATCAAAACCGCGTCCCAATTGATATTCTGACGACCAGCGAAGAGTTGGAAAATCGCAATCAGATGGAAGAAGTCGGCGGGCAAGCTTATCTGCTCATGTTAGTTAATCAGACACCGAGTTCATTGAATGCAGAGGCATACGCAAGGATCGTTGAAGAAACATCTGTCCGTCGGCGCATGTTAGCATCCGCGAATGAGATGGCAAAATTAGCCTACCAACCAGAAAAATCCGTTGAAAGCATCATTAATTCTGCGGAAAAAGCTGTATTTAATTTAAGCGAGCGCAGAATTCGGCGCGACTTGCAAAGCATGAAGGTGGTTGTTGATAGTTATTACGACCGCGTTTCCCAACTGTATCAGCGCAACGAAGAGATCTTTGGTGTTCCTACCGGATTGGCAGACCTAGATAAACTATTGGGCGGTTTGCAGAAATCTGACTTGTTGATTATTGCTGGCCGGCCAGCATCAGGTAAAACAGGTTTTCTGCTCACCATCGCGAAAAATGCCGCGATGAAACACAAAAAACATGTTGCCATGTTTTCGCTCGAAATGTCAAATGAACAACTTGTGCAGCGTATGATCGCGCAAGAGACAGGAATAGATACCCAGAAACTACGTTCCGCAAAATTTGTTGATAATGAATGGGATCTGTTCACGCAGGCGGTTGGGGTACTGGAAGATGCCCCGATCTTCCTTGATGACACACCTGCCCTGACGCCGATCCAAATGCGGACGAAATGCCGGCGGCTGCACCTTGAACATCGTATTGACCTGATCCTTGTGGACTATATTCAGCTGATGTCCGGGGATTCGCGTAACGAAAACCGCGTTCAGGAAGTATCTTATATCTCACGCAACCTTAAAACGCTGGCAAGAGAGCTGAACGTTCCAGTCCTGGCAGCTGCGCAGCTTTCGCGCGCAGTCGAACAGCGCGCAGATAAAAAACCAATGCTTTCTGATCTCAGAGAATCTGGCAGTCTGGAACAAGACGCGGATATCGTTATGTTCATCCATAAGAAGGATGAAATTCCAGATGACGCTTCGCCAACCACGTTGGTTGACTTGATGGTTGCCAAGCATCGCAACGGTCCAACGCGGGATATTGAAATGGTATTTATCAAAGACCTTGCCCAGTTCTATAGCGCAGCGATAGCTGAGTAATACCATGTCAGATGATTTCAAGGGATTTATTACCTCAGATGATGCATTGGCCGGCATACCAGAAACATTCTTTCGCCAAATCCTACCGGAAATTGAAGATGCGAATCTCTTGAAACTATGCCTGTATCTGTTATGGAAAGCAAATACTATTGGCGATTATGGAATCTCATTCTCCATTGCGGACTTGATGCTAGATAAAGTTTTTACCACGGGCCTGGTGGTTGATGACAGGGATATCTCATCCCTTCTTGCAGAATTATTGCTAATGGCAGAAAATAAGAAAATTTGTGTTTCATATAATAATGAAGGAAAAAGTGATCCACTTTTTTTTATCAATTGTGAAGCTGGAAGGTCTGCATTGGCAAATGCGGCACGGGGAACTACATCCGCAACCATCACGCTGGATCAAATCCAACCTAATATTTTTAGAATGTACAAGGAAAATATTGGTCCGCTGACACCATTGATTGCAGATGCGTTGCGTCAGGCTGAAAAAGAATATCCGCAAGATTGGATCAAAGACGCCCTGCAATTAGCTGTAAAAAACAATGTGCGCCGTTGGCGTTATGTCGAGAGCATTCTCGACCGTTGGCAGAAGGAAGGAAGAAATGGAACCGATCGGAAACGCGATAAAACGGATTACAGAAGCTACCTCGATGACTAAACAAGTAAAGAAATCTAAAAATGGAATGAACCCCAAAAAAAGGGATGTTTGCCCAATTTGTGGCGGTATTGGATATGTGCGTCGAGACCTCCCGATTGATCACCCTGAATTCGGCAAATTGGAATTGTGTGAATGCCAGCTATCTAAAAAACGGCAATTCAGTGAAACGCGTTTGTATAAGGTTAGCAATTTAGACGCATACGACAATATGATTTTTGATACTTTTAATCTCCATGGTATTGATGGCCGTAATCAAACAAAAACAACCTTGGAAGTAGCTTTTAATTCGGCTAAGAATTATTCCCACAAGATCAATGGGTGGTTATTGATCATGGGCGGTTTCGGCTGCGGAAAAACGCACCTGGCCGCCGCAATTGCCAATGAAGTTGTCTCGCATAATGTGGAAACTCTATTCCTCACTGTTCCTGACCTGTTAGATTGGCTGCGCTTTACCTATTCATCCAAGGAAACCACCTATGAAGAACGCTTTGAGGAAATTCGCAATATCAAGTTCCTGGTATTAGATGACCTCGGAACCCAGAATGCAACACCCTGGGCCAGGGAAAAACTTTTTCAGATCATTAACTTTCGGTACATTCACCAGCTGCCTACTGTGATCACAACCAATCTGAATATATCTCAGATAGAAGATCGTATCAGTTCCAGACTTCAGGATCGAAATCTGGTTATAAAGATCCAAATTGACGCCCCGGATTATCGCAATCCGCTTGGAGTCGATGAAGTATCACCGATATCAGCCATCACACAAATCAGCAGCCACCGTACATTTGAAAATTTCTCAACCCGCAAATCAGAAAATTTACGAAAAGATGAACAAAAAAGCCTGGAAAACGCATTCTATGCAGCCCAGAAATTTGCAGATCTTCCCAAGGGCTGGCTGGTGTTTAAGGGCGGACTGGCAACAGGGAAAACACATCTGGCAGCGGCAATAAGCCACTACCGTGCCGCGATGGGTGATGAACCCATCTTCACTGTCGTCCCAGACTTACTCGATCATCTGCGGGCAACTTTCAGTCCGACCAGCACAGTGTCATATGACAGCATTTTTAATCAGGTGCGAACAGCAAAATTATTGATCCTTGATGACCTCGGTACACAAAATGCGACTCCCTGGGCAAGAGAGAAACTATATCAAATCATCAATTTTCGTTATGAATCAGGCATGCCGACCATTATCACTACATCCGAACACTCTAAGGATATTGATCCGCGAATATTAAGCCGAATGAACGATAAGCGCATTTCACGCATCATTCCCATCATTGTTCCACCTTACCAATCAAAATAAACCTGGAAGAATAATTAATGGAAAACACCCAACAAGTATTCACGCGCCTGCACCTGATCCGGCATGGGCAAACCGATTGGAATAAACGTAAAATGATCCAGGGCATTCTGGATGATATCCCTCTCAATAAAAAGGGATTTAAACAAGCCAGAGCGCTCGCCAAACAGCTAAAAAAAACCTACCAGGTGGATGTCGTCTACGCCAGCAAAGCGAAGCGCGCACAGCAAACTGCGCAGGAAATTTGCTCGATTTTTAGGACAGATATGCATATCACTGAGAAAATAAATGAGATAGATTTTGGTGATTTCTCTGGGTCTAGCATCTATGACATTGAATCTAAATTTCCAGAATACTTTGCAGCATTCCGCCATTTCATCGCCAGCAACCGGGTAGAAGGAACGAAACGGCCTAGAATTCCAAATGGAGAAACGATGGAAAACATTGAGCAAAGAATGCATTCTTTTATTAAGGAGATCCTTTCCAAACACCGTGGAAAGCAAATAGCAGCAGTTTCGCACGGCAGCTTCATAAAATGTCTGCTAACCCACTTCTCCGGTGAATCACCCCACAATTACATGCCATATTGGGTCGAAAACGCTTCCATTTCCGTAATTGATTTTTTTGGGACAACCCCTGTTATCCGCCGGCTTAACGATACCAGTCACCTTGGGGTAAGTAAGCTGGATTTCGCTATCCCACGTATTGTTTAGAACAAAGACCGATGATGTTCTTAATCTTTTTGCTCTTTAAGATTGCCCCAGTTCTTCCCCCAGGCAACATCCGTTACCAGAGGAATCGAGATTTTGAAAGCAGACTCCATCACGTCTTTTACAAGGCGTACCGTTTTAGCGATCTCATCCTTTGGACATTCGAGCAGTAATTCATCGTGCACCTGGAGCAAGATTTTTGCTTGCAAACCAGCCTCTACAATTGCTTCCGGCATATTGATCATCGCGATTTTCAGGATATCCGCCGCAGTGCCCTGGATCGGGGCATTGATTGCTTCCCTTTCGGCCCGCGACCTTACCTGCGGATTCGAAGGATTCTTTAACTCAGGAAAATACCGTTTTCTGCCTAGCAGGGTTTCGACATATCCATTCTTAGCTGCTTGTTTTCTGATCCCGTCTAAAAACTTTTTTACACCGGGGAATTTATTGAAATACGCCTTCACAAAGTTTTCTGCTTCTCCTAGGGTAAGGTTCGTGGTTCGTGTCAAACCGAACGGACTCATGCCATAGATCAACCCGAAGTTGATCGCTTTCGCGTGCCGGCGTTGATCTTTGGTGACAGAATCAAGCGGGACATCATAAATGGCTGCCGCAGTCGTTGCATGGATATCCTGCTGCGCCCTGAACGCGCTCATCATACCTTCATCTTCAGCCATATGCGCGACGATCCGCAGTTCTATCTGGGAATAATCCACCGATAATAATAAATTACCATCCTCAGCGATAAAGCCATTTCGCACCTTATGTCCCAATTCAGTCCGGGTAGGGATATTCTGCAAATTCGGGTCCGAGGAAGCCAAACGGCCGGTAACTGATCCAGTTTGATTAAATGAGGTGTGCACTCTGCCTGTCCTTGGATTGATCTGTTTAGGGATCGCGTCCAAATAGGTTGATACTAATTTGGAAATTTCTCTGTATTCAAGAACCAGCGTGATAGCTTCATGCTGGTCGCGCATTTCTTCCAGAACAGAAGCTGCGGTGGAATAATGCCCACTCTTAGTTTTCTTGCTAGAATCCGGCGGTGTCAAGCCAAGAGTATCGAAAAGCACTTCTGATAACTGCTGCGTGGAATTGAGATTGAAAGAATATCCTACCAGCGCATACAATTCCTTTGTGATTTCTTCGATTCTGTTTGAAAGCGCATTTGAAAATTGAGTGAAAAACTCTCGGTCAACCGCGATTCCGGCAGATTCCATTGCGATCAGAACAGGCACAAGGGGCATCTCGATTTCACGGAATACGGTTGTTAGATCATTTTTCTCCAATTTTTCAACCAATATCTTCTCAAGACGCAGTGGAATTTCCGCATCCGCGCCGGCGTAAGGCGCTGTATCCGCGATTGAAACCTTATCCATCGTGATCTGCTTTCTTCCTGTGCCGATCAACTCTGTGATCTCAGTCATGCGGATCCCTAATTCAGATTCAGCCATCTTCTTCAGTCCAAGCCGCCTTGATCCGGGGTCCAATACCCAGGCCGCCAACATGGTATCAAAAGTAAGCGGATGCACATCTAAACCTGCATTTTTCAAGACCAGGCAATCGTACTTCAAGTTATGGCCGATCTTTTCAATTGTGGTATCACTAAAAGGTTTATGTAAGGCAGCTATGATCGTCGCAATGTCTAATTGTTTCCGCCCTTCTTTGTGGCCCACAGGGATATAAAATGCGCTGCCCTCTTCAACCGCAATGGAAACACCAACCAATTCGGCTTGCATGGCATCCGTGGAGGTCGTTTCGGTATCAAAGGAAATCTTTTTTGTATTGCTAAGCCTTTCCTGTAATTCCAATAGTTTCTGATGTGTATCGATGATTTGCACATCAATATCATATTCCTGCCCAATATCGAGGCTGACAGCTTCGCCGCCAAATAACAATAATTGTTCACCCCCGCTGATGACACCCTTGCCAAGCAGCTTACTAAAACGCACTGTCAATGTCTTGAAATCAAGCGCCTTAAATAGATCAGTGACCGCCGGGAGGTTGATGTTATCAGTTCTTGCCATCTCCAGGTCAATATCGATATCTAGATTGGTGATGATCCTGGCCAAAAACTGGCTCAGATAGGCATCCTCTTTTTTTGTTTCCAGCAATTTCCTGGCTCTGCCGGTAATCGATTCAATATTCTCATAAATATCATCTAGCGTACCGTATTTCTCCAAAAGTGGAATGGCTGTTTTTGGGCCAATACCCTTTATGCCTGGGATATTATCTGAGGTATCGCCAATAAGCGCCTTCAGGTCTACTACCTGTTCAGGCGGTACACCCATTTTTTCCACCACATCTTCCGGAAAGTAATCTTTTGCGTCTGATTGCTTCCCGCCAGCCAAATTGACAATAATGCGGTTGGTAACCAGCTGTAATAGGTCCCTATCGCCAGTGACGATCTTGACTCCCAATCCTTTCTCCGCGGCTTTATGTGCGATCGATCCAAGCACGTCATCCGCTTCAAAACCCTCCATTTCCAATCGAGGAAAGCCAAACGCATCAACCAATTCTCGGATGCGTTCGATTTGCGGTCTTAATTCATCCGGCATTTTTTCCCGGGTTGCCTTGTATTCAGCGTACTTTTCACTACGGAATGTTTTCCCGGTATCGAACGCAACTGCCAGGTATTCTGGTTGCTCCCTATCCAGTAAACTAAGCAAGATACTGGTAAATCCATATGTTGCTGCAGTGGGTTCTCCAGATTTGGAACGAAAACGCGCGCTGTTCGACATTAGAGCAAAATACGCGCGGTAAGCAAGCGCGTGACCATCGATCAGATATAGTGTTTTTGGCATTTTTCACCTCAACCCTGATTGTAATATGCTTGCAGGTGACGGTCATAAAAATTGCAGATTAATCTGCTAATTGCTTTCGGCATCTTGTTTGGCAAGAATAACCAGTGCTTCGCTGCCCATTTTGGAAAGGTTTAGAATATTCTCAGTAGAATGGTCGAAATCTTTTTCTGGATCATACTCACCTTGATCAGCCGCTGGATTTATTACATTGATCACTGATGTCGCGATTCCACCTGCCCGCAATCCCCACAACTTTGCTAGCAAGAGAATAACACTGGCTTCCATTTCAGATGCAAGAATGTTCATCCGTTGTAGGTCTTGATAGTGGTTTTCCCAGTCGGACTGCCAATAGTTGGCAAATGACCCGCTTGGTTTTGGCTGCCTGGCGTATAGGCCGTCATGCGTACGCGTTGTGCCGACATGAAACGGAATACCCAGATCTCGTCCTGCCTGAATGCACGCACCTATGACCGTATGGTGTGCCACTGCTGGCATTTCAAGTGGAGCATAAGCCCTTGATGCGCCATCATAACGTGCCGCAGCGTCAAAGATGACTATATCGCCATCCTTTACATATTCCTGGAATGTACCACATGTACCTATACGCAGGAATACTTTTGCGCCAACCCGCGCCAATTCTTCCACCGCGATTGCTGTGGATGACGCGCCGATGCCGGTACTGGTGCAGGTGATTGGGACGCCTTTGTATTCGCCTGTGTAGGTTACATATTCCCGATTTCTAGCAACCTCTTGCGCAGTGTCCCACATCGAGGCGACTGTCTCCACGCGCCCTGGGTCGCCTGGGAGCAGCACATATGGCGCGCAATCGCCTTCGTCTAATTGGATGTGATATTGTTTTGCCATCATTCCCCTCCTAATAAAGCGTCCGGTGTGAATGCAAACGGAACAAGGTCACCGACAGACATTTCACCCATATAATTTCCTTCAGCATCTCCGCTGATAACCAACCAATCAAGCCCAAATTCGACCATCACCTGCCGGCATTGCGAACAGGGATACCCCTCGCTTGTTCCCGGCCCGACAACAGCAATCGCTTTAAACTCTTTTTCTCCCTCTGAAACAGCCTTCCAGATTGCTACCCGCTCCGCGCAGACTGTTGCACCGTAAGATACATTTTCAATGTTTCCGCCTGTGAAAATCCTACCTGTTTGAGTTAAGACAGCCGCCCCAACCCTGAAATGAGAATAAGGACAATGCGCATTTTCTGATCCCTTAACTGCTTGCAGTAATAGTTCTTCTTTAACTGTTCTATTCATGATGCATTTCTCTCCTAATTGGTCATTTGATTTATTAATCGATACATGGTTAATTGTATATCTTGAAATTGAATCGCGGGGTAAACTATGTCATACAATTTATGGGATAATATGACCGAGAAAAATAAAAAGGAGCTTTTCCCGGTGAAATTTGAATCGTTATGTGTGCTCGGTTTGGGATATATCGGCCTGCCCACAGCAAGCACATTTGCGACACATGGATTAAGTGTTATCGGTGTTGATACCAACCCGAATATTGTCGAAAGTCTCAAGAACGGCCAGGTGCATTTGTTCGAACCCGGTTTGCGCACACTCGTGCAAGCGGCGGTTGGCTCCAAAAACCTGACCATCTCTAGCAAACCCAAAAAAGCGGATGCATTTATCATCGCTGTGCCAACACCTTTCAAAGAAAACAAATTAGCCGATCTCAGCTACGTCAATTCCGCAGCTAAAGCGGTCAGTTCAGTCTTGGCAGAAGGAAACCTGGTCATTCTCGAATCCACATCTCCACCGCGCACAACAGTAGATATCGTTGCCCCTGTACTTGAGAAAAGTGGGCTGAAAGCGGGAAAAGATTTTTATCTCGCATATTCTCCCGAAAGAGTTTTGCCAGGACAGATATTACGCGAATTGATCGAAAATGCGCGCGTTATCGGTGGGGTTGACCATGCTTCTGCGGAAGCAGGCAGAGACTTATACAAAACGTTTGTTCGCGGCGAGATCATCCTCACAGACGCTACCACAGCGGAAATGGTGAAATTGATGGAAAACACCTATCGCGATGTGAACATCGCATTGGCGAATGAGTTTGCCCGT
>CAZDIS010000041.1:0-18211 GCA_964505585.1 uncultured Pelolinea sp. | reverse complement strand
GTAGATCTGCCGACCCGCTTCGCCAAATTGGTAACTCTCAAAGAGGCGGTTGACGTCTCTGACTGTGGAGCGCATACGCGCGTGGATATATTCATCGGCGGGCGTCCACTCCGGTTCATTTTCGGCTTCCCGTGGTGCTTTTTGAATGGCGCTGATGACAAACCTGCCAGCGTTCCAGATCTTATTCGCGAAATTGCGGTTTGCTTCGACCTTCTTGACCGAAAGGTTCATGTCTTTGCCCGGTGTGGAGCCAACCAGCAAGGTAAATCTGAGGGCATCTGTCCCGTATTCATCCATGACTGTCAGGGGATCGATCACATTTCCCTTGGTTTTACTCATTTTCTGGCCGTGCTCATCCCGAATCAGGCCATGTAAATATATCGTATGGAAAGGTTCAATGTCTGTAAAAGCAAGCCCACTCATGATCATACGTGCTACCCAGAAGAAGAGAATGTCATAACCCGTTTCCATGACCGATGTGGGATAAAAATACGCAAGGTCCGGGGTTTCATCCGGCCAACCGAGGGTAGAGAAAGGCCATAAGCCGGAGGAAAACCAGGTATCGAGTACGTCCTCATCCTGGCGAATATTCTTGCTGCCGCAATGCTGACACAGATCGGGGTCTTCCCTTTGCACCGTCATCTCATTGCAGTCATCGCAATACCAGACCGGAATACGGTGTCCCCACCACAACTGCCGGCTGATGCACCAATCTTGAATGTTCTCCATCCAGTTGTAATAGACTTTTGTGAAATGATCGGGCACGATCTTAATGCGCCCGGTGCGGACAGATTCCAAGGCACGTTCCGCTACGGGTTTGATGGCCACAAACCACTGTTCACTGATCATGGGCTCAATAATCTCTCCTCCGCGCTGTGAGCGGGGAACGTTTAGTGTGTAATCAGATTCCTTTAGAACCAACCCGGCATCTTTCATATCCATCCATAACTTTTTACGGCACTCAAAGCGGTCTAAGCCCTCGTATTCACCGCCATTTTCATTAATGGTCGCGTCACGATTGAGAATATTAATTAGAGGCAGGTTGTGGCGTTCGGCAATTTCATAATCGTGCGGGTCGTGGGCGGGCGTGATCTTCAGCGCGCCACTGCCAAATTCACGATCTACATAGGTATCCGCAATGACTTCAATTTTCCTGCCTGTCATTGGGACAAGCACTTTTTTACCAATGAATGCCGTGTATCTTTCATCTTCCGGGTGGACTGCTACCGCGGTATCTCCGAGAATGGTTTCTGGGCGGGTGGTGGCGACCGGAATGAATGCCTGCGGATCATGTGCCAGCCGATATTTGAAATAATACAGTTTACCGGGCTCCCGGGAATACTCGACTTCCAAATCTGAAACTGCTGTCCGTAAATTCGGAGACCAGTTGATCAAGCGCGGGCCGCGATAAATAAGGCCTTTCTCATACCAGGTTACAAATGCTTCCCTGACAGCGCGAGACAGACCTTCATCAAGGGTAAATCGCTCCCGGCTCCAGTCGCATGACGCACCCAAACGGCGAATTTGCTCGGTGATAATCCCGCCATATTTTTCCCGCCATTCCCAGGTGCGTTCGATGAATGCCTCCCTGCCGATATCATCACGGGTTTTTCCTTCTTTCGCGAGTGCTTTTTCAATTTGAAGCTGGGTCGCGATACCCGCATGATCACTTCCGGGAACCCATAAGGATGGTTCCTGCAGCATGCGGTGATAGCGGATCATTAAATCTTCAAGTGAGACAAACATCGCATGCCCGAGATGTAATCCGCCAGTAATATTGGGTGGGGGGATCGAGATGACAAAGGGTTTCTTTGTTGGGTCAAAATCCGGTGCCTGCGGTTCATTGGATGGTTGAAAATAACCGTTATTTTCCCACCAGCTGTAGAGCTTTTTTTCTGTGCTTAGAAAATCATATGCTTTTGGTAAGGTCTTGGCCATATTTCTCCTGTTTAAATAAAACTACCTTCCGATTTAGAGGACGGAAGGCAACTCTCCCACCGCGGTACCACCTCGATTCGCTGAAAAAACAGCGCTCTCATACCGTTTTACGGTCAAGCTGTAACGGGCAAACCCGTGCTGGTCTATTTTTCTTCGAATTTCTTCAGCAATATAGTTTTAGCGACTTCGATCTTCTCCGGATCCTTGCAGCGTGTTTCTGGATCTCTCTCTGGTAAATGTTAAAAATCTACTGCTCTAAAACAGAATTGAACCGATTATACAAAAGTATTCAATCAATGTCAATTTCAGCTATATCTTTTCCAGATCATATCCCTCAGCGGTGTCTTGAATTTTCCATCCGAGGTTTTCTATTTGGTCACGAAGGTTGTCCGCTGTTTTCCAGTCTTCTGAATTTCTCGCGGCCAACCTTTCTTGAGCGAGTTCAATTACCTTTTCCGATGGTTTTGGATTATCCTGGCGGCGAAAGAATTCGATCTTATTGACCAATTCATCCATTCGGGACGTATGCTGATCCGGCGAAACAAGTTGAAACCCAAACTGTGACGGAAGATATATTCCTTCCGTGTATGATTTTTCAGATTCCTGGTGTTGTATTGTGACCCTGCCATTGCCGGTTATCGTCCATTGGGGTTTTTCCGCGAATGTGATTGTCAGAGCCGTTTGTTCATCAATGCCGATAATCGGGATATCACGCGGAAGTAATTTCTTTAATCGCACAAACCGATCCAATCCCATATAACACCGGCGTGTATCCAATTCCTCGCCCCCGGAATTATTATTCCAATGCGGGATAACGACACAATCTAGACCATAGCGGCTAAAGAAGTTCAATCCTTTCATCCAGTGCAAATCTTCGCCGACTTTGTAGATCTCATAAACCGGCAGGGTGAAAGCGCTAAAGGCGAGGACGGCTGCACTGGAAAGTGTGAGCGCACAACCCGTGGCGTGCAACGCGCATAGGTATTCAAATAACTTACTATCCGTTAGATGTTTCACGGTGTAGGTTGGGCTGCCTGGCCCAAGAAATACCCAATTGGATGCAAACATTGGTTCGAAAATTTCCAAATTATTGGTGCTTAGATTTCCTTGATTTTTTCGCGCGGGAATTAGGATGATATCCGGATCGTAATTCTGCAATCTTTTCTCAATAAAATCCGCAACTTTTTGCGCTACGTATGTGGAGTTTGGCTGAAATCCGGCCGGTGTTTCGATGATCGAGATGCGCGGGCTTTTTTCTATTGATCTGGCAATTAATTCATACGCCTTTCCGCTGGCAGGGAGGGTTTCACCGGACCCAAAGAGAGTAACCGGACCGAATTTCGCATCTGGGTGAGGTGTGTTCATGTCTATTATTATAGAGCGATTTGTTGGTAATATATATTCATGCGATATGTTCGGGTCATTCTAACTTTTCTCTTGTTTGGAATTCCTGTGGTTGGTTCATGCACGCCAATGGTGGAAGACGGACCAGGGGGAACCGCAACTGTGGAAATTACCGCAGAAATAACCCCACTGGCGGTAGAAACTGCGACCGCCACCAGCGAGGGAGAAGCGCCGACAGACATTCGAACACAGGAAAACCTGACCTTATGGCATTCACTTTCCGGCGTCGAGGCAGACGTGTTTGAAGCACTGGTTTCAGAATTTAATGATGCGATGCGAGATGAAATCGAAGTTACCGCTTACAGCCACGCGGATGAAGATGTGCTCATCGCGGATGTTACGGCGGCGATCGGTACGGAAAATGTACCGGATATTATTTTGTCACCCAGCTATTTCATACGAAAACTTACAACTGATGGATGGGTTCTTCCCATTGAGATTTCTACATCCGAAAACGATCAGGCGGGTGCGATATCGGAACTATTTCCAGCTTTTTCCAAAGTTGATATCATCAATGGTGTGCGTTTTGGCGTTCCCTACCTACAGTTTGGAAACTTTCTTTTCTACCAATCCAGCTGGGCGAACGAAATCGGTCTGCCTGACGCGCCAGGCACGATCGAGGCATTTGAACAAGCAACCTGCGAAGCATTCAACGTGAACCGATTTGATGAAGACCTTGAGAATAATGGCACTGGTGGTTATTTTTATCCATCAGGTTCGATGCCTTTGGCAGCATGGATGCGTGCATTTGGCGGTGGCGCGCAATTCAATTCCCGCGGCGCGTTGATATTAGATTCAGAGGAAAACATTCGTGCGTTAACGTTCTTATTCGATCTATGGCGTGCGGATTGTGCCTGGTGGACGGATCGAGAACAGTACCCGTACCGCTATTTTTTAGAGGAAAAAGCGATAGCTTATAGCGGCCGATCTGACGAAATCATCTCTCAGTATTTACTGATGGAAGAAGCAGAAAGATCTTTCGATTGGCAGATCATGCCATATCCATCATTGGATGGGAAACCGATCATACTTTTTAACAGTTATTCTTTTGCGTTGATGGAAAAAGCGTCGCCGCAAGTTGAAAGCGCGACCAAATTTATCGCATGGATGCTGGAACCAGAGCGCCATCTGGAGATGGTATATGTCAATGCCGCATTCCCGATCCGTTCAAGCGAAATTCAGGCGGTTGACCGTACGTGGGAACTTTTGCCGTACTGGCAGGAAAGCATCCGATATATTCCATTTCTTGAACCAGTACCTCTTGATGAAAACTGGTATTTAGCCGAAAAAGTTCTGGATGACCTCAGCTGGCAGATGATCCAATTCGCGGTTACCGCGGCGGATATTCCCGGATATTTACAGCAAGCAGAGATGATCGTGAATACGACGACATTTGAAAGTGAGCAATAAATACCGATCATATAGAACCAGTCCTTTCCATATAGACCTTAATATAATGGGATGCCAGTCCATACACTTTCCCGGGTAAGAAAATAATAATATCGAAGCAATTTCATTTTTTGATGGAAGCACATCTCCTCAAAAATGATTTTATGTAGAAAAAAAGATAGGCAGCATGCCTATCTTCATTAGAGGCGACGACGGGATTTGAACCCGTGATCAGGGTTTTGCAGACCCTTGCCTTCCCACTTGGCCACGTCGCCGTGCGTGCAATTTATTATACGAGGGGCTAAATTCTTTGTCAAATCCGCCCCGCAAATAAAAGAAAAAATGCCTTGCGGCATTTCAAGAGCGGGCGACGAGGCTCGAACTCGTAACCTTTTCCTTGGCAAGGAAACGTTCTACCAATTGAACTACGCCCGCGACAGAAATAGATTATATGTGATTTTTTCTGATTGTCAACCTAATCAAAAAGAATTGTGAATCACCAGTAATAATGTCACCATAAAAACACCAGTGATAATGTCACCATGGAAAACAAAAAGGTGACAATGACAATAAAGGAAATTAGAAGAGTAGAAGTAATAACTCTGATAGAGAATGAAAAAATCACAGGAAATCAGGCAGCCAAAATGATGGGCTTATCCCTGCGACAAACCATACGGATCATCAAAAAATATCGCGAAGGAGGAGCAGAAAGCCTGGCGCATGGGAACCGTGGTAAACCTTCTTCAAACAGACTTGATCCAGCCCTGACATCAACAATCATACAGCTATTGAAAGAGAAATATGCAGATTACAACACCGTGCATTTATCCGAAATCCTTGAAGAAAGATATGGTCTCAGGGTATCAGTCAGCAGTCTGACACGCATCCGGAGGAAAGCAGGTTATCCGACACCACGCCAGAAGAAGAGCAGAAAGTATTATAGTCGGAGGGAGAGAAAACCCATACAAGGAGAAATGCTGCAAGCTGATGGCAGCAATCATGACTGGCTGGAAGGGCGAGGGCCGAAACTGACGCTAATCGCCTATATCGATGATGCGACCAATAAGGTGTATGCGGTATTCAGGGAACAAGAGGACGCGGCCGGGTACCTGGAGGTGCTGCAGGAGATATGTTTGACAGAAGGTATCCCGCAAAGCATGTATATGGATAAACGCCTCACGAGCCGCAAAAAAGCCAGTCTGGCAGAACAATTAGCAGGAAAAGAGCCAAAAAGCCAATTTGAGCGCATTCTAGAAGAGTTGGGCATTGAACTGATACCAGCTCACTCCCCTCAGGCAAAAGGGAGAGTAGAGCGGTTATTTGAGACCCTGCAGGACCGGTTGATCAAAGCTTTACGCGAAGCTGAGGCTGACAGCCTGGAAAAAGCGAATAGAGTACTTAAAAAATATTTGCCTAAGCACGATCAACGGTTCATGGTGAAAGCGGAACAGGATGGGGCGGCTTTTGTGCCATGGGACGAGCCGCGGAATCCTTACAATTTGTTTGCGTTCAAATACACTCGAACGGTAAAGAATGACAACACCATATCTTTTGACAATCATCTCCTACAACTACCTCCTGGCAGAGATAGATGTTCTTTTGCCAAAGCAAAAGTAGTTCTGCAGCAACACCTGGATGGTGGATTGACTGTGCATTATAAAGATGTTCAGATCGCTCGATTTGAACACAAGCCAGGTGTGCCTCTCAAAATTGGCAAATTCACTCCTGCGCATGCGTATTCTGATAAAGAAGTTCAATTAGTAAGGGAGGATCAGACGGATATAAATAAACAAAGACCAATCACTAAGTATTTACCCGGAAACGACCATCCTTGGAAACAGGATTATGGTTATCGGTTGAATGGTAAACTCATTCGTAATACGAATTTGGTTGACTCAGGATGACATTTTCATTGGTGTATCAGGGTGACATATTCGCTGGTGAATGACACCTAATCAAAAAGAATCAACCATTGGAATTAAGCGCTGATTTTCCGATCTTGATCACGCAACAATTAAGAAAATATCCTGTTCTTTACAGCACGTGAGATCTTTTTCTGAAACGCCCTCATCTGTTATCAAGACATCAACATCCTTCATATCGGCGACATGGGCGAAACCAGTTAACCCAAATTTTGAGGCATCCGCCAGCAGGATCACCTGTTTTGCAGCTTTGATCATAGCCTGCTTAATGGGTACTTCTTCGATGTTCACATTTCCTATTGTGCCATCGGTATGAATGGTATCGGCGCCGATAAACGATTTATCAACGCGAAGGGTGCGAATAAAATCAACCACGCG
The DNA here is from genome assembly GCA_964505585.1 of uncultured Pelolinea sp. GTDB lineage: Bacteria > Chloroflexota > Anaerolineae > Anaerolineales > Anaerolineaceae > Pelolinea. The sequence goes on along the minus strand of CAZDIS010000041.1, from coordinate 11,180 downwards.
CGTCCCCTGGAGAGTATAGACGTTCGTACGGGCAATCCCGCCGGTGCAAATTAAATTTATGTTGGGATTGCTTGCCAGTTTCACGGCGATATTGAGGTCATGGGTGACAACCGTCAGGTTCTTTTTCTGATGGAGTAAATTCGCGAGCGCGTAGGTCGTTGAACCGGCATCCAGCAATATTGTGTCTCCATTTTCAATTAATTCCAACGCGGAGCGCGCGATCCTCTCTTTTTCCTTTATTTGCTTGTGCCTTTTTATTTCGTAAGGTATTTCGAGTGTGACCCCCTGGCTAGAACGGATCGCGCCGCCGCGTTTGCGAATGCAGATCCCTTCTTTTTCCATGGCGATCAGGTCGCGCCGAATGGTGGCCGAAGAGATATCAAATTTATCAGCAAGGTCTGTGATTTGGATATAACCCTCTTCGATCAATTTTTTTTGAAGCAGGGCGCGCCTTTCCTCAGCTAACATGTTCTATAAACCTCCAATATAAAGACAATATCAAACAAAAGAATGAACTATAATGCAAAATTAATCACATTTTAGCATTGAAATTTGGAAAGTCAACCACTTTACGCTGTTAGTTAAAAGTTTGGTAGATAGACAGGACCGCATCCGCATAGGCAAATCCAACATCCATGGGGCCATATGCATGCAGCGCAGCGCGCAATGATCCTTCTCTTGAAATCAGCGCTGCAAGAAAGCGGCTTCCGTACTGGATATTGAATGCGGGATCCATTAATTCCTTGATGGACGGGCGATCACTGAAGCAGGGCCCATTAATGCACGAAAATGTGGATGCTATCCCATCACGCGCCATGACCTGCATCAGTCCCACCGCGCCACTGGATGAAATGACCTGCGGCTGTCCGCCGCTTTCCTGCAGGATGACAGCAGAAATGAGGTTTGGGTCGATGCCGGTTTCCTGCGATGCCCGCACGATCTCATTTTCCCATTGCTGGATGGATTGTGGAAATTCTGGATTAATTCGAATTGCTTCCCCAGGGTTATTAACTTCTTTCGTCGTTATGCCCCGGGCTGGCGAAGAACCATAGACAGACCGAGAAACGACCATTAATAAAACTGAGGCGAAGATAATAGCTGGAAAAATCACTAATCGGGGGCGAAGTGGTCTCATCCCTTTATTATAGAACAAAAGTACTAAATTATCAATTCATTAGAATCAGGAAAGGGATTGAATTTTATTCCAACCTTTTTTGATAATCCCAAATATTTCTCGCGCGGTTTCCTGGTAATCATGCGTTGATCGTCCGATAGGATCTTCAATCTCAAAATCTTGATCAATCATTTCGGAGAGCAGGAATACTTTTGATGCATGATCCGGGAAGTGGCGGTTGATAAAAGCGACATGCGCATTTTCCATACATAAAATCAGATTGAAATCTTCCAAGAGGTGCGCGGAAACTGCCTGAGCAGCATGATCTAAAAGGTCCGCACCCAATTCCGAAACCGCAGCCGCAGCTGATCCAGTGGCGGGCATATTGGGGTATGCCCAACACCCGGCAGAAGCCACGATCCAATCAGCAGAGCTGATATTGGAATCTTTAATTTGAAGTTTTAGCAGCGCCTCGGCCATCGGTGACCTGCACTGATTTGCTGAACAGACAAATAGGGTTGATCGTTGGGATGCCTGGTTCAATATGTCCTTCTGGTTATTGCCCCATGCTGATCACCTGGTTTTCCCAGCGGTGCCAGCCGTTAAATTTTGTTTCAACGATCTCTTTTCCATTTCCCGGGCTTTTCAATTCGAGCAGTTCAAGGTCCGCGTCGACCATGATCTGAACCAATTCATGGAACATGATCTTGGGTGTCCACTTCAATTCTTCTTTCGCTTTTTTCGGGTCGGCGTGCAACAAGTCGACCTCAGTAGGCCGGAAATAGCGGGGATCAATTCGGACGTATTTTTCGTAATCCAATCCCAAATATCCGAACGCTTCAATGAGGAAATCCCGCACGGAATGGGTTTCACCAGTGCCGATCACAAAGTCATCGGGTTTATCATGCTGGAGCATCATCCACATGGCTTCAACGAATTCCGGGGCATATCCCCAATCTCTTTTTGCGTCAAGATTACCAAGGTAAAGGTGTTCCTGTTTACCTGCGACGATTTTTGCCAGCGCGCGGGTGATCTTGCGGGTAACGAAGGTCTCACCCCGCCTTGGAGATTCATGATTGAATAAAATACCATTACAGGTAAACAATCCATACGCTTCCCGATAATTGCGGGTCATCCAATAGGCGTAAAGTTTCGCTGCCGCGTATGGGCTGCGCGGATAGAATTTTGTTTCTTCATTTTGTGGCGCATTAAAGCCGCCGAACATTTCAGACGTGGAGGCCTGATAAAAACGCGTGTTGGTTCCACAAATGCGCATCGCTTCCAGCATGCGGGTAGTCGCGAGACCAGTTACGTTGCCCGTGTATTCTGGCAGGTCAAAACTAACGCGCACATGGCTTTGCGCTCCCAGATTATAAATTTCATCGGGTTTGATCTTACCGATGAGGTTTTCTAACGTTTCGCCGACTGAAAGATCGCAATGATGCAAATGCAATTGCACCTTGTTGCTGTTATGGGGATCACGATAGATGTGGTCAATTCTTCCTGTGTTAAAAGAGCTTGCTCTTCGAATGAGGCCATGAACCTCATAACCTTGATGCAGAAGCAACTCAGATAAGTAGGACCCATCCTGGCCAGTTATTCCCGTGATAAGCGCTTTTTTCAAAGAATTCCTCCAATTGATTGCCAAGAAGTATAACCATTCCTCATACTCGTGTCAATTATACAAAAATACCCGGGCTATTTTCACCCAGGTATTGGAACAATCAATATTATTTTTATTTTTTACTAAAAGTTATCTCTTCTTTTTCTTTATCAAAATTAACGAACACAGTATCTCCTTCATTAAATTCACCTGAAAGTAATTTGATAGAAAGGGGACTCTCAATATATTTTTGCAATGTCCTTTTTAGAGGGCGAGCGCCAAAGCTGGGATCATACCCTTCCTCCGCAAGCCATGAGCGCGCGTCCCTGGACAACTTAATGGAAAGGCCATGTTCTGCCAGGCGTTCTCGGATCTCGACCAATTGCAAATCCACAATTTTATACATTTGTTTCACTGAAAGTGGTGAGAAGATAATGATGTCATCTATCCGATTCAAAAATTCCGGACGGAATGTGTCCTTCAATGCTTTCTCGATCTTCTTATTGGATTCAATGTCCTCAGCATCTCCACTTTTCTGGAGGAATCCGAGCGTACCACCGCGGCGGATGAATTCGGTTCCCAGGTTACTGGTCATGATCAGCACAGTATTCCTGAAATCAACCACGCGACCCTGTCCATCTGTCAACCTGCCGTCGTCAAGGATCTGCAGGAGTGAATTCCAAACCTCAGGATGGGCTTTTTCAATTTCATCAAATAAGATAACGCGATACGGCCTGCGACGCACTGCTTCTGTCAGCTGACCGCCTTCATCGTAGCCAACATAACCGGGGGGCGCGCCAAACAGGCGCGAGGCGGTATGCTGTTCACGATATTCGCTCATATCCATACGGACAAGCGCATCCTCATCATCAAACATGAATTCTGCCAGCGCTTTTGCAAGCTCGGTTTTCCCAACACCCGAAGGCCCTATGAAAATAAAGGAACCAATCGGGCGTTTGGGATCTTTCAGGCCGGAGCGCGCACGACGGATTGCATCCGCTATGGCGCTAATCGCTTCTTCCTGCCCAATAATACGTTCGTGTAGTTTATCTTCCATTTGAAGCAAGCGATCTGCTTCAGATTGCATCATCTGGTTTATCGGAATGCCGGTCGTCTCTGAGACAAGTTCCGCGATATCACTTTCATCGACAATTTCATCCAATTTATGTTCCGCTTCCCACTGATCTCTTTTCTGGTTGAACTCTGTTTCCAGCCGGAGACGGTCCGCTTTCAATAATGCTGCACGCTCATAATCGCGTTCAACGCCGGCTTTTTCTTCCTCTGCCAGTTTTTGATCAATCTCTGTTTTCATCGCTTTTAGATCATCAGGCATGGAGTAAAGAGCGACGCGCAACTTTGCGGCTGCTTCATCCATCAAGTCAATCGCCTTATCCGGCAGAAACCGATCAGTAATATAACGCGAGGATAATTTCGCTGCTGCTATGAGAGCTTCCTGGCTGAATTTCACTTTGTGGTGCTGCTCGTACCTATCTCGCAGGCCCTGTAACATCTGGATCGTTTCGTCGATCGAAGGTTCTTCAACAAAGACTGGTGCGAAGCGCCGTTCAAGGGCGGCATCTTTTTCAATGTGTTTCTGGAACTCATCCAAGGTCGTCGCGCCGATGCACTGCAGTTCACCGCGCGCGAGGGCTGGTTTGAGCATGTTAGACGCGTCCATCGCGCCCTGTGCCGCCCCGGCTCCAACTACGGTGTGGAGTTCATCAATAAAAAGGATGATCTCTCCTGATGAGCGCTGTACTTCTTCAATTGCCGTTTTCAAGCGGTCTTCAAATTCACCACGAAATTTTGACCCAGCAATCATCGCCCCGAGATCCAAAGAGATGACCTTCCTGCCCATTAATATTTCAGGAACGTCGTTATCGGCAATCTTTTGGGCCAATCCTTCAACGATCGCGGTTTTTCCCACGCCCGCTTCTCCGATGAGAACCGGATTGTTCTTGGTTCGGCGTGAAAGCACCTGAATGACACGCAGAATTTCCCCATCCCGGCCAATGACAGGATCTAATTTTTTTTCGTGCGCGAAAGATGTTAAATCGCGTGAAAATTTTTCTAATGTCCTATAGCGTGTTTCCGCTTTACGGTCAGTCACATGCTGCCCACCGCGGATTTTCATTATCGCTTCAAGGACACGTTTCCGGTCCACCCCCATTTCGATCAACAAGCGGGATGCCGGCGTATTTTTCTCACTCAAAATCGCGAGGAAAAGGTGTTCAGTAGAAATGAATTCATCCTTGAGCTTCGCTGATTCTTCGTTTGCCAATTCCATCACGCGTTTTACGCGTGGTGTAATGAAAATTTGTCCGGTTCCGCCACCGAAAATATTCGCTTTAGGGCTACTGCGGAGGACGCTATCTAATTTTTTAATAAGGACTTGCGGATCAACAGCGATCAGTTCCAATATCTGACCAACAACACCTTCCTGCTGTTCAATTAATGCCATCAGTACGTGTTCAGTATCGATCTGGTTATGTCCATATCGTTGAATTATCTCAGCGGCACGCTGGGCAGCTTCCTGAGCGCGCTCTGTAAATTTGTCAAATCGCATCATAATATTTTTTCCATGTATTTTTTGTATTCTATCACCCACCAAGGTTTTTTTTACATGAGCCGTGTTATATTTTTATTAAATTAACCTAAATAGCGAGATATCTTACGGGGCAGTTATGAAAGCGATAATGTTTGATGACGCATCGCTGAACCATAGATTTCCCTCTTCATCCATAGCTAACCCATATGGATACCCGATCAGGTCGTCGCTGAAATTGAGGTCCTGAAATCCCTTAATAAAAGTTCCATCCTGATCGAAAACGAGGATCCGTCCAGCTTCTGGGTCGGAAATAAAGATATTTCCCTCCCTGCCAGTTGTGAGGTAGGGTTTATTATCGATGCCCTGTCCGTACCAGCCATCGATATCAAAACTATGCATCTGGGTATATATTAAGTTTTCCTCATCGACAGAAAAAATCTGTACACGCCGGTTCCAAGTATCCGCGATGATGACATCATTCTCTTCCGTCACTGTAATGCCTACCGGTTCATCAAATTGGCCTGCGCCAAATCCACCTCCCCCAAACTGGGTTAAAAAATTTAAATCGCTATCAAACACAACAACACGTTTATTCCCCGTATCCGTTACGAGTATGTTCCCGTTTTGATCAACAGCTATTCCGCGCGGTCCCCAGAAGCTTTCCGGTTCCTGACCCTGGGCAAAAACTCCCCACATTTTTACAAAGCGGCCGTTCTTATCGAATTTCTGAACGCGGTGATTAAAGGTGTCCGCGACGTATACCGAACCATCCTGAGAAACCGCAATATCCCAGGGTTCGTTAAAGGTACCTCCTGGCGCATCTTCTTCCAAAACATTCGCAAAAGTTCCCCAAACATTAACAAGAAGGCCATTTTTCTCAAATACCTGTACGCGGTGATTGCGTGAGTCAGCGACATAGATCAACCCATCAGGTCCGATATCGATACCGCGCGGGCTGTCAAGCTCGCCCGGCACATCGCCTTCCAGGGCGATGAACCCATCCGGCTGTCTGGAGACCATTTTATCCGCGTATGGATCTGTCTCAATGGCTTGTTGAAAGGCCTCATCGTTGGTGTACTCCCACATTTCAGCAACGATATCCTTTCTAATGTAAAGGCGGGTTTTTTCACTTGGCAGCCAGGTTTCCAGGGTAAGGTTTTGGTTATTGTTTTCCGTCGCGTAGAGCGCATAATCACGATTCAACCAGATCTCGAACAGCGCCTGGCGCATATTCGCATTTGAAAGGGATGATGATATTTTTCCCCAATCGAGATTCCAATAATCCTGCATCGGCCACCATAGCCGCATATATTCGTAATAAAAATAATTATCGCGGACGATCGGATCTAATTTCGCATACTTATCCTGGCCAGCAATAATCAGAGGCGCTTCTTCCAGGGAGCGGGTGGGGTTTTCAAGATATACGATCCTATTAGAGTAATGGCGCAGGTACCACCAGAAAGGATATAAACCATGATTATCATATGCTACCTTGATATCCAGCCCGTTTGTCGTGCGTTTTGAAATCTCTTCAACCTGATCAAGAATCATTTTTGGCCCATCTGCTGCGTGGGCGTAGACAAGAAATTCTTTTGCATTGTCGTAATTGATGAAAGCGGCACGATAGGCAGACCGGGTCGTGATCAAGGCCATCAATAGCACGATGCCAAGGGCAAAATAATTGACGATCTTGTTGATCGATCTATTTTCTTTTCTCCTAAAGGTAATGGTGATAAGCACAATTTCAATCATGATGTAAAAAATAAAGCGGTAAGTTGATTGAAGATCAATCTGCGTTTGACCCTGGAATGGTGGTTTGTTCCCTAAAACCTGGAAAAAGATAAAGATCGTATTGAACAACAATCCGGTGATTAAAAGAAAATTGGACACATTATCTTTGGAAAAAATCACAAGAAATTTTTCCAACAAAATATTGAAAGCCCAAGCCGCCGTGAGTAAAAGCGGGAAAACTATATGAAGTGAAAGCCACGGCATTTTCTCTCCAGCGATGGTGAATGCAATGACGCTGGTGATGAAAAGAAAAATATTGAACGCTGGATCTGGTACCTGGGTGCGGGGAGTCAAGATGAAGGGGGGGGATTCCCGTTCTAAAGGCGAAAGTTCGTTTTCCCCGGCCGATTCACCATCTTCATTATTTGTTAATTCGGCTGACCTTCTCCAAAAAATCCGATATTTAATACCAAAATAGAACGCCAGAATTGCGCCAAATAGTGGTAGAAATTCATAAATTGGAAGAAGGAAAAAGGCGTAATAGTATGGTGGCTGCCCACCACGCTGGACAGATTGCTGGTTTAACCAATGCCCGAGAGAGCCCACCATCCCGGTCATCAGACCGGCTGGATTAGTGAAAAATGTCGTGTAAAAAATGATATAGACCCCGTAAAACAGAACTGCCAATTTCCACCAATTCTCACGGTCCCACTCGCTGCCAAGTAAGTAAGAGATGATAAAAAAGTCCGCAATGAATATATAGTTGGTGAGAACGACATACGCATCAGAATACGCTGATGGATCCATCCCCGCGAAGCGCACTAAGAAAGGCGCTAACAAGGGCAGGACGATCGTGCCAACCAAGATCAACAATGAAAATGACCTGGACGCAGCCAGCAGATCCCAATGGAGATATTTTCTAAGGAATAAAATGGTGACTGCCAGAATAATTAAAAGTGCTGTACCTGGACCCGCAAATGTTAATAAAGGCAAAAGACCGTTTACCACATCAGCGATACCTACATTCGCGCTGCTATTGAACACAGCTATGGTTGTTCCTTGAACGGCCAGATATGACCGCCGAAATAAAAGAACGGAAATCGTTAATGCAAGCAAGGTGATGAAAATCAGTAGAACATTCGCGGCGATTATGTTCACCGTTTTTCTTTTATTATTAATTATTATTTTTCCAACATCCATTATGAAAAGAATCAACATAAAGATCAGCAGCTGCGCCGAGAAAATATACGCAGTCTCTTTGCTGGTGAAGTTGAGCGCGAGGGCGATGGTTAAGTAATAAAGGAACTTATATTCCTTCGTTTCATAAAAGCGCAGGACGGCATAGATCGCGACAATCCCCAGAAAAACGCAGATAACGTCGTTCCGGGCGTACCTTCCATAGAAAAGCATGAAGGGGGAGATCGTGAACAGAATTCCCGCAACTATGGACCCAATCCTGCCCAGGTAATGCCGGAAGAAAACCATCACAAAACCAATGGTAAGGATAGCGAAGATCGCGTGGGGGAGACGGGATGTAAAATCATTATCCCCGAAAAGGAAATAAGATAACCCCATGAGATGGAATTGAAATGGCCCGTGGGTGATCGGATCATGGCGGTATCCACGGCCTGAAAAAAGATCAAATGCGGGCACGACATGATTTACTTCATCATGGCTCATTACCCGATCTCCTAATCCAATCAAGCGTGACAGAATCGCCAGCAAAATGATGATCACGATGATAAAGTCCCTGGCTTTAAATTGCTTGAATAATTGGGCAACGGAACGTTCGAAGAATCTTTGCATATTGTGTTTGAACCTTTACGGCATTAAATTGGATTTCAATGATACAATTTCAAATACAAATATATCTTAATATACAACCTTTAGGGGCGCGATTTGTGATCCAGCACAAAATAAATAATCAAACAGTTCTTGACCAAAAAGGTAAGAATTGTTACAATGATTGTTTGTCAGTTGTTTGTTTTAATATTGGATGTAATTCCAGGAGAAACGATTAATGAATTCTGCTTTGCCGGTAAAGTCTTACGCACGGATTGATTCCATTTTAGATATTCCAAATCTAATACAAATTCAAAAAGATTCCTTTGTGAGATTAAAAAATCAAAATCTCGCTGAACTTTTTACCGAGATATCCCCAATTGAATCCTATACCGGGGGGATCAAGCTTTACTTTCCTTCCAACTCACCCGAAGTTAAAGGGTTTGACCTGAAGTACTGGTTTGAAGAACCAAAAAACACGATCGAGGAATGTATTGAGCGCGACCTGACATACGCCTCTCCTTTATATGTATCCGTCCTTCTAGCGGGACCGGAAATTCCGGAACCGATCAAACAAGATATATTCCTTGGTGATTTCCCGGAAATGACGGACAAAGGTACATTCATCATTAATGGGACGGAGCGTGTTGTTGTTTCGCAATTGATACGATCTCCGGGCGTTTACTTCAGCGCATCTGTCAATCGTGCCACCGGCCGCAAACAGGCAACCGCGAAATTAATTCCTGACCGGGGCGCATGGATGGATTTTGAAACACGCAAGAACAATTACTTGATCATGAAATTTAACCGGAAAAGGACAGTTCCGGTCACCGTATTCTTACGCGCTTTGGCTGCTGTAGATGACGGAATGGATGACGTTCCTTTTAAAGAGGGAACTGATGAGGAGTTGATCGAATTATTCCAGGACATTGATAATGTTCCGGATCGGTTATTTATTCCGCTCACGATCAGGCAGGAGCCTGAATGGGAAGTTTCTGAAAAACGCACGATCGCAGAAGCCGCTTTGTTAGAGTTTTTCCGTAAAGTTCGGCCTGGCGATCCCGCGACGATTGAAAACGCCAAAGAATATCTTGAACAGCAGATGTTTGACCAGCGCCGATATGACCTGGCGCCCGTAGGCCGATATAAGTTGAACCAAAAGCTCGGGTTGGACGACCGAATTGCGATCAGCCACCGTACGATCACAAAGTGGGATATTGTCAACCTTGTCCGCCGGATCATAATGATCAATAATGACATTAAGCAAGAAGATGATATTGACCACCTTGGTAACCGGCGCGTGAAAACAGTTGGTGAATTGATCCAGAATAAATTGCGCATTGGCATGCGCCGCATGGAGCGCGTCATCAAAGAAAGAATGTCGATCCGTGACCAGGACCAGGTTTCACCAGTCAGCCTGGTAAACATTAGGCCGCTGGTATCTTCGCTGCGTGAGTTCTTCGGCTCCAGCCAATTATCACAATTTATGGACCAGACGAATCCTTTGTCAGAGTTGCGCCACAAGCGAACGTTATCAGCGCTTGGCCCCGGCGGCCTTCGCCGTGAACGTGCCGGATTTGATGTCCGTGATGTGCATAATTCACACTATGGACGTATCTGTCCGATCGAAACCCCTGAAGGTCCAAATATCGGCCTTATTGGCCGTCTGGCGTCCTTCGCGCAGGTAAATGAATTTGGATTCCTGGAAACACCCTACCGCAAAGTATTCAATCAACTTAAGCCAGATGACAAAATGCTGATCGGAAGGGAAGTGCGTGAGGACGTGGTTGACGATAAGGGGAAAGTTGTCCTTGAAGCTGGAAAGAGGATTTCTGAAGATGATTTTAAATCGATCAAGAAGCTTGGAAAACAAATTGAATTTATTGCCATAAAACCATTTGTATCCGACCGGGTTGATTATTTATCAGCTGACAAAGAAGATACAGTCAATATTGCCCAGGCAAACACTGAAATTGACGTGAATATGGAATTCGCGAAAGAAAGGATATCATCGCGATATCAATCCGACTTTATAACAAGCGATCCGCTGCGGATCGATTATATTGATGTGGCGCCTCACCAAATCGTTGGTATCAGCGCTTCTTTGATCCCCTTCCTTGAACACGATGACGCGAACCGTGCTTTGATGGGGTCGAACATGATGGCGCAGGCTGTTCCTCTGGTCGTACCGGATCTGCCCATTGTTTCTACCGGGCTTGAAGGTTATTGCGCCCTGGATTCGGGGCAGGTTATTACCGCTGATTCAGATGGCGAGGTGCTTTCCGTGACGGGCAAACAAATCACTGTCAAGGCAGACGGCGGTACAAAACAATATCAACTGAAGAAATATAAACGGTCCAATCAGAGCACGTGTATTGATCAGCGCCCAATTGTTCAAAAAG
>CAZDIS010000040.1:0-18229 GCA_964505585.1 uncultured Pelolinea sp. | reverse complement strand
ACAAGGCTCGGTGATCGGGGCATTGAAAGCGGTATTGGCTCAAAAACGCTCGGCGGCAATTTGAGTCATCCACGAACAAGGCAAAACCAGGATTAATACCGACTTTTCTACACACATTCATAAACATAAAGTCGTGAGCTTTTCCACCCAATCCAAACATCGTAATCCTTTTGGTAAAATCGCACTATGGATAATCTGGATTCATTATGGTTCGCAGAGAGTTTAAAGTTTTCAACACACGGAAAAGGATTGGTCACGATCACGTCTGAAGTGGCTAGCCTCATAGGAAGCTGGCAAATACAAACCGGGATGTGCTTCCTTTTTCTTCCCCACACAAGTGCATCTATTACGCTGTGCGAAAGTTATGACCAGCGCTCAAGGGCTGATGTTGAAAATTTTTTTGAGAGAACTGTACCTGAAAATGAGCCCTGGTATCAGCATACTTATGAAGGGCCCGATGATTCTCCTTCTCATATCCGTACAACACTAACCCATTCAAGTATTTGCATTCCAATTGATAACGCACGCCTGGCGCTGGGGACCTGGCAGGGTATCTATCTCTTTGAACACCGTTCTATCCCGCATACTCGCACGTTGCGGGTACGGGCATTGAAAATCGCTTAAGCATTTTTACATTTTATAGCATGCTAAAATATTCTTAAGCTTTTCTGTTTTCTTCGGTATTCCATCAACCACATAATAATTTGATGATTTTCTCTTGGAGGATGAAATGGTAACTGTAGCTGATTTACTAAAGTTAAAGGGAATAAAGGTTTACTCCATTAATCCCGATGCGTCGGTTCAGAAAACAATTTCTTTGATGGCCGAGAATAATATTGGCGCCCTTCCGGTCGTCGATGGGGACACCCTGGTTGGCATATTTTCTGAGCGTGACCTTGCACGCCTTTTAGCAAAATCGATCACATTTTCTTTAGATACCGCCATCAGTAGCGTGATGACAAAGAAGGTTTTTACTGTTACGCCCGCTTCAGACTTGGAAGAATGCATGGAGCTGATGACTGATAAACATATCCGCCACCTGCCAGTCGTTGACGATAACAAGCTTGTTGGACTAATTTCCATCGGAGACGTTATCAAATTGATTGTGTCCACACAAAAAGATTTCATCGATCAGCTCGAAGGTTACATTAGCGGTTCCTGGTAATAGATTTTCCTTATTCAGATATACTTGTCGGGTTTTATCCGATTAAGCTAATGCCTGAAAATAAGAAACCTGAATTGATCACCTACATCAAACTATTTGCCGCAATTGCGATCTGGGGCGGCTCATTCATCGCAACAAAAATTGCCGTCCGGGACGTATCGCCGGTATCGGTTGTGTGGTTGCGCTTCCTCATTGGAACGATCATTTTGGGCTTCTTTGCCCGTTCCAAAAATGAGTTAAAAATAAACAGCATTAAGGATGGTCTTGAATTATTCTGGCTAGGTTTCCTTGGCATCACGCTACACCAATGGCTGCAGTCCAGCGGATTAGTCACTTCAGATGCATCCACAACAGCATGGCTGGTTTCTACAACCCCGATCTTCATGGCCCTCCTGGGCTGGCTGTTATATCGCGAAAAATTGACCACACCTGTAATCATTGGGATCCTTATGGCAAGCATTGGCGTAATGTTTGTAGTGACTAAAGGGAATTTCCAATCTATTTTGCAAGGGTCTTTTGGTGCACCCGGAGATGTTTTGATCATCCTTAGTGCTCCAAATTGGGCTCTCTTCTCTGTACTATCCAGGCCAGCTCTTGATAAATATTCCGCGCTAAAGGTTACATTCTACATCCTGTTATTCGGATGGCTACTGACAACAGTACAATTCGTTTATGCGCAAGGATGGACCGAATTCGTGAATTTTTCCGCTTCTGGCTGGACCAGCATATTATTCTTGGGTATTTTCTGTTCAGCTTTAGCATATATTTTTTATAATGAAGGAGTTAAAGTATTTTCTTCAACCCAGGTTGGAATTTTCCTTTATTTAGAACCAGTCGTAGCCACACTGGTGGCTGCGATCATGCTGTCAGAAGCTTTTGGATGGGCTTCCATTATCGGTGCAGGGTTCATTATTCTTGGTGTTTGGATTGTAAACCGTCAGAAAACACACGCTCAAATCAACTGAGATATTCCTGCAATCTCATTTTTCGTGAAAGTCCAGCATACGAGAAGATGACCCTCATTACAAATGCTGGAAGACTCTCGGGAATTATTCGCTAACAGAAAATATTCCCAGGAAACAAAATAATATTCCAACTTGGGAAAAAAACACTATCTTTAATTTATGATATTCCTATGCCTCTGTTAACAATTTAAGGCCCATCCCAAGCCAGTTAAGGCGGGCCAGACCATGCGGGATGGTTAATAACTACATGATTTAGCATTGCGCGGCAATTTGTTTTTCTATTACCCGGGAACAATAAATCAATCAAGTTGAATCTTTCTGCGCAGGGATTTTTGATAAGAATGTTTCTTTTTCCGGTCCAACCGTTTCTGACGTGAATGGTAGGATGGTTTAGTTTTTACCCGCCTCTTCGGCTTATTGCGTGCGTCTCGAATGATCATTTCCAGCACTTCTCTCGCTTTTTTGCGATTTTGGTCCTGCGATCGCAAGTGCCTCATCTCAATAATCAATTCACCATCCTTATTGATACGATTGCGGCATGATCTGTAAATTCGTGATTTGATATATTGAGGAATTGCTTCTGATTCACGCAAGTTGAAACGCAATTGTACAGCGGTCGCGACCTTATTGATATTCTGCCCGCCTGGACCACCGCCTTTGATAAACGTTTCTTGTATTTCTGTCTCTGGAATTTCGATGGTTTTGGAAATTTTCACCGGGTCCTTGTTTCAATGTCTAAATTCCTATCATAACATCCCTGTCGCTGCAGGCAATAGATATATAATATCCTTTATCAAATATTCTGGAGCGTGGATGCTTTTTCTTTTAGATTCTGCTGATTTGGACGAAGCACGTGAATGTGCTAAATGGGGCTGGGTAAAAGGAATCACAACAAACCCTGCCATCCTGGCTAAAAATAAAAATTCATCGGAGAAAACATTAAGGAAGCTTCGGAAGATAACTTCCGGACCTGTTTTCTATCAGCTGACAGCTAATTCCAAAAAAGAAATGATCGATGAAGCAAAACTTGCGCATGATGTGCTTGGAAAGCAATTAGTCCTGAAAATTCCAGCTACTGCAATAGGATTCAAAGCGTGTGCGGTTTTGTCTATGAAATATGTCTGCGCCATTACAACAATTTTTTCCACAGCGCAGGCGCTGGTTGCTAATGCTGCAGGTGCAAAATACGCTCTTTACTATCACAACCGCGCCAAACGCCTTCTAAAAAACGGAAGTGAGCTTCCACGATCGCTGGTTCACACTTTACATCAATCCGGCACGGCGGTTATTGCCGCAAGTCTTAAAACAAAAGAAGAAATATTGGAAGCGCGCGATGCTGGCGTTCAGATCATGACGACTACATTTAAGGTGCTTAAAGAAATGACCAGCCATGATCTAAGCGAACAAGCCGTTGCTGATTTTAATCGTAATGGGATCGGTCTTTTTGATAAACAATAGGAGAAATTGAATGAAAATATTAGTAACAGGCGGGGCCGGATTTATCGGTTCTACAATCTCATCTGCCTTGATTGATGCCGGGCATACACCGATCATTTTAGATTCCCTCGTAACCGGCCGAATAGAATTCACGCAGGACAGAATTTTTTATCAAGGAGACATTTCTGACACGTCTCTCGTTGACAAGATATTCGACGAACAAAAAGAGATTTTCGCTACTATTCACTGCGCAGCAGTGATCGTTGTCCCGGAGTCCACTGAAAAACCGTATGAGTATTACCGAGAAAATGTGGGTAAATCGCTTTCGCTTTTTAACGCACTTAAAAATAATAATTGTAAACGCCTTGTTTTTAGTTCTTCAGCTTCGATCTACGATGTGGTTCCCGGATTCATGGTCACAGAAAACGCACCACTCAAACCGCTCAGCCCGTATGCCCGCACAAAGTTCATGATGGAGATGATATTGCGTGATTTTTGTGCTGCCTATGATATGCAGGGCATCGCGCTGCGATATTTCAACCCAATTGGCGCGGATCCAAAACTACGGACAGGATTGCAGATTAAAAAGCCCACCCACGCGATTGGTAAATTGGTTGATGTCCAATTAGGGAATATCCCACAATTCGTGATCACTGGTACAGATTATGCGACCCGGGACGGAACGGGAATTCGTGATTATATTCATGTATGGGACCTGGCTCAAGCCCATATCCGTGCCGTAGAACAGTTTGATGAAGCATTTGAGAACGCTGGGAACCCCGATGACAACTATCTCGTGATCAACCTCGGTACAGGACAGGGAGTAACTGTTCGCGAGCTTGTGACAGCTTTTGAAACTGTTGTTGGAGAAGAAATCAATAAAACGGACGGTCCGCGCCGCCCCGGCGACTCAGCAGGATCGTTTTGTAATGCGGATACCGCGTTAAAGTTGCTAGGTTGGAAGGCAGAGCTATCTATCGAGCAAGGCATATCGGATGCATTAAGATGGGGCGAGATCAAAGAGAAAGTGATCAATTACTAATCGCTGGTGGACTGGTTATTGATGCGTGATTGCAGCCAATAACGGTTCTATAGCCGCATCGATAGAGATCTTCCCTGCCTTGCTGTCTTCATCGATACGATCCAATTGTCGGTAAACTTTAATTAATTCATTCCGATTAAAACGCCTGGCTTGGTTGATCAATTTCTTAGCCTGCCACTCACTTTTCAGATCGCATACTTCAGCAATTTTTTTCACCGTGCCGTTTTTATCCAGCAAGATTCTTGTTTGCAGTATTAATCGTAATTGCCGCACGAGCATACTAAAAATATATTGCGCGGAAGAATCAATGACCAGCTTCTGATATACCCTTAATGCGCTTTTGCTATCGCGCTGACCGACAGCATCAACCAGCACGAAAATATCCTCCTCTGTTGTGGCCGCACAGAGCAAGCGAACGATTTCCACAGTAATCTGCCCATCTTCACCACAATAGGATACCGCTTTGCTAATTTCTTGTTCTACCTGGAATAAATCATTACCAACCAGATTAGCCAGTGTATGCGCCGCAGCGGGATGGATACGTCCTCCAAACTCTATCACCTTATTTTCGATCCATTGAGGCATATGCTTCGCGTCAGGAAGCGGACGCTCCTGCCAAAAAGCACTACCAGGAAATGACTGGATCGCTTTGTGTATCCAATGGGATGGCTTAAATTTTTTCCACCCTTTGTAAGTTTTATAATCACTAAGAATCAAAATCAATTGAGCAGAAGGCGGAAAGTTTTCTATTATGGAAACAAACCAGTCCTTGTCTTTTTTATAAAATATAATTTCTTGAGCGTTCTCTAGAATTACCTTGCGCTTTCCCGCACCCATAGGCAGCATGTTCAGTTGCATTTGTATATCAGAAAGTGAATCCTCGGCGGCATTGATTCTACTTACATTCAGATCAGCAAATCCATGCGAATCCCCCATGATGCGAGAGAGGTCGTTTTTAATTTCTAATTCATCATCACCGTGAAAAACAATGATATCCTCGGTTCCAATGAAAGATTGAGGAGAATTTTCTTTCAATTTTATTTCCTGAATTGGGTTTTCACGCGATGGAGTGGATAACCCATCACATCATGTTTAACCACTTCTATGATCTCAAGTCCACTAACATCTGCATTTGTCGTAATCTGTTCCTGTAGTTTGGGACCGTAGGGACGTGCAAGTTTATATCCCACGACACCAAGTAGAACAGCAAGCGGAAGACGGCGAAGCCATTTGCCAAACTTGCCTTGAGCACCCAGAAAACTCAACCATGCCAGCCCCCCGCCGGCTAAGGCGCCGACCGCAATATTTGTTCCACAGTTAGGATGAATCGCTAGCTCCTGTTCTCCGTCGGTTAATCTTTGTTGGGCTTCCTGTGCCGCTTCCATCAATTTAGTCGCGTCTATGTCGCCATAGATCCAGAATCCACCAGCATCAGATATTCCGCCAAGTTGAATCTTCTTGCTTTTTTGCTGTAGAACATGAAGGGTTGCGTGCTCCAATGCGTGGTTACAGCGAACGTGCATTGGAAGATTTGTTGAGATTAATTCATCAAGTGTAGTCTGCATATTTCACCTCATCTATTTTGATAATGCAATCTTTAATGCCTGTGCGGCTGAACGTGCTTCAAATATCTCGAATCCCTTAGGGGGAATCAGTGACATGCGTAATTTCTTTGGAATTATTGCCCCTTTAAATCCTAGCTTCTGCGCCTCACGCAATCGCAATTCCATTTGGCTGACCCACCGTAGTTCTCCGGACAATCCAATTTCTCCGATAAGAACCAGATCCGCGCGAACAGGCTGGTCTTTCAAAGACGAAGCCAGGGCGGATGCTGCGGCCAGGTCTGCCGCTGGTTCCTCAATGCGCAGCCCACCGACAACATTAATAAAAATATCCTGATCATTGAACCGCAGGCCAACACGGCGGTTCAGCACCGCGGTTATCAGTAATAGGCGATTGAAGTCCATGCCATTTGCCGTACGACGTGGATTCCCAAAATTTGTTGGGCTGGTTAAACCCTGGATTTCTACCAGGATGGGCCGCGTTCCTTCCATCGTCACCGCAATAGAAGAACCCGGGGATTCTGCCATGCGTTCCGCCAGAAAGGCTTCTGAAGGGTTTTTTATCTCAATCATACCTTTTTCACGCATTTCAAAAACACCCACTTCTGAAGTCGGGCCGAAACGGTTTTTCATTGAACGCAGAAGACGGTAACTCTGGAAACGATCTCCTTCAAGATGTAAAACGGTATCCACAATGTGTTCAAGGACTCGAGGACCAGCGATCATGCCCTCTTTAGTCACATGACCAATCAGAAAAATTGCCAGTCCACGCAATTTAGCTAGTACGCGCAGACGCGAAGCGCACTCCCTTACCTGGGTTACCGATCCGGCGCTGGAAGACAATTTATCCATATACATCGTCTGGATTGAATCAACAATTAGTAATCCGGGTTTAACATTGTCAACATGGGCTAGCACCGCGTCCAGATTCGTTTCCGTCACAAGATATAGTTCATCCTGGTTCTTTAATGCATCCTGCCCGGTAATCCTTTTAGCGCGCATTTTTATCTGGCGAGCCGATTCTTCACCGGAAGCATATAGGACTGGCTTGCGTTTAGCAATCTCGTTAGCAACCTGCAGCATCAGTGTGGATTTTCCAATTCCAGGATCACCCCCGATCAGCACAATCGAACCAGGCACAATGCCGCCCCCGAGAACGCGCGCAAATTCTGACATGCTCAAAGGCCAGCGGTCCTCAGCGTCTCCAGAGATATTACCGAGCCTAACAGGTTTGGAGTCACGCATTGTGGCCTTGTGCTTAGTTTCCGGTGCTGGTGGCTGAGCGACAAGTTCTTCCAGCATCGTATCCCATGTACCACAAGATGGACAGCGCCCAAGCTGGCGAACTGAAATACGGCCGCATTCCTGGCAGACAAATTGTGTGTGTAATTTTGCCATGTGATTCTCCCCCTACCATTCTAAACCATGATTGGGTAATATAAAAAAGAGCCAGCAATAATCTGGCTCATCTGTTTTTATAATCCTATTCCGAGGGGTTCCTCTTTAGAATGTTCTTCTTCAGGAGATTCGTTTAAGATGAAACCGCCTTCACTGTCCACATCTACCCAAATGTGATCGCCGTCCTTAAAGACACCCGCCAATAATTCATCGGAAAGCTGGTCTTCGATTTCTATCTGGATTACACGCCGTAAAGGACGTGCGCCCATATCTGGGTCATATCCTTTGTCTGACAGTAACGCCAGGGCAGCATCCGTCGCGGAGAGAATTATCTCTCTCTCTTTCAATCGGTCTGCTACTTTGGAAATCTCTTTTTCAGCGATCATGCGGATATGACCACGGTTCAAGGCATGGAACACAACTACACTGTCCATCCGGTTTATAAACTCAGGGCGGAAGGCTTTCTTGAGCGCGTCCATTAGTTTTTTTCGCATCTGCTCATAGGCATATTCTTCTTCCTGATCTTTATCGCGTACCAAGTTAAAGCCGAAGCCACCTTCATTCCTGATCATGTCCGCCCCTATATTAGAAGTCATGACAATGATCGCATTTCGGAAGTCCACTTTATGCCCTTTTGCATCAGTGAGCTGTCCTTCTTCCATGATCTGAAGGAGCATATTGTGTACTTCTGGATGTGCCTTCTCAATCTCATCAAAAACAACGATCGAGTACGGCCGCCGCCTAATAGCTTCTGTCAGCTGGCCGGCATCATCGTAACCAATGTAGCCGGGGGGAGCACCAACGAGACGGCTGACTGCGTGACGTTCCATAAATTCTGACATATCTAATTGGATTAAGGAATCTTCGCTCCCGAATAAAAATGAAGCCAGAGATTTTGTCAATTCTGTTTTTCCAACGCCTGTCGGTCCCAAAAACATGAAAGAACCAATTGGACGCCGTGGATCTTTTAATCCCGCGCGCCCTCGGCGAACTGCTTTGGAGATACGCTCGATCGCTTCTTTTTGTCCAACTATTTGACCGCTGATTTCTTTTTCCATATTCAGCAGCCTTGTGGATTCTTCTGAAGCCAATTGCATGACAGGCACGCCGGTCCACATAGAGACCAATTCAGCAATATCGTCAGAACTGACCACGGGGCTGGTATCACGATCCCATTTATCTCTGAGCCCTTCCAGTTCCTTTTCGAGATTTGCTATCTCCTCATTCACTCTTGATGCTTCATCAGGTTTATCCTGTTCCTGGAGGTCGTTGAATGCCTTCTTTTTCGCACGCAATTCAGACATAACTTTCTTGCTGTTTTTGGCCGTTTCACTCTTATACATGCGTACTCTGGAAGCAGCTTCATCAATCAAATCGATTGCCTTATCCGGAAGGAAACGATCTGATATATATCGGGCGGAAAGACTGACCGCGGCAGAAAGGGCTTCATCTGATATAACCAGGCGATGATGTTCTTCATAATTCTTGCGGACACCCTGAAGAATTTTAAGGGCTTCTTCAACCGTTGGTTCTTCAACAATTATCGGCTGGAATCGGCGTTCAAGGGCCGCATCGCTTTCGATGCTCTTGCGATATTCATTCAGTGTGGTTGCACCAACCACCTGCAGTTCCCCTCTCGATAGTGCGGGTTTCAGAATATTTGCCGCATCAACGGAAGACCCGGCAGAACCGGCACCAACCAGCATATGTACTTCATCAATAAAGAGAATTGCGTCAGATGCCTTTAATTCGTCGATAACCCGTT
This sequence comes from uncultured Pelolinea sp., assembly GCA_964505585.1. Classification (GTDB taxonomy): domain Bacteria; phylum Chloroflexota; class Anaerolineae; order Anaerolineales; family Anaerolineaceae; genus Pelolinea. Next base: position 8,895 of record CAZDIS010000040.1, on the reverse strand, counting down.
TTAGCCGTTCTTCAAACTGGCCGCGATACATCGTGCCGGCAACAAGCGAACCAACATCAAGCCGAAGGACACGTTTTCCAAGCAACGGGGTTGGAACATCTCCTTCAACGACACGAGATGCCAGCCCTTCAACAATAGCAGTTTTTCCAACACCAGGCTCTCCGATCAATGCTGGGTTATTTTTTGTGCGCCTGGCCAAGATCTGAATCACACGTTCGATTTCTTTTTCACGACCTATTACCGGATCCAGCTTTCCATCTTCTGCGTATGCTGTCAGATCTACTGCCAATTGTTCAACCAACGGCATTTTTTCTTCTTTTTTCTTTGATTTACTAGCGGACGCACTTTTTCGAACACGTGAAAGCGATTCACGGTTTTCACTCAACACCCGTTTGGTCTGGCGCTGAATTTGTGCAGGAGTTATTCCTAACTTGGCAATCACCTCATTCGCTTTCCCTTCTGTTGATTCGATCAAAGCCAGAAGGAGGTGTTCCGTAGAAACATACTTACTGTTTGCTTTTTTTGATTCTTCAATAGCAAAATCTAGCACTTTGCGGGCATCTTGAGCGAGATCGATTTTTTCGACCTTTTCATTACCCATCCCGCTGATTCTTAAGACCATTTCGCGCGCGCGGTCCAACTCAACACCCAACTCACGCAATACACGCCCCGCAACGCCTGCATCTTCCTGCAGCATTGCCAGCAGAAGGTGCTCTGAACCGATCGCCGGCTGACGCAGGCGTTCAGCTTCAATATGTGCCAATCTGAGAACGCGTTTCGCACTCTGGGTAAAACTTCCTAATCCAGACAAAATTAAAACCTCCAGGATTCTTGGAAAAATTATTCTGATATATCATCGTGATTTTACCAAATATCATGCTGTATGATCGCACAATGATGGGTTTATAACGTAATGTTAATAGGATTATTAAACGAAATAACCCTTATAATTTTGCTAAAAGACCAAGAACACATAAGGGAAACCGATGGAACTAATTAATCGTGAGGATTTAGAGAAAGAATTTTTACCGGGACGCATCATTCAAAAAGCGGTTGGAAAAGACGCCCCATCGCTGAGTGGAAAAATGACAATGGGGTTCGCACGCTATTCTGATGAAAGCGGAGCAATGGAGCCCCATAATCACGCGGAGGAGATCGTTTTTGTTTTGGACGCCAAAAATGGAAGGGTGAGAAAAGGAATCGCGAAAGACAAACTTGGAGAACCTATCCCACTTAAATCAGGCATGACACTGCATTTTCCTCCGTTGGAATGGCATGTGTTTGAATTCGAATCAGGCGGGTATGTCGATATTATCTTTTTTTACGGGCAGGTAGATAAGATCCGCCCGGAAGAAATGGAATAAGCGCTAAAACGTATGTCCCTCAAATTCAGAAATTCGTTTTCGCCATTCATCCGGTACGCGGATTGATTTTTGCTCACGAAAATTATAGGCAACCGAAACAATTTCTCCTTTTGCGAGAACATCCCCACAGGCCGCATCCTCAATAACATAATCGTAAACCATGCTCTTATTGCCGATCTTCTTTGTGCGCGTCCCCACTCTGATGTCCTGGGTAAGCTTAATCGGAGAAAAATAGGTAATGTGGGCGTCAGCAACAATAGCCCTCAGATCTAAAAAAGTTTCTCCATCGAACAACCCAAGATTCATCACATATTCCATCCGTGCCTGTTCCATGTAGGTCAGGAATCGTGTGTGATTGACGTGCCATTGTGCGTCGAGGTCTGCGTAGCGTACTTTGATCGATATATAAAATTTAAAATCAGCCATGCGCCGATTATACTGCAGGCACTTGCCTTCTCGTGTTTTTTCTTATACACTTATATTTGGACAAATTCTATACTAATTATCCAAAGAGGATGAGAGAGCATGCAGATTACAAAACAGGCAGACTATGCACTAAGGGCAATTATCTATTTGGCACAGCTGAATGAAAGTAACAAGGCACCGACCAGCAAAATTGCCAAAGCGCAACATATCCCCCCGTCATTTTTAGCAAAGATTATTTCACAGCTTTCCATCGCAGGGCTAATTCATACATCTCGCGGAGCAAGAGGCGGTGTGTCGCTCGCAAAAGCGCCCGAGGATATTTCTGTGTTAGATGTGATCCAGGCTATCGACGGCCCCATGATCCTAAATGAGTGTACTGAAAACCCGGAATCCTGCCCCTTTAAGAAGTCCTGTCCGCTATTTGATATATGGTGTGAAGCCCGCGCGCTGCTAATTGAAAAATTATCAGGGGCAACATTTGCGCGCGCCAACATTACCTTGTCCTAAACTGGTCGATAAGCGTTATCTCTCAAGCAGATATACGCTCTTGACACCGTCGGTATGCACATGGGAATATTTTTCAAGGATTTGGCTCCACGCAGATCCATTCATCAGAGACGCAGCGTCATAAGCGGTCAAAAGCGCGTAATCAAAATCGCGGTTGATAAGATCTGAGGCTACTTTTTTTCGGTTGTATCCTACGTATACATCTCCTGCAGCAATTCGTTCATCGTAATAAAAATTAATCATTCCGCTAATGTCGTTTGGATCAATGCTAAGCATATCGCTGCCGTTTTTTAAATCAGTAGAGATATAAATCTTTTCCCCGTAATCCAGGCTAAATACGTCTTTGAACGCCTCTAGTGGATAAAACTGCTCTACAAATCGATCGCGAATTTTGGGATATCGCACAAAATATTTATAGTTATTCGAAAGTGGCGTGAACAGCAATGAACCGATGCAGAACAGCACTATCAGTGTCAGAACCCAACGGGATGGCTTATTCCAGACAAAAATAACCAGCAGTAACGATATCAAGATCGGAAAATATACTGCCTCTATTAATCGCAGGTAGTCGAAGCTGTAAACTTGTGCCGTTTGAATCCAAACTTGACGCAGGACGAAGAAGAAAAACATGGCAGAGAGAATACCAAGCACAGCCATCCAGCGTTTTTTAATTTTTAGAATGGTTTTAAAATCCACAGTCTGCGTAGCCAATATGGCAAATACCGGTAGCACCGGGAAAATAAAACGCTCAATGAAACCCCAGGGCACTTTGAGCATATTCCAGCTTAGGAATGCAATGTAGACAAACGGATACATCCAGATCAGCATCTTTTCTTTTATGATTTGATCCCGAAGCAATAATCCACTCAAAAGAAAAAGCGTGAAGGGCAACAGAATATCATCAAACAGGTATTCTGTATACCAACTTGTTGGACCAAAGAGAAACCCCGGATCAAAATCATAATTTTCAAAAACGCTCTGGAACGTCGAAGGGGAGATAGCAAAAAATGGTTTACCCAGAAATACAGCATCTAAGAAAATGAAGATGAAGACGCCGCTTATTATTCCAATAATATATGGGGTGAAATATTGCAGAAGGGCTTTAAACCACCTTCTCCCTTCGAGCTTGCCTTTTAAAAGACCAAAAAGGAGCAAGTGGACAAAGATAGTAGTTTCTTTGGTTTTAAACCCAATAAAGGTTAATGCGCCAAGGAAAAACAAATGGCGTTTCTCCTGGCTTTCCCTCTTCAAAAGATCTAAATAAATGGTTATATATAAGCTCACAACCGCCATTGCTGTGATATCCACAGCCGGTTCGCCAGAGTATTCCCTCACAATGGAAAACGAGAAAAAGAAAGCAACTGCCAGCAGCCCGTGCAGGGTTGTGCTCTTTTCTGTGAAAGTGCGTGCGTTGTAATAAATCAATCCGGAGGTTAACGCCATCAGAAAGCCCCAAAAAACTCGGATTCCTATTAGCGGTGTTGGCGCTGCCTCCATGAATAACTTTTGTAAATAAATATGGAAATATCGGTTACCGTAATGTGGTTCGGTCAGATTGCGAAGTCCAACGTCGATATATAGAAACTCATCAGAATAAACAGGGCCACCCGCAAAATATGCTAGCAAAGCCCACAAGGCAAATATGCCTGCAACAAGTATCCATTTTTCCGTTTTCGCCATATATTTTCTGACCCTGTATAATTGCTAAATCATTATATCGGTAAAAATAAAATGCTCATTCATTCTGCATCTCAGGTTGTAACTGTCTCGGGCGCGCCCCAGCGTGGTGCCCGTTTGGGAACCCTTAATATTGTCAATAATGGTGCGGTTCTCTTCAGGGATGGAATTATTCTAGCAGTCGGAGACTCTGACGAGATGCAGAAAAAATATTCGCAGGAAGAAAATTTTTCAGCAGATCATTGCGCCATCCTTCCAGGATTGATCGATCCTCATACACACCTCGTTTGGTCCGGTGATAGGGCAGAGGAATTTGAGATGCGGCTTGAGGGGAAAAGCTATATGGAGATTATGGCTGCTGGCGGGGGAATCCAATCAACAGTAAACGCGACCCGTGGGAAAGCAAAGGGCGCGCTTTATAATGAAACCTTATTGAGAGCGCGTTCCATCTTCCGCCATGGTACGACAACTGCGGAGGCAAAAAGCGGGTATGGCTTGGATCTGGATACAGAATGCAAACAGCTTGAAGTGGTAATGGAGCTAAACCAAACCGGTCCGCTTGAAATCGCCCCTACATTTCTTGGTGCGCATATGATCCCAAGAGATTTTAAAGACAAACCACAGCAATATGTTGCGTTGGTGTGTAAGAAGATCTTGCCTGAAGTGAAAACCTGGTGGCATGAAAAATATCCCTCGCACCCACTGCCATTTGTGGATGTATTTTGTGAAGATGGTGCTTTTAATTTAGAGCAGTCGAGACAAATTCTCAAGTCCGCGGCCGACCTGGGTTATCCATTAAAAGTTCACGCGGATGAGTTTAAGAATCTGGGCGGTACAGCTTTAGCGGTCGAAATGGGGGCAGTATCTGCCGACCATCTTGTAAAAACCAGCAAAGAGGATATCGAGGCACTGGCAGCGTCAAATACAGTCGCCGTCTCTTTGCCCTGCACACCATTTGGTTTAGCAGAAGCAGAATATTCACCTGTGAGAGAAATGATCAATGCAGGCTGCACCATTGCCATTGCAAGTGACATGAACCCGGGCACAGCATGGTGCGGCAATATGCAATTTGTCATGGCGCTTGCCTGCCGCTATATGAATATGACCCCTGCCCAAGCATTAGCGGCGGCCACCATCAACGCGGCTGCCGCGATCAAAAGAGAAGACAAAGTCGGTTCCATAGAGCCGGGAAAACAAGCTGATATGATCATCTTGTCTGTGCCGGACTACAGACAGATTTCTTACCGTTTTGCAATCAATCAGGTCAATACGATCATTAAAAAAGGGGTTATCCACAACTGGAAATAAGAATGCTGACGTTAGAACAAGCGCGGAATTGGTACCCGGCCTATGACCCTGTTCATGGATTTGATCATATTGAACGGGTGTATAGCATGTGTCAGCTGATCGGCGCAAAAGAAAACGCTAATATGCAGATACTGCTCACCGCAACACTCCTGCATGATGCCAGCGGCAGCCAACCTGAAAAAGGTAAGCGAGAGAACCACCACATTGATTCTGCCGATTTTGCAGGACAACTTCTAACAAATGATGGATGGAGCACAGAAAATATCAACGCGGTTAAACACTGCATTCTCGCGCATCGGTTTAGGAAAGACACGCGGCCCAAAACGATAGAAGCAAAAGTATTGTTTGATGCCGACAAATTGGATGTCATCGGCGCAATTGGGGTCGTTCGTGCGCTTGCTTACGCACAGCAAGTTAGGCAGCCGGCATACGCAAAACCCTCGGATCAATTCTTGCGCAATGGTAAAAGAATATCGGGTGAAGCACACAGCGCTTTTCATGAATATATCTTTAAGTTAAAACATATCTCTTCAAAATTGTTCACCGCTACTGCTATTGAGATTGCAAAACAACGTCAGGATCTATTAGATGCGTTCTTTGAAAAATTAGCGGAGGAGTCTGACCCGAAAACCATCGAAAGGAAATCAAATAAGTCATGGAAGTTTCATTAGATTTTGTCACAGGATTATCAAAAGATGCGGGCTGCATCCTAAGGGAAGGGATTAACGATGTCCACACACTGGACTACAAAGGGCCAACCAATATTGTTACCGAAATAGATAAAAAAGCAGAGGATTTTATTGTCAGCGAGATCAGAAAACATTTTCCAAATCATACGATCATAGCCGAAGAGGGAGGAAAAACACAAGGGGACCGGGGAAAATACTGGTACATCGACCCTGTTGATGGCACATCGAACTACTCGCGCGGATTGCCGCTGTTCGCTGTATCCATCGGTTATGAAGAAAACGGTATTATGCGATATGGTTGCGTGTATGACCCTATGCGAGATGAAAGTTTTTTCGCTGAACGCGGCAGAGGGGCCTGGTTGAATAAAGAGAAAATCGGCGTAAGTAAAACCAACAGACTCATTGATGCCATGCTGGTCACTGGATTTCCATATAATATTCACCAGAAGAACAATAATCTGGATCATTTTAGCGCACTGATAAAAGAAGTGCACGTTGTCCGCCGGCTGGGCTCAGCCGCGCTGGACCAGGTTTATGTTGCCGCAGGTCGGCTGGATGGATATTGGGAAATCGGGGTTGAATCTTGGGATATAGCGGCTGGCACATTAATCGTTGAGGAGGCTGGCGGAAAAATCACCACCCTGACGGGGGCGGACAATTATATGTTACCGCCATATGCAATCCTTGCCAGCAATGGCATTCTGCACGAGAAACTACTGGCATTTTTTAAATAATCCTTATATCAAATTAAGGCGCCTTTAGGTTCTTCTAATGCATTCTCCATAATTACAAGCGTATAATATCCACTCTAAGGATATCGAGGATAAAAATATGACAATAAATAGAGAGCCACTGAAACTTACCCGCTGGAGGCTTGACGATCTATTTCCCGCGGCAGATTCCAAAAAAATGGAAGATGCTTTTAATATATTGGACGAAAAGGTCTCCTCGTTTGAAAAACGCAGGGGCCGCCTCGCCCAGGACATAGAACAGAAATTGTTCCTGGAGATAATTAAGGAGCTAGAAAGTATAACGGAATTGATCCATAAAATTGGCGGTTATGCGGAACTATGGTTTACAGAAGACACGCAGAACCAACAATCTCAATCTCTGCTTGCAAAAATCGAACAGCTCTCCGCAGAGATATCAAACCGCGTGATGTTCTTTAGCCTTTGGTGGAAATCCTTAGATGATGAATTGGCTGATATGCTGATGGAAGACTCCGGTGATTACAAGTATTGGTTAGAAGAAATGCGTCATCTCAAACCATACACGCTTTCGGAGCCGGAAGAAAAAATTATCAACATTAAAGACGTTACAGGCACAAATGCATTGGTGACGCTGTATGATGCGTTTACCAACCGTTATACTTTCAACATAAGGATAGACGGTGAGGACAAAGAATTAACCCGCGGTGAACTGATGTCTCTCGTCAGGCGCCCTGATGCTGATTTGCGGGCTGCGGCATACAAGGAACTCTACCGCGTTTATGGAAATGATGGGCCTATCCTTGGGCAAATGTACCAAACGCGTGTACGTGATTGGCGTAACGAATTGATCAACCTGCGCGGACACCATTCACCGATATCTGCGCGGAACTTACATAATGATATACCCGACGAAATAGTTGAAACACTTCTCACGATATCGCAAAAGAATGCTGAAATTTTCCAGCGATTTTTTGACCTTAAAGCAAATTTATTCGGAATGGATAAGCTGCGCCGATATGATATTTATGCGCCTGTTTCGAAGTCCAATAAAGAATTTGCTTTCAGCGACGCGGTGAATATCATTTTGGATTCATTTGACCAGTTTGACCCGCGCTTCGCTGAAATGGCAATGCGTGTGATTAAGGAAATGCACATTGATAGCGAGATTCGGAAAGGGAAACGTTCTGGTGCTTTTTGCGCAACAATTACTCCTGATCTCACTCCATGGGTTATGGTCAATTATCAGGGTCGCTCGGATGATGTCGCAACCCTGGCTCATGAGTTAGGGCACGCAATCCACTCAATGTTAGCAAGCGACCATAGCATTTTTACACAGCACGCTTGCCTGCCGCTGGCGGAGACGGCATCCACTTTTGGGGAAATGATGCTAGTAGACCGACTGCTTGAAGAAGAAAAAGAAGACAGCATCCGGCGCGACCTTCTATTCCGGCAAGTAGACGATGCTTACGCGACTATCATGAGGCAGTCATTTTTCGCATTATTTGAAAAGAAAGCGCACCAGATGACTGTTGAGGGAGCGTCGGTTGATGATCTTTCAGTCGCATACTTTAATAATTTAAGAATGCAATTTGGAAACACTATTGACATTGGTGAAGAATTCAAATGGGAATGGGTTTCCATTCCCCACATCTACCACGTTCCGTTTTATGTCTACGCTTATGCGTTTGGACAGTTGCTGGTCCTTTCCCTCTACAAGCAGTTCAAGGAAGAGGGCGACGCCTTCAAGCCAAAATATGTCCACATCTTATCCACAGGTGGAGCAAAGTCCCCTATTGCGCTTTTGGCCGACGCCGGCATTGACATCTCCAATGCAGCGTTCTGGCAGGGCGGGTTTGATGTAGTTGAGGGGATGGTTAAGCAGCTGGAAGAACTAAATTAAAGAACAAGAAAAGGTCAGCCCGCCAATCGGCGGGCTGATTTTTAACTCTCTTACTCCTCATCAGGAATTGCGTCTGCGAGATCAATTGTGCCGGGTTCGTCTTTTTCCTTTTCCGATCGATCAAGTTTTTGCATGCGGTTTACAACCACCTTAGTAAAGAATTTTGTTTCACCCTCTTTTTCATAACGGTTGGTGCGCAATTCGCCTTCGAGATAGACCAAACTGCCCTTCTTGAGAAGTCTCATACAGATTTCACCTGTCTTGCCCCATGCTTCAATATTGAACCAATCGGTTCGTTTTTCGGATTCCGTTAT
>CAZDIS010000039.1:0-18462 GCA_964505585.1 uncultured Pelolinea sp. | reverse complement strand
TGGGCAGGAGCAGGTGCATATCTGGCGCCGCAGTTATGATACACCGCCACCCGTGATGGCGCGGGATGATGAACGCCACCCCGGTAATGACCGGCGTTATGCCGACATGCCGATCGATGAGGTGCCCGGTACGGAATGCCTGAAAGACACCGTTGAACGTTTCCTGCCCTATTGGATCGACGCGATCGTTCCGGCGATCAAGGCAGGCAAACGTGTGATCATTGCCGCGCATGGCAATTCATTACGCGCGCTGGTGAAATACCTGGATAATATCTCCGATGAAGAGATCCCGGGATTAAACATTCCCACCGGCGTTCCGCTGGTGTATGAGCTGGATGAGGAAATGCATCCCATCAAGCATTATTACCTGGGTGACCAGGAAGCCGTAGACGCGGCCATCAATGCGGTTGCCAATCAGGCAAAGAAAAAATAATTGCGATCTAAAGACACCCGGACGATGGGTGTCTTTTTATTTTTAATTTAATTGAGGTGAAAAATGATCCGCATTAGAAATATGCTGCTCGATATCCTTTTTGGCACACTTAAAAAAGACGCATTTAATCATGAAAAAAATGAATGCGCAAAGGATTTAGATCTGCAAACGGTTGTGAGTGATATGATCCTGGGGCTGAAGACGATAGACGTTATCACCGATACAGGTGTGCATTATGAAAAAATCCGTGAAAGTGATATTTATCAGACGCTGCAAAACACGGTTTATCCGTGTCTGGCCGCATTCGACCTCAATTCGCTTGAAACAGAAGCACAGAAAAAAGCGTTCTGGATCAATATTTATCACCTGATAACAATTGACGCTGTGCTGCAGTTTTCAGTTAATAAGAGCGTCACAGAAGGATGGTTTGGGATCATAAGGTTTTTCAGGCGGGCAGCGTACATGATCGGCGGCATGCGATTCAGTCTGGAAGACATCGAACATGGCATACTGCGGGCAAACCGCGGGGTGCCATACCTGCCGGGAAAACATTACAAGAGAAATGATCCGCGTTTGCAATATGCGCTGCAAACGGTAGACGCGCGCATCCATTTTGCCCTGAATTGCGCCAGCAGATCCTGCGCACCGATCGCCTATTATTCCGCGGATCGAATCGACGCGCAACTGGACCTGGCCGCAGCCAATCATATCCATAATACAACAAAGATGGATAAGAGCGGTGTCGCTTTGCGGATAACAAAATTATTTAAGTGGTACCAGAAAGATTTTGGCGGGCATGCGGGAATTTTGGAAATGATCCATTCTTATCTTCCTGAGAATGATATGCGCCGCAAATTAATAGAAAACTTTGATCTGCAAACCATGGTAATTTTTGATGGGTACGATTGGCGTTTGAATGTTTTAGCATAAAATAGATAATGATGGTTGATCAAAAGGTCATTGCAGAGCGTATCCAGCGCATTCAAAAATCAATCCCGGATGGGGTTGAGATGCTTGCGGCTGTGAAAACGCGAACACTGGCAGAAGCCAAAACGGCTTTTGAAGCGGGTGTGCGCTTGTTTGGCCATAATTATGTTCAGGAGGCCGAGCCGATGGTGAACAGCGCTGATTTTCCGGCGCAATGGCATCTCATTGGCCATCTGCAGCGTAATAAAGCAAAACCGGCCGTGGAACTATTTGATATGATCGAGTCGCTTGATTCTCTGCGATTGGCGAAAGAACTGGAAAAACGCTGCGCGCAGGCGGAGAAGACGATGCCTGTCCTGATCGAGGTCAACAGCGGGCGCGAGGAAAACAAGACCGGCATCATGCCGGAGGATGTTTGGGAACTGGTGGAATTTCTTCATTCCTGCAGCCGATTGCGGCTGATGGGGTTGATGACAATGGGGCCGCTAACCGGCGACCCCGAGCTGGCAAGACCATATTATAAGGAAACCAGGCGCCTTTTTGAGGAAATTGCAGCCGCGCCGGTGCCTCCTACTGAGATGCGTATCCTTTCGATGGGGATGAGCAACAGCTTTCGGGTGGCGATCGATGAAGGCGCTAACCTGATCCGCCTGGGCACAGGCATTTTTGGCCCCAGACATACCTAATATGATAAAATATATCCGAATATCATGCTATCCGAATTTTGCGGCGAAGGCACTTTTGAACAAAAATGCCGGCGGCCATAGATTATAATTTGTCCGGCATACGCACTTTAATAGTGAAGAAAATCACTCGCATTAATTGCTGGCTATTAGTACAATTTCAAAAATGAACAATCTGAAGGTAATTGTAGAGTTTACCGGGATTTCCCGCGTACTAACTGGAGAAACGGAAGTCGCCATTCCTCTCCAGGACGGCGCACGAATCGTGGATGTTGTTCATCAGATAAGCCAGCGATTCCCCGCACTGGTGGGAGAGGTGATCGAAAAAGACGGTCGATCGATGATCCCTACCAATTTGTTCAGCGTAAATGGCGAGCAGATATTGCACGAAGACCAGCTGGATTACCAGCCAAAATCTGGTGACCGGTTGATCCTTTTGTCCTTATTGGCCGGCGGATAGAACGCCGGAAAAATCATTCGTACGAGGAGAGAGTATGTTTGGTTACAGCGGTAAGATCCTGCATATAGATCTAACTGAGAGAAAGACCTGGGTCGAAGATAAACCCGAAGAATGGTACAAGATGTGGATCGGGGGCGTTTCGATGGCAACCCGATTATGCTGGGAAAATATAAAACCCGGCTGCGACGCTTATTCAGCTGACAACCCCATTTGTTTTGCAAACGGCATATTTGCCGGCACGCCTGTTCCTGTAGGCGGAAAATACGGCCTGGCTTCGAAATCGCCGATGACCGGTTTCATCGGAGACAGCTTATCCGGTTCCTGGTTTTCGATTGCTTTAAAACGGGCAACATGGGATGGTGTCGTACTCCATGGCACAAGCGAAGAATGGATTTATGTTCTCATTGATGATGACCGTATTGAATTCCGTAAAGCAGACAGTTTGCTTGGTTTGGGTACTTTCAAGACAGAAGAAGCGATCCGTGACGAATTAGCTGATGACCAGGTGCGTTCCGCCACGATCGGGCCAGCAGGCGAGAACATGGTGCGCTACGCGAATGTCACCAATGATGGTCGCCAGGCGGGACGAACCGGCCATGGTTCCGTATGGGGATCCAAGAAGCTGAAAGCGGTTTCTGTACGCGGCACTAAGGGCATTGAAGTCGCTGATCCAGATACACTCAATGAACTTTCGTTTGATATTACCCAAGCAGCGCAGGGTCCACATACCAGCAAATACCGGATCCTGGGTACTTCAACGAATGTACTTAATATGAACAAGCTAGGCCTGCTACCCACCCGCAACTATCAGGAAGGCGTATTTGAAGACGCGGAAAAGGTGAGCGGTGAATTTTTACATGAACATAATAAAGTAAAAACAATCGCCTGCGCGCAGTGCCCGATTGCCTGTGAGCAGATGTCGATGGTCAAGACCGGCCCGTGGGCGGGTGCGATGACTGGTATTGAATATGAGTGCCTGTTTGCGAACAGTTCCAACCTGGGTGTGAGCGACATGAACGCTGCCATCAAATTGATCGAGATCGCTGACCATGGCGGTATGGATGCGATGTCAATGGGCATTTCGATCTCCTGGGCGATGGAAAGTTTTGAAAAAGGCGTTCTAAAAAAAGAAGATTTTAAATGTGAACAATACCCTGAAGGGATCGAGCTGCGTTTCGGCAACGGCGAAGGCGCAGTCGCGGTCGCGGAGATGATCCGTGACCAGGTCGGTATTGGCAAGCTGCTTGGTCAGGGGACAAAGATCGCCAGTGAAACGATCGATAAGGAACGCGGGACGGAATCCTACCAATGGGCAATGCACTCCAAGGGTTTGGAGGCGGCAGGATATGAAGCGCGTGGATTAAAGACATTTTCATTGGGGTCCGCAGTTGGAACACGCGGCCCCTGCCACAACCGGACTGCAGCTTATGACCCGGATATCAAAGGCGAAGTGGATCGTTTTTCGGTGGATGAGACACGCGGTGAGCTGGCACGCCGTACTGAAGAGTACGCGGCTGTGTATGATACGCTGCCATTGTGTAAATTTATACGCCGCTGTTTCACCGGCAAAGCTGACCGGGCTGGTGCCTGGCCGATGATCGTAAATCTGATCAATGCCACTACGGGTTGGGATTTTAAGTATGAAGATATTGACCTGATCGGCGAACGCGCACACACCATTAAAAAAGCGTTCAACATCCGTGAAGGATGGAAGCGAGAAGATGACACACTTCCCTACCGCTGGATGAATGAGCCAATGACAAAAGGCCCTTCCGCGGGACACTTTACATCGGATGAAGAATTGGAATACATGAAAGACCTGTATTACAAAGCCAAAGAATGGACGAATGACGGCTTGATCCCAAAGAAAAAATTGGAATCACTTGGGATGGCGGATGTAGCTGAAGAGATCGGCGTATAAGGAGTCAGAGAAAAAATGGCAGTTTCAACCTCAAAATTCAATTATATTGATTGCGATCCGGAACTCTGTATTGGTTGCCAGATCTGTGAATATGTGTGTTCATACACAAAAAACGGCGAATATAATACCTACCGCAGCCGCATCCGTACTGTTCGGGTTGATGAAGTGTTGATCACCGCGATCGCGTGCCGCACCTGTGAAAACGCGCCATGCGTCATATCCTGTCCGCAAAAGGCACTTACACAGGACCCGGAAACGGGGACGATCCGCCTGGACGCACAGAAATGTGATGCCTGCGCGTGGTGCATTGATGCCTGCGATTTTGGCGCGATCACGATGAACCATGAAGCGAGATTGGTGGAGTTCTGTGACCAATGTGAGAATGAAGAAGAAGGGCCGCAGTGCGTTCTGTGGTGCCCGAAGGAAGCGCTAGCCCTGACCACGCCAGAAAAACGCGCGCAGAAATCACGCAAGAAATTGATCAAAAAAGAAATAATCGGACCGAAATAAACCGTAAATATGCGCTCCATCGCATAATAATCAATGGAGAACCAACAAAAGGAGTTATATGAGCGATAACCCTAATTCTGAGGAACTGCGCATCGGTGTATATCTGTGCCACTGCGGCACGAACATCGCCGGTGTGATTCCGCCAGCCGAAGTCGCTGAATGGGCGTCCCATTTACCCGGGGTTGTGCACGCGACCGACACATTGTATGCGTGCGCGGACAGCGGACAGAACCTGATCAAGGAAGATATTAAGAAATACAACCTGAACCGCGTGGTTGTCTCCGCCTGCTCGGTGCGCATGCATGAAGCCACCTTCCGCGGCGCTGTTGCTGAAGCTGGCCTGAACCCATTCCTGATGGAAATGGCGAATATCCGCGAACAGTGCACGTGGGCGCATGGGCACGATAAAGAAGGCGCGCTGGAAAAAGCGAAATCGCTGACAGCCGCCGCAGTAGCCAAAGCCCGCTTCCTAGCCCCACTGGACATGATTAAGGTACCAGTCAGCAAGAAGGCGCTGGTTGTTGGCGGCGGTGTGGCAGGTATAAGCGCTGCCTTAGACCTGGCAGGCCAGGGTATTCCAACCATATTAGTAGAAAAAGAACCTACCATCGGCGGGGTAATGGCGCAGCTTAATAAAACCTTCCCAACGATGGACTGTAGTATATGAATTCTTGCACCTAAAATGGTTGACGCGGCGCGTCACCCGAACATCGATGTAAGAACATATACGCAGGTAGAGCGTGTTGAGGGGTTTGTCGGCAACTTCAAGGTGCAGCTGCGGGAGAAAGCCCGCTATGTAAACGCGGACCGCTGCAATGGCTGCGGAGACTGCGCGAAAGTATGCCCGATCGAAGTACCGAATTCATTTGAGTTAAATCTGGCACCGCGCAAGGCGGCCTATATCTCGATGAGCCAATCGGTGCCACTGCTATATACCATCGACCAGGACGCGTGTATCCACTGCTATAAATGCGTGGAAGCTTGCGGACCGCTGAACGCGATCGATTTCAGCCAGGAAGACAAGTTTGTTTGGGAAGACATCGGCGCAATTGTGGCTGCCACAGGTTTCAACCACTTTGATCCGAGCGTAATCCCGGAATTTGGCTACAGCCGTTTCCCGAATGTGATCACGGCGATGGAGATGGAACGCTTGAACAACGCCGCCGGACCGACCGTTGGTGACCTGATCCGACCCAGTGACCGCAAGAATCCAAAACGGGTGGCGATCATCAACTGTGTGGGTTCGCGTGATAAACGCTATAACCCATGGTGCTCCAATTTCTGCTGTATGTACGCGATCAAGAACGCGGTACTGTTGAAGCAGATGTACCCGGATATTGAATTGAGTATTTACTATATTGATATCCGCACCCCTTCCAAGGGGTATGAAGAATTCTATGAACGGGCACGGCAGATGGGCATCAAGTTCATCCAGGGCCGG
This sequence comes from uncultured Pelolinea sp., assembly GCA_964505585.1. GTDB lineage: Bacteria > Chloroflexota > Anaerolineae > Anaerolineales > Anaerolineaceae > Pelolinea. Next base: position 12,087 of record CAZDIS010000039.1, on the reverse strand, counting down.
CCAGGCATGATCACGGAAGATGAAGAAACACATAATTTATTTGTGCAATCCGAAGATATTGCCCTTGGTGAAGTGGTAGAACATGAATATGATATGGTGATGCTCAATCAGGCTGCAGTTCCGCAACCGGATGTGGATGATGTAAGCTCAGTGTTGCATGTGCAGCAAAGTCCCGGTGGCTGGTTCATGGAATACCATCCGAAACTACGGCCCATTGACAGCCCGACTGATGGCATTTTCTTTGCCGGCGCGTGCCAAGGTCCGAAAGATATTCCCACTTCGGTTGCCTCCGGGTCAGCGGCAGCATCTCGGGCGGGGCGCATTTTACATTCGGACGAATGGGGAATAGAGCCGATCATCGCCGAAGTATGGGAAGACCGTTGCGTAAGCGCGGACGGTAAGAAATGCGGTATATGCGCGAAAGCGTGCCCGTATGGCGCGATTGCGGTCGAAGTTGGCAGCGCTGCGCAGGTGACGACCGCGAAGTGCCATGGCTGCGGTGGATGTGTGGCGGAATGTCCGCATAACGCCATCACCCAACTGCACTATACAGACGCGCAGATTCTGGCACAGATCCGCACATTGTTGGCAGATAAACCGGAAGAAAAGATATTCGCATTCCGCTGCCACTGGTGTTCTTATGGCGGCGCGGACCTGGCTGGCACGAGCCACTTTGAGTATTCTGCCAACGAACGCGGTATCCGCGTGATGTGTTCGGCGCGTATGGATGCGGATTTCATTTATGAAGCCTACCGGCTGGGTGCCGGCGCAGTGCTATATTCCGGCTGCCATCCCCAGGATTGTAATTACATAACTGGCCAAACAATTGGCGCAGCTCGCGCTGAGCGATTACGGAAGATTTTTAATAAAATGGGCATGAGCCCGGGACGCTTCCGGGTGGAATGGATATCGGCAGCAGAAGGGGATAAATATGCCCGTGTTGTCAATGAGATGCAAAAAGTAATTGATGATCTTGGCAAAGAAAAACTAGCGCAGGAGATCGAAACACTGCGTCCTGACATGGAAAAGCGCGCGCGGCGCATGTATGATGCGCCAGACGTGACATCCGCGTCCGATTACTCGGACACAATGTTGCTTGCGATTGCAGTGGAGGGAGGCAAAGATGGAAAATAAAGAAATGCCTCTGACATTAGTTGAACAAGTAAAGGCGATGCCAGGTGGCGAGCATGTGGAAGTGTGTTATTCATGCGGAACCTGCGTGAGCAAGTGCCTGATCCAGCAAAAAGCGGAACCGGATTATAACCCGCGCCGCCTGTTGCGGATGGTGATGATGGGCATGCGCGAAGAAGCATTCGAGAGCCCCACGACCTGGATGTGTTCGGAATGTGACCTATGTTATTCCTCCTGCCCGCAGGAGATACACATTTCTGGTGTGATCGGAGCGGTTAAGGGGCTTGCGATAGAGGCGGGATATAAAACGCCCCTTGAAGTGGTGAGTGTCGACGAAGACTTATGTTCCGGGTGCGGCATTTGCGTTATGACCTGCCCATACGAAGCCCCGACCTTGATCGAGAAGGAAGTGGATGGCGTGATGGACCGTTTCTCAGAGGTTGATGCTGAAAAATGCATGGGGTGCGGCATGTGCGTGGCTGCCTGCCCAATCGGCGCGATTGCCCGCCCGGGCGTTTCCAATGCAGAAATCGTAAGCCAGATAGCGATCAAAAAACAGCGCGGGAAAAAATCACTGGTCGTCTTTGTTTGCGACTGGAGCCTGCGCGCAGATGATGATGTGCAGCTACTGGAGAGTTATCCAGAGAATGTACGCGTGATCCATATCCCATGCTCAGGCCGAATCGATCCACAGATGGCGCTGATCGCGCTCAATTCCGGCATTGACGGTGTGCTGGTGTGTGGATGCAAACCGGGTGAATGCCATTTCAAGCGCGGTACGTATGTGAGCGACTGCAAGATCAGCCTGTTGGATACGATGCTTGGCCAGATGCAATTGGCCGAAGGCCGTGTCCGTTTTGCGCAGATCGGCACACAGGACCGGGGGCGCATCCGCCATGAGGTGGATGATATGCTGGCATCCCTGGAAAAGGAGGCAGTCTAATGGCTTCCAGGACAACGAAGGCAAAAGGGAAAACCCAGAAACCAAAACTCGCTTTTTATTGGGCATCCAGCTGCGGCGGTTGTGAGATAACGATCACGGAACTGGGTATGCGGCTGGTTGATCTATCTGAACTGGTGGATATCGTATTCTGGCCGGCGGCGATGGATTTCAAATATGATGATGTCAAAGCGATGGGGGATAAGGAGATCGATATTTGTTTTTACAATGGCGCGATCCGCAACAGTGAAAATGAAGAGATTGCCCACCTGCTGCGAAAGAAATCCAAATTGATGATCGCTTTTGGATCCTGTTCGCATCTGGGCGGCATTCCCGGGCTGGCAAACCTATTTGATGTGGAAACTCTTCTGGAGCGTGTATTTGATACGGCTCCCTCGCTTGATGACTCGCGCGGCACACGCCCGATGGTTAAGAGCAAGGTTCCTGAAGGTGAGATCGAGATCCCAAGGATGTATGACCGTGTGCAATCATTAGCGCAAACGGTTGAAGTGGATTATTTCATGCCGGGCTGTCCACCGGTCGTTGACCAGGTGTGGCAAGTATTTCAGACTATCCTGGCGGGTGAACTTCCCAAAAAGGGTTCGGTGATCGGTGCGCAGGGCAAAACGAATTGTGATGTTTGCATCCGCGAAAAAGGAAAAAGCGGAATGCGCATCTCAGAATTCAAACGTCCGCACCTGACCGAGTTAGACCAGAAAAAATGTTTTCTCACACAGGGCGTGATCTGTCTTGGACCCGCAACGCGCGCTGGCTGCGGGTTGCCATGCGTCAACGGAAATATGCCCTGCCGCGGTTGTTATGGGCCGCCGGATGGGGTTATTGACCAGGGTTCAAAATTGGTAAGCGCAGTTGCGGCGCTGGTGGATACGGATGAACCGCAGGCGCTGCGAGATATTCTGACCGGTATTGTTGATCCGGTTGGACTGGGTTACCGGTTTGGACTAGCTGAATCGATCCTTTCTGACCTTAAATATGGAAAGTAAGGAACAGGAGAAGGAAATTGGCCAAAAAAGTATCAGTCAATCAAAAAATTAGCATCGATCCGATCACGCGTCTGGAAGGACATGGGCGTATTGACCTGTTCCTGAATCCGGACGGTGGGCTTGAGAACGCCTACATGATCATTCCTGAACTGCGCGGATTTGAAAAATTCTGTGAGGGCCGCCCGGTCGAGGAAATGCCGCGTATTACGCAGCGCATTTGTGGCGTTTGTCCACTGGCGCACCACACCGCCGCGGCAAAAGCAGGCGACGCGGTCTATCACGTCGATCCTCCTCCCGCAGCGAAAAAATTGCGTGAGCTTCTGTACGCGTCATTCTTTGTCGCGGATCACGCTACCCATTTCTATGTTCTGGGCGGACCTGATTTTGTGGTCGGACCAGACGCTCCCAAGAGCGAACGTAATATCCTTGGCGTTGTGAAAGCGGTTGGGCGCGAAGTGGGATCACAGGTTATGCAGCTTCTGGCTGAGAACCATGAGATCGCGAAAATCATCGGCGGGCGATACATCCACCCTGTTGGCGCGCTGATCGGCGGCATGAGCAAACCGATCACAGAAGATGAACGTGTGCGTATTGAAGAGATCGCGCGCCGAACGATCGACACAGCGTTATTCAGTTTAAAACTATTTGATGATGTTGTCCTTGGCAATTCGGAATACGTCGACATGATCAAAAGTGACGCATTCAGCCATGAGACTTATTATATGGGCATGGTCGATGAGAACAATAAGATCAATTTCTATGATGGGAAGGTGCGTGTTGTTGATCCCGAAGGCAAAGAATTCATTAAATACGGCCCGGAAGAATACCTGGATGTGATCGCGGAACATATTGAACCATGGACCTATTTGAAATTCCCTTATCTCAAGGATGTCGGATGGAAAGGGTTTGTGGACGGTAAAGACAGCGGGGTGTACCGCGCGTCCCCACTTTCCCGCTTGAACGCCTCAGACGGGATGGCGACACCTCTCGCACAGGAAGCGTATGAGAAATTCTACGACACACTGGGCGGAAAACCAGTGCATGCCACGCTGGCTACCCATTGGGCACGCCTGGTCGAACTGCTGTACGCCGCGGAAAGAGAACTGGAATTAGTAACGGATCCGGAGATCACTTCAACCAATATACGCACTGTTCCTACGGAGACGCCAACTGAGGGGATTGCCATTGTTGAAGCGCCGCGCGGTACCCTGACGCATCATTATAAAACGGATGCGAATGGCCTGCTTGAATCTGTGAACCTGATCGTTGGTACAACCAACAATTATGCCGCGATCGATATGTCGATCAAAAAAGCCGCACAGGCCCTTGTGGAACCCGGTAAACAGGTAGGGGACGCCATCATGAATAAGATCGAGATGGCATTTCGCGCCTATGACCCATGCTTTGGATGCGCGACCCATGCCGCACCCGGGGAAACGCCGCTGATCGTGCGCGTGTTCGACCATGATCGGCAGCAGGTGCAGGAAATAAGACGGGATTAGGAGAGAGTATGCACGGTCGTGGAACAACTGAAAAAGCAAGAACTGATAAGAAGATGACGCTGGAACGCGCCATGGTAACACGCCACTATACGATGCGCTGGGATCTGGAATACTGCGTTGGCTGCCAGATCGGCCCATCCATTTGCCCTTTTGACGCGCTTACGCACGTTGATGCCGTGCTTGAGGATGGGCGAATGATCAGAAAACAGTCTGTTGATGTGGACGCGGATAAGTGTGTCTTCTGCGGTGAATGCGTGGAAATGTGTCCGGTCAGCGTGATCTCGATGTACGTCAATGGTGAACCGGAAAATCCGGTTGTTAAGTATGAGGCGTTTCCTGAATTGGTGCAATCTACACAATTCAATAAAGAAGCTTTTGATATGTCACGCAGGGATTTTGTGATCGATAATTGCCCCACCAAAGTAATATCTTACGATGCAGGCGAAGATACACTGACTGTGGATGACGCACACTGTATTCGCTGCCGGCAATGCGAGGTTGCGAGCGATGGCGCGTTCAAGGTGCAGCAGCCCTGGCAGGGCAAGATAGAGCTGCGCCGGGAAAAATGCGTAGAGGGATGCCTGGCCTGCGCGGATATCTGCCCGACGCGCGCGCTGCATATTGACGAGAATGGGGACCTGGCACTGGCTGATTACTATTGCATCAAATGTGGCGCATGTATGCAGATCTGCCCGGTTAAACCAGAAATCGAAGAAATTGAAAAGACGGTTGAAGCTTACGGTGTGAAGAAAACCATACAGCAATCCCACATTACCAACGCGGATGATCTGCCTGTTTATGTGGAACGCTGGCGCGTCAACCACACACCGGTTGTCAGCGCAGCCTGGACATCTGCTTTAGAGCGACTGGCTGATGACAAGGCAGGCATGGTGGAAATTGATCGCAAACGCGCTCTGAAACGCCGTGATCTGATCGTAGCGCTTAAAGGCGGCCACGAAGTCGCGGGTGAATAGACCTCATTTGCAAAAGCGGACTGGTTCCGCTTTTTGCATTTAAGGAGATGGATGAACCAAAAAACAAGGAATCAAATAATCAGGAAGGCAAACAGTTGTCTCCATCAGGGTTTTCATTGTTCAGAAGGGATCCTGTTGGCTGCCGGGGAGTTTTATTTTCCTGAGCGGCTGCCTGAACTGTTGAAAACCGCAGCACCTTTTTCCGGCGGTGTGGCGGGCACGAAAGAAGAGATGTGCGGCGCGTTTTCAGGCGGATTAATCGTTCTGGGAATGCTCTTTGGCCGCACGCATCCAGAGATGGATGATGATATGTGCCTGACTTTATCGGCGGCATACCGCTGTGATTTCATGACACATTTTGGATATCTACGCTGTAAAGACCTTCGTGAAAATTGGGTTGGAAAACCAGGGCAGCCAGATTGCGCAGCGTTGACCGCGCAGGCAACCGCACTCCTGCTTGATGTGATCGAAAAATAATAAAAGGCAGACGTTTTTCTGTCTGCCAAATTGAACCACTTTTTCTCAGGTAAGTTTACGGGGTGTAGCGATCCCCCAGAACAAGAAAACAAGCGCAAAAGCCCCGCTGATCCCACCAACCATTTTGAAGGCGTTTGAAATTCGCGGCAGAGCGGCACCAGCGACGATGCGCAGGGGTTCCGATAGTGTTGATCCTAATTCCGAGCCGCCTGCAGGGATACGCTGTAATCCAAAATTGATCCAATAAGCCGCAGCACCACCCTGGAACGCAAACCCAAGCAGGAAGACGAGTAGCGAGGGGATCAGCAGCGTCCAACCGAGCCACTGCAGACGTCCATGCCACCCTGCATCGGCAATCAAGCCGATCAGATACCAGACGCCGAGCGCTATCATGGATAGGATCAGGACGCCAAGCATCGTGCTTGCAGGCGCTGCCATTCCGGGGATATACCTCCGCCAGCGCATGTTCTCACTGATTTCTGCAAACTCACCTTCAACTGGAACCTGATCCGGGATTTGGGCGAGGACAAAAGGCAGGGCGGGCTTCAATGCCTGTTCAATAATGAGATCATCCGGAATTCCGGCTGGTTTGCATGCGGCCTGTGCATCAGAGCCAAATCCCGGTGATTGGCCGGGCGCACATTCAGGCAGCGCTTTAAGCAACGCGGCCAGAAACGCATCCTGCTGTTCTCCCGCGAGTGCGGTTTTTAGTGGCGTGAGATCTATTACCGGGGAAAAATCTTCTGTTTTCCCCTGGAGATAATCGAATAATCCATTGACATACGCACGGACCTGTTGCTGCAGGTATTCTTCTGTTAACAAGGATTGCAATAAAGTTTTTAACTCGGTTGCATTTGCGTCCGCCGGGAGGCGCAGCTGTGCATTCAGAGCTCTGTCAATCAAGGGCGCAGTGCTGAGCGCAGCATAAACTTCAGGCTGATCAAGGGTTTCTATATAGAAATCCCGGTCGAGCGCCCAGGTGACCACGCTGACAGCTGTCATTGCGGCAAACAGCAACGGAAAAACCAGAATGATAAAGAATATAATCGCAAAAAGTTTTCTCATCGCATACTCCCTTAGATGTGTTATATCTCATATACGTTAATAATTCGATTAAAGTTCTCTTACTAGAAAAAGTGTATTATATAATCGAGATACCAAAAACAATTTTATTGGGTTTAACAACTATATCAATTTATTATCAACTGGAGGTTATTATGATGGATCGAATTATGAAGGTGATTACTTTCAAAACCGAAGTGTATTCAGAGGTTGAACAGGATGCAACATTCACCCAGACCGCGTGGATGCTTGTGGCTGCAGTCTCATTTCTGAGCCAGCTTGGCACAAATGCCGCGTTGGTGCATGTCACCGGTGCAAGCTGGATTATCAGCACGATCACCGGCACAATATTCGCCGTGCTTGGTTTCGGCGTGGGATGTTTCATTATCAGCTGGGCGGGCAAAACTTTCTTTGAAGCCGATGTGACTTTTGAGGAAATGGTGCGCACACTGGGCCTGGCCTATGTTTGGAACGTGGTCGGATTTATCGGGGTTATCGCGCTGGTCGCACCCGGTTTGGTATGCGTTTCAGGCCCGATCGCTTTTCTGGCGGGTATTGCTGGGCTGGTTGCCTGGTTCATAGCCGCGAAAGAAGCGCTGGACCTGGAATGGCCGCAGACAATTGGCACAGTTGTGATAGGGTGGGTCGCAAGCCTGGTTGTTTCAATGATCGCGGGGGTAATTCTTAGCATATTTGGATTAGCAGGCGCGGGAATTGGCTCGGCGTTGCGTGGATTGCGTTAGATAAGCGAATTTCCACATCCTTTAGGCAGCACAACTCGGGTTGTGCTGTTTTTTATACGCAACCATTTCGGCGGCAAATCGTATAAGAAGTAGAGAAATCCAATGTAAGAGAGGAATTAAAAAATGACAAAAAGAAAGACTGAAACCAGAGCATTAGACGCGTTTTCAAGCATAAATATGCGCGGTGTCAGTAAGCTATTTATTACACAGGGAAAACAGCAAGAAGTCAGGATTGAAGGCGGTGAGATCGCGATCAGCCGCATTACTACCTATGTGTCGGATGGGAAACTGACCATCGATGTGGGACGCGACTGGGTTGAGAAGATCAGCGTGGGATTTGATTTTTTCTCAACAAATGCCATCCGCATCCATATCACCGTTGAAGATCTGGATGAATTAGCAGTCTCGGGCGCGGCAGACGTAAAAATGGGACCCTTTAAGACGAAGGATCTTTCTGTTAAATTAATGGGCGCATCGAACATGAAATTGGAAGAGATCCAGGCAGACACATTGCGAACTGAAATCCCCGGCGCAGGGAGAGTGACTGTGGCTGGTAAGGTGTCTGACCAGATGATGGTTCTGGCAGGGGCAGGCAATTTCAGTGGTCACAAGCTGAAATCGAATACAGCAAAGATCACACTGAGCGGGATTGGCAGCGCGCAATTATGGGTTACCGGTGAACTAGATGTAACCATTGCGGGCATTGGCAGCGTTGAATATTATGGCAACCCGCGTATTAAGCAGTCTGTCACCATGCTGGGGCGTGTGACCAGTCTGGGAGACCCCAAATAGACTTTGAGAAGTCGTAGACTCTTATAAAAAACTTGACTTTAATTATCTTAAAGGTGTACACTCATTTATTGGATATAAAAGACATGAAAGAAGAAAGAAAAACAGAGTTGGACCCTGACCCTAGTAGACGTTTTTGCAATTTCGCGAAAGCTATTAACGCGGGAGGTTTTATTTATTAACCCCTAACTGAATGGTTATTGGTTAATTAGCCCTCGGCGTTCTTTCGCAGGTCACCGAGGGCTAATTATTTTTAAGCTATAAGAACGGAGGTTAATATGATTTATGTAAGCAAGGTTCTCAATCAAAAAATTTGGGATGTTTGGGGAAAACAAATAGGCAGGTGCAAAGACATATTAGCATTATCAGGAGATACCCCTTTTAATAAAGTAGTCGCAATTGAAATGGCGGATGAAAAAGGGGGATTAATCATTATCTCAATCGATCAAATCAGTAGTCTGTTTCCCAGCATCACATTAAAAGTATCACGTGAACAGGTTAACCCATTTCCTGTGCAGGATAAGGCATTGCGCTTGGATAAACAAGTCCTGGACCACCAGATTGTTGATGTGGAAGGAAAACGGGTTGTTCGTGTCAATGATATCCAGATCGCGCATTCGAAGGATGGGTTTCTGGTTACCGGGGTTGATGTCAGTAATCTTGGTCTACTGCGCAGGCTAGGTTGGGAACGAATAGCAGTAAAAATCGCCTCATTATTTAATATCCGCCTTAATCGAGAAGTCATATATTGGGAAGATGTGGCATATGTGGAAGAGAAAGAACCATTACGATTAAATAAATCCAGAGAGAAGATCAGCAAACTGCCGCCAGCAGATATTGCAATGATCATAAGCGATCTGGATAGGTCTACAAGCCAATCTATTTTGGAAGAGATGAATAATGAGGTGTTGGCTGATACGCTTGAAGAGAGCCCTGTAAAAACGCAACTAGATGTCATTTCACGGCTTGAAATTGAAAAGGCAGTTGATGTTCTTGAAGAAATGGATCCGGACGAAGCAGCTGATCTGCTTTCAAGCATGCCCACTGAAACGAGTAATGAATTCCTGGACCTGATGGAAGAACAGGAGGCGCAAGATATCCGTTCACTGCTTGATTTTCCTCCGGACAGCGCCGGCGGTATTATGACCACAGATTATGCCTGGATATATGGCGACCTGACAGCAGGGGAAGCGATTGGGTTCCTTCGTTCTTCTGAAGACGCACAGGAAGTCGATGAAATGTATTACATCCATGTTTTTGATCAGGAGGATGAATTGATCGGAATAATTGTCCTGCGCGATCTGGTGATGGCACATCCTGAAGAGCCTATCGAGAATCTGATGGATGATGATCCCATCACTGTGACACCGTTTGTCCTTCAGAACGATGTTGCGTATTTGATCGCAAAATATGACCTATTATCGATCCCTGTCATTGATGAAAATACCAAAAAAATGCTGGGAATCGTAACGCTGGATGACGCGATTGATACGATCTTACCAACTGCGTATAAAAAACGATTACCGCGTTTCTTTGAATAAGGGTATCTCCTATGGCAAGAAAACACACAAAAGAGAAAAAGATCGGAATATTCCGAAGGGTATGGCTGTTCCTGGCCGTTCTGGGCCCTGGCCTGATCACTGCTTCTGCTGACAATGACGCGCCAGGGATCGCAACTTATTCACGCGTCGGTTCATATTACGGATACACATTCCTGTGGATCATTCTGCTAGTAACTTTCGGTGAAGTGATTGTTCAAGAAATGGCAGCCAGGCTCGGCGCGGTAACCGGAAAAGGTGCTGGTGACCTGATCCGGGAGAAATTTGGTGTAAAGACGACTTTTTATGCCATGGTTCTTTTATTGATCGCCAATCTGGGGACGACAATAGCCCAATTTGCAGGAATCGCTTCCGGCGCGGAATTGATGGGGGTAAGCAAATATATCTTTGTACCGGTGGTAACTGTGCTGATCATATATTTTGTTCTACGCGGGACTTACCATAATGTGGAAAAATTCCTACTCGTGTTAAGCCTTTTCTCCCTAAGCTATATCATAACTGTATTTACATTGAAACCAGATATTGGTTCGATTGTCAGATCCGCTATGGTGCCTTCTTTCGAATTTAATACGGATTACATACTTGCCGTGTTAGCGACGGTGGGAACGACCATCACTCCTTGGGGTTTTTTCTACATGCAATCGTCTGTCGTTGATAAAGGAGTAGATATCGAATCCTATCCGCTGACGAAATTGGATGTTGTTTTCGGGGCTGCATGGGGAAATATCGTATCCGCTTTCATCATGATCAGTACCGGCGCGACACTATTCCTTTCCGGAATACGTGTTGAAAGCTCGGAGGAAGCGGCGATGGTGCTTGCTCCGCTGGCAGGGGAATGGGCAAGCCTATTATATACTCTTGGTTTGATGGGGGCATCGATTCTGGCTGCGATTGTACTTCCACTTTCAACTGTTTATGCTATTTCAGAAGCTTTCGGATGGGAACGCGGCTTGGATCAAAGACGAGATGACGCGCCTTTCTTTTACTGGCTGTATGTCGGAATCATCATTTTCAGCGCATTGTTTGTGCTTATTCCTGGCTTGCCATTGTTCAGAATCATGTGGCTTTCGCAGACTGCTAATGCTGTTTTCCTCCCTATTCTTCTGATCCTTGCATTAAAGCTGGTTAATGACCCAGAATTGATGGGAAATTATCGCAATAAGAAAGGGCAGAATTATTTTACAATTGGGCTGACTGTTTTTATTACGATCGTCACGATTGCCTTATTTTTGATCCCATTCTTTACCGTCGGATTAATGCCTGTGTGATGCTTAAAATTGGTGATCTAAGCTCGGATGCCATTGGCGTAAAATAAGGGAAAATCCGGATAGACGGTCAATTCTAAATATTCGATCTTTTCAGCGAGGGCTTCCGCCTCACGGCGGGACGCTGTATTTAGCAGCATCATCCGCGCTCCAGCGCCAGCTGCGTTGCCCATAATTTTGACACGGTCCAGCGGTACAGTTGGCAGCATGCCAATGCCCATGGCATGTTCGGGAAGCATATAGGAACCAAAGGCCCCAGCAATTACGATCTCGCCTATCTGTTGTGGCTGGACGGAAAGGTGATCCATGAGAATATCGATCCCCGCCCGGATAGCGCCTTTTGCTAGAAGGATCTGATCGATATCTTTTTGTGAGAGTGTGATCGGCCTTTTACCGCCTGATAAATGGAATGCTGGATTGTGCTTATGGTCGGGCGTGATGCAATCTTTGTCTTTCACAAATCGCCCGCGCTGATTAAGAATGCCCCGCAAGCGCAGCTGGGCGACCGCGTCCAGAATACCCGATCCGCAAATGCCAATCGGCGGCTGTCCGCCAATGACATCGATCTCAGTATTTCCCCGGGCATCAATTCGGACGTGTTCAATTGCGCCGGGCGCGGCGCGCATCCCAAAGGCAATATG
>CAZDIS010000038.1:0-19359 GCA_964505585.1 uncultured Pelolinea sp. | reverse complement strand
ACCGCGATCTACACAGAGCTCTTCCGCTCATTCGTGGTTCCCGGCGGCTCCGGCGCAACTTTGCCGCTCGCCATCTACTTCACCCGCTCCAAATCAGAACGGCTCCGCAGAGTCGGCTGGTTGGGTGTTTGGCCCGGCATCTTCAACATCAACGAACCGATCACCTTCGGTGCGCCGGTTATCTTCAACCCTGTCTTGGCCATCCCGTTCATCATCATTACTTTCTTGAACACCACTGTTGCATATCTCGCCACCGCGGCTGGATTGGTCAGCCCGACCTACATCGCGGCACCTTGGACACTCCCGACACCGATCCTAATGTTCCTCGCCACCGGTTACGACTGGCGCGCGATCATCCTCGCGATCATCGTCGAGTTCGTGATTCCAGGTATCATCTGGTTCCCCGCTTTCAAGGCCTGGGAAAAACAGGTTATGATGAAAGAAGAAGCAGCCGTCAATAAATAGGCACGCTTTTTCATCAATGTTCGATCGGGGGATGTGGAGAAATTCCGCATCCCCTTTTTAGATAGAAGGCAATTATGAAACTAACATTTATTGGGGCGGGTGGCGTACGCACCCCGCTGGTGATTCAAAGTATTCTCAACTTCCAGGATCAGCTTCCGCTTGATACGGTATGTATGATGGATATTGATCCGCGGCGGCTTGAACTGATCAAGCTGGCATGTAAACCACGATTGGTGAAAAAGACAAAGTTTAAATTAGAGTGGACAACAGACGCGAAGAAAGCGATCCAGGGCGCGGATTACATTGTCACTACCTTCCGCCATGGCTCGATCGCCTCCCGTGTGATCGATGAGCAGGTACCCCTCAAATACGGTGTTTTGGGTCAGGAGACAACCGGTCCCGGCGGTTTCGCGATGGCGCTGCGCACCATCCCCGTCATCATCGACTATGTCCGGCTGATCGAAGAATTAGCGCCGGACGCCTGGCTGATCAATTTCACCAATCCGGCCGGGATTGTCACCGAGGCGATCACGCGTGCCGCGGGCTTTGACCGCGCGGTGGGTATCTGTGATAACCCCGCCAATATGATGCGTGGGGCGGCTCAGCTTTTGCGGGTCAATGAAGAACGGCTTTTCCCGGACTACTACGGGATCAACCACCTCGGCTGGATGCGCGCGCTCTATCTGGATGGCACGGATGTGCTGCCCAGGATCTTCAGCGATGATCCACGTGTGGATGAATATCTGGATCATATCCACGTAAGCAGAGAAGAAATTGCCGTGCGCGGCGCGCTTCCGAATGAATACAACTATTTCTATTACCACCCGCGCGAATCGGTCGATAACCTGATTAGATCTGGTATCAGCCGTGCCATGCAGATCCAGCCCTTTAACGAGGAACTCTACAGCAGTCTCGCCCGCATCCGCGATGAGGAAGATGACCCCGCGAAGATTCATGCGATCTACCTCCATTATCTCGACCAGCGCCATGGAACCTATATGTCTCTGGAAACAGGCAAGCAGATCGACCAGGAGAGCATGGAAACCATCAACAAATTAGATGTGGAAGAAACGATGGATGAATCCGCTGAAGGATATTCAGCGGTAGCATTGAACGTGATTAAAGCGCTCACAGATACATCAAGGTTGATGATCCTGAACGTGCCCAATCATGGCGCCATCCCCGGCATGGATCAGAATGCGGTAATTGAAACAACCTGCCTGGTTTCCAATGGCATCGTGCGCCCATTCGCGGTGGGATCCATCCCTGCCGAGGATCTGGCGTTATTGAATGCGGTCAAAGCCTATGAACAGCTCACCATTCAAGCGGTACTTGAAAGATCTTATCACCTCGCGCTCAAAGCTTTAACCATCCATCCGCTGGTGCCGTCAATAAAGATAGCCAGGGCGATTTTGGATGATTACCTTGAACAGCATGGGGATTATTTTCCCAAGCTTAAATGATATACTAATAAAATAGTCAATTATTTTTCAATAATTCAATATTTGGAGAAAATATGGCAGAAAAGAAAAAAGTACGTGTGCTTATGGTGTGTGCGATCGGCATGTCCTCCAGCCTGATCGAGCAGAAAACCTCGAAAGTAGCAGAAGACGCGGGTGTTCCATTCGAGATCAAGGCAGTCGATGTGCCTGAGATCGGCCGATGGAATTTTGAAGAGGACCCTGTGGATATTGTCCTCATCGCCCCACAGGCGCGTTTCAAGAAACGCAGCGTGGATCAGGCTGCCAATCCGCATGGGATCATCGTTGAAAATATCGATTCCGTCGCCTACGGTATGATCGATGGCGAAAAGATCTTTGAGCAGATCATGAATGCGCTCAAAGCGGATAAAGAATAATTTATTGAATCTCAACTGAATCCTGATTAAAGGGGTTACTATGTTTTTACGTGCCTTGCTGGTGATTGCCAGCGGTTTTATCTTCATCTTCTCCCCTGGGCTGCCGATGGGCCTCATCAGCCGCTATAGCCCAAATTACAAACGCGACCTCGTCTATTGGGGTATTGGCGTCTGGCTCATCGTGAATCTTTTCAGTCAATTCACTAGCATCTTATTGCGCCAATTCATGTATCAAAACGCTGAGACTGTCGGGTTCACGGCAAGTGCTGTGGATTTTTCTTTCATCTTTCTGAGCGCGCTCTTGTCCGCCCTTCTCCTGGGAGTGGGCATGTTGCTCGTCCTCAGGATCAAAAGTAAAGATCATGCGCAAAAAGATCGCATAGCGGATGGGCTGGCCCTGGGTTTCGGTGCGGGTTTAGTCGCGCAGGTATTCACCGGTATCACGCTGGTCGGTGCCGGATTTCAGGTGCTGTTTGGCAATGTTTCAGCAAACATTACAGTAGAAGCGATCACCAGCAGCAATGCGCTCCTCTTATTTGCCAGCATCATCACCCTCGTCCTTTTCCGCATCGCCCTTCTCGCAGTCAGCGCTGTGCAGGGTGTATTAACTGCCGGATCAACAGCAGGAAAAAGAGGGTATTTCTGGATCGGCGTGATCACCATGGCGCTCTTTAACGCGCTCATCCTATCTATCCAGTTGTTGATGGGCGGGTTGGATGCGGGCCAGGTGTCCGTCGGCATCACTCCGGCGCCAATTTCAATTGTCACCGGACTATACTATTTAGCAGTTTTTATTGCTGCTTTTTATTGGCTCATAAGGGCCTTGCAAGTAGATCGGTTTTAACCAATTAGGAGAATAATATGGCAGAAAAAAAGTTACCGCTTTTTAAAGCGGGTAAAGTAGAAAAAGTAATGGTAAAGATTCCGGCCGGGGAATTCCTGTATGGAGAAGATCAGGAAAAGATGGAAACAGGTGAATTTTATATCGATCGATCTCCGGTAACGAACGAAGAATATAAACAATTCGTTCAAGCCACCGGTCATGCTGATCCACAACATTGGCGCAAAGGCACCTATCCGGAGGGCAAAGCGGACCATCCCGTCACCGAAATCAACTGGTTCAGCGCAACGGCCTACGCCGAATGGGCGGGCAAACGCCTGCCTACCTCTGAAGAATGGGAAAAAGCGGCCCGCGGTACCGACGGCCGTACCTGGCCCTGGGGCAACGAGTGGAGCATTGAGAATGCCAACGTCTTCTCTGGTGATACCACCCCGATCGGAAAATATTCTCCGCAGGGTGACAGCCCATACGGCTGCCAGGATATGGCGGGCAACGTCTGGGAATGGATTGGGGGCGGACAGCCCTCGCAGCTGCGTGCGCCTTTGCGCGGCGGCGATTGGCTCGATGGGCCTGAAGAAGCGCAAACCTTCCACATCCGCATGCACACTCCGCGCAGAAAGAACCCCTTTGTCGGTTTCCGCTGTGCCTCCGATACCGCGGAACCGCTGCAATAATCGGTATTATCGGATATGCTTAAAACAACACAGGTTATCTTAGTTCGCCATGCCCAAACACAGACCATCACCAGCCACCGCATTCATGGCCAAACCGATGGCCCTCTCTCAAAAAAGGGAGTGCGGGACGCGGAAAAAACAGCAGAGCATTTTCGCGGCCAGGCTTTCGACGCTTTCTATAGTTCACCGCTCGGAAGAGCAATGGCTACAGCCAAAATGATCGGCTCCGCCATCAATATGGACCCGACCCCCGCCGATGGATTTATGGAGCGTTTTTATGGATGGCTTGAAGGCAGAAATATGAAATGGTTTGAACCGGATCTCTCCGGGCCAAAGCTCACGCTGCCCCTCGTCAAACTTGCCCTGTGGGCATCGGGTGAAAGTGGAGATGATTTTGTCGCCCGCGTCGTAAGCACTTTTGATAAAATTGCCGATCGCCATCGCGGAGAACGCGTGTTGATCGTCCTTCATTGGGGCATTCTCAGCGTGCTGACCCAGCATCTGCAGGGCAAAGACCTCTCAGTCTGGCGCGCGGTCGGCCCCTGGACCGCCTGCGGTATCTCGGAATATCATCATATCAACGGTGCATGGCAGCCGCTATATTTGGATAGTAGCAGCCATTTGCTATAAAATGGAATCATAAGAGGAGTAACAATAATGACAATTTCTCAGGAAATGGAACAAATTCTTTTTCAGCTTATCCTGCATGCCGGCAGCGCGCGCAGCTTTGCCAAAGAAGCGGGACAATATGCGGAAGAAGGCGATTGGGAAGCTGCTGAAAAAGCGCTCGCGGATGCCAATGACGAGCAGAATCAGGCACATAAGATCAACACCACCATTATCACCAAAGCGGCACGCGGAGAAGATATGCAGCTTTCCGTGCTGCTCATTCACGCGCTGGACCTGCTCATGCTCGCTTGGAGTGAGATCGACTACGCCGAGCAATATATTCAGGTATTGAAGCGCGTGCAGAAATTAGAATCCGAGGTGGAAAAATGGAAAAACCAGGCATCGAAAAAATAGCTGTAATTGGGGGCGGCAGTTCTTATACTCCGGAATTGATTGATGGATTCATCCAGAATGAATCCAACTTGCGCGTAGGGGAAATAGCGCTATATGACATCGACAAAGAACGTTTGGATATTGTCGGGGGAATGGCGCAGCGCATGGTGCGCTACGCGGAAATGGATACAAAGATCACGCTCAGCACCAAACGGCCTGAAGCGGTTGAAGGTGCCAAATTTGTGCTCTCCTCCATGCGCGTCGGTAAAATGCAGGCCCGCATTTTGGATGAGAAGATCCCCCTCAAATACAACGTCATCGGCCAGGAAACTACAGGGCCCGGCGGCACTTTCAAAGCATTTCGCACCATCCCGGTTACACTGGACATCGCGAAAGATATGGAAAAATACGCGCCGGATGCCTGGTATATCAACTTTACCAACCCTTCCGGCATCATGACCGAAGCGATCCTGAAACACACCGATTTAAATGTGATCGGATTATGCAATAACCCCATTAATATGATTGCGGGAATGGCGGAAGTCTTTCATGTTCAACCCAAAGACGTTTTCCTGGAGTGGGTAGGTCTCAACCATGTCAACTGGATCCGGAAAGTATATATCAAGGGTCAGGATATGACCCAGACCCTGATGGACAACCTCGAAAATTTTGCGGAAAACGAGGAAATGCCCCGCTTGGAACCAGAGCTCATCCGTACCCTGGGTGTCATCCCCACCTACTACCTGCAATATTATTATTACCATCCAGAGAGATTAGCGGAAGCGAAAGCAGCGGACAGATCGCGCGGTGAGGTGGTGCTAGAAGTAGAAAAAGAATTACTTAATAAATATGCCGATCCGAAAGTCCTGGTAAAGCCCGAAGAGCTTGCCCAGCGCGGCGGCGCCCGCTATTCGGAGGCGGCAGTTAATCTCATCCTCTCGCTCATGCTTGACCGCCGGGATGTGCAGATCGTGGTTGCCCGCAATGGTGACAGCATTTCTGATCTTCCGCCGGATGCATCTGTGGAAGTGCCCTGTGTTGTCGGGGCGCATGGTGTCACGCCACTCGTGATGGGCAAACTGCCGGAGTCGATCCGCACCCTTTGCCAGCAGGCAAAAGCATGGGAATCTGCCACCGTCAAAGCCGCCGTCAGTGGAGAGCGTAAAGATGCTGTTCTGGCCCTTCTGCAAAATCCGCTTGTTCCCGATTATCCCACCGCGGTCGCATTGGTGGATGAAATGCTGGAAGCGCATAAAGAATACCTTCCGCAATTTTTTAAATAATATTAACAGGAGTAAAACATGACCAGGATTGACCTCAGTAAAAAGATCGAAATTCCCGATTGGGTGGAAGCCCTCACCAAGCCCACCAGGATCGGCAGCGGCCACCTCGAACGCCAGTGGGAAGAGATTGGCGATGAAGTCCTCGAAGCCGCCAGGAAAGTTTTTCCCACCGGTAAGTACACCCTTGGCCCATACCTCAAAAAATTCGAGGAAGAGTTTGCTGAATATAGTGACAGTAAATATGCGATTGGCGTATCCAGCGGTACCAAAGCCCTGCATATCATTCTCGAAGCGATGGAAGTTGGCCCGGGAGATGAGGTCATCACCGTCTGCAATACATATGTTGCCACCGCGTTTGCAGCGTCTTATTGCGGCGCGAAGGTTGTCTTCTGTGATGTAGACCCCAAAACCTACAATATGACTGCGGAATTGGTTGAGCCCCTTATCACCGATAAGACCAAAGCCATCATCCCGGTTCATCTCTACGGCCATGTCGTTGATATGGATCCCCTCATGGAGTTGGCCAGGAAGCATAACCTATGGGTGATGGAAGATGCGTCCCACGCGCACGGTGCCTATTACAAAGGGCGCCGTACCGGCTCGCTTGGCCACGCGGCCGCGTTCTCCTTTTACCCCAGCAAAAATATGGGTGCTTATGGCGACGGCGGCATCATCACCACCAGCGATGATGAGTTGAATGAAAAGATCCGTATGCTGCGTTATGTAGGCCAGCGTGTCAAATTCATCCATGAGGTGATCGGTTTCCAGGATCGGCTTGATGAGATCCAGGGTGCCATGCTCAGTGTCAAATTAAAGTATCTGGATGAATGGAACAACCGACGCCGCAAGATCGCGTCAATCTATGACGAAATGCTCGCGGATACGCCTCTCCAGCTGCCCCATGTTGAGGAATACTGCCACCACGTCTATTATTCCTATGCCACCATCGCCCCCTCGGAAGAAGAGCGCAAGCAGTTGCTCATCTACCTGGCAGACCATGATATCGGTGGTTTCGCCATGTATCCCATCATGGTTCCCATGCAGGGCGCTTACGAACATCTCGGCTACAAAGAAAGCGATTTCCCGGTCGGCGGGCCGTACGCGCGCCGTGTTTTCAACATCCCTGTCTTTGAAACCATGCGCGAGGAAGAAGCAGTCATAACGGCTGAAGCGATCCTCGCCTTCTACGACCGCGCCTGATCAGTACAGGCAGAAAGGTTCTGATGCAAGAAAAGAAGAAATTAGCGGTACTTGGCGGCAGCTCCATCGCCTCTCCCGTGTTGGTCCAGGATCTGCTGGCCCGGCCAGACCGCCCGCCATTTGAGATTTGTCTCATTGGCCGCACCAAACCCAAACTGGAACAGGTTGCAGCCGCGTGTTCAGCGCTGGTTCAGGGCTCCCAACCCCAGCTCACCATCACGCACGAAACGGATCTGGCCAAAGGCCTGGTTGGTGCGGATTACATTCTCAATCAGATCCGGGTCGGCGGATACAACGCCCGCGCCTATGATGAACGCTTTCCCAGGCAGTTCGGTATCCCCGGTGAAGAAACCTTTGGGCCCGGGGGCATGAACAACGCCAAACGCACCATCCCGGTTGTCCTGGAATACTGTGAGGAAATTGAAAAATATGCGCCGGGTGCGCTCGTGTTAAACCTCACCAACCCCAATAGCTTCATCCAGTACGCGGCTGTGACCTACTCAAACGTCAACATGATCGGTGTCTGCGATTCACCCGTTGGCATCGGCCAGGGTATCGCCGCCATGCTTGGCATTCCCTATCAGTCTCTCTGGTTCCAGTATGTCGGCATGCACCATTTCGGATGGATCACCGAAGTGTATTATCAGGGCAAAGACCTCATGCCCGTTATCCTTGAAAAACTGGATCAGGTGCCTGGGCTTCCGGTCGATCCGGAGATCGCCAGGGCGATTGGCGGCATTCCCACCTCTTATTTCAAATACTTTTATCACGCGAATCGGATTTACGAAAAGCAGGCGCAGCAGGAACAGGTGCGCGCCGAACAACTGCTTACATTTGAAAACGAAGTCATGGATGCATACCGCGCTGCCGACGGTAAAGTACCCGAAAAACTGGATGAACGTGGCGCCCACTGGTATCGTGATATCGTTGTGCCGGTCATGCTCGCCCACGCCAATAACACCAATCAGGTTTTCACCATCAATGTCGTCAACGGTGATACCGTTGATTGGATGCCGCCCAACGCAATCATCGAAACACCCACCCTTGTCAGCGCGCATGGCTTTACCCCCCTCCAACCTGGAAAAACACCCCCCGACTTGCAAGCGATGGTCCGTCTGAACGCCGCGTTTGAAATGCTGTGGGTTGAAGCGGTAGTTGAAAGAGATTACAGCAAAGCGTTGCGCGCGATGATGCTCAACCACCTCGTTCACGATTTGGATACAGCCAAAGGGATCCTCAAGGAGATCTGGAAATTTGATTGATTTGGTCTAAAATGATGCGCCGCGCTTAATCGCTGCTTGAACGATCCTCTTTGGTGATCAATACCTTATCCACGCGCCTTCCATCCATATCAACAACTTCAAAACGTACGTTATCCCACACAAATGAATCGCCGCTTTGTGGTACACGGCCCAGCTGCGTCATCATCAGGCCGCCCGCGGTTTCATAGCGGCCAATGCTTTCCTCGGGTAATGCCCCCAGGTCAAGTACGCTTTTCAATACATCCGTCTGTACCATTCCGTCAACCAGCCACGAGCCATCCTCACGCTGGATAATTTCATCTTCAAAATTCTCGTGTTCATCCAGCACATTCCCAATGATCGCCTGAAGGATATCGTTCATCCCCGCCAGACCCATCACACCCCCATATTCATCAATTACGACAGCGATCTCTATCCCGTTTTTGCGCAAATTTTCAACCGCATCCAGGGCCGGTGTCGTTTCTGGAAGGAACAATGGTGCTTTCATCGCTTCGCCTAATGCGATTTCCTTATTTTGTACGCATTGAAGCAGCAGGTCACGCGAGTGGACAATGCCAACCACATCATCCATATTTCCGCGGTAAACAGGGAATCGTGAAAAGGGATATTTTCTGATCCGATCAAAGATCTCTTCGTTGCTGGAGTCTATATCAAGAAAGATAATTTCTGAGTGCGGTGTCATGAACGCGCTTACGTTGCGGTCGCTCAGGCGGAAGATGCGTTCCACCATATTCTGTTCCGACTCCCTGATCACCCCGATTTCCGCCCCTTCATAAAGGATATTTTTAATATCATCCTCTGTTACGGTTTGCTGATCAGAAAGATCAATGCCAAGTATCTTAAGGACCAGATTTGTCGCGCCGCTAAGGAGCAGAACCAACGGCGTTGTGATCTTTGCGATAAAACCCATGAATGGGGAAACAGCAATCGATACTTTTTCAGCATTATTCAACGCGATCTGTTTTGGGACAAGTTCCCCCAGCACAAGCGTGAAAAATGTGATCAGAATGACGACAATAGCCACACTGAGTCCATTGCTGTAATTCTCCAGCCAGGGAATTTCCTGTAGGACAACGTTCAGCTTTCTGGCGACCGTAGCGCCGCCAAGCGCGCCGCTCAATGTGCCGATCAATGTGATCCCGATCTGTACGGTTGAAAGAAAACGATTGGGTTCTTCAGCTAATTCCAGTGCCTTACGTGCTGATTCGTCGCCTTCCTCCGCTTTCATTGTGAGCCGGTTCTTTTTTGCGGAAACAACAGCGAACTCTGACATAGAGAAAATGCCGTTGAACAGTATCAACAAGAAAATAATAATGACCTCGGTAAAAAACAATGCTTCTCCTTAAGATGTTCACGGTTATTATAAGACCAACACGCTGTATTCACTAATAAAAAACCTGCTTCAGTCTTTCGGTTTATTTACTTTTCGCAGCCGCAGCACAAGCACCGCGCTCATGATCAAGATTGCGCCCGCCAACTGGATGACAGTCAGGCGCTCGCCAAACACAAAGTAAGCGATCGCGGCTGTGAATACAGGTTCAATAGTGACGATCAGATTGGTGATACTGGAGTCAAGATACTGCAGTGCCATGTTATATAACCCGTATCCCATCAGCGTCGGCCCCAGAGCTAAAGCCAGCAGGATCAGCCATCCTTTATAGTTCTTGCCTAACCAAAACAGGTCCCTGGCGGAAAGAGCGGCACCGGGGATCCACCCAGAAGAGAGCAGATTAAATGTCAGCATGAACACGGACGCAAATCCAAAAATGTACAGGATCGTCGTCCATGGATCCAATCCGCGTTTTGCCGCGCCCCTGCCCAAAATACTGTAAACAGCATAGAAAATGCCCGCTGCAGTGCCGGTGACGATGCCGATCGTATTGATCTGCCACACAGCCGGATCCAGCGCGTTTACAACCAGTGCGCAGCCCGTCAGGCTCATCAGCGTCGCGATGAATTTCACGTGCGTCAGCGGCTCGTGCAATATCAGCCATCCTAATAAAACCGTAAACCCCGCGGAGGAATATGCCAGTACCGTCGCGATGGATGCGCCATTCAGGGTGACGGAAAGTGTCCACAGCGCGTTGAAAAGCGCTAATGCGAAGCCATACATGATCAAATAGCCCACATGGCCGCGCACGCCGCCGAACCGTTTCGGATGCACAATAAGGAAAAAGATCGCCAAACCACCAGCGACCAATAATTCCCGCCAGAATGCCAGTACCAGAGCGGGCATTGCGTAGGTGTGAGTCAGATAGCGGATGAATATTGCCGTCAATGACAGCACCATTGCACTGCCAAATGCCAATCCGAATCCTTTGTTTTTTATTTTTGAACGCATTGATCCTTTTGTCCTGAATAATATGAACAGAAGCGCCAATTATAGGGGATTTCGCGCAATCAACCCAAATATATGGGTGCCGATTTTTTAAGAAATAAACCTCAAATATCCTTATATAATATACTTAATCACGTATTGATTCCAACAATGGGGGACCAATACCGCTTCATCATTCAACAACACTAATGAAAGGAGTATTAATGGCGCAACTCAAATTTTATTCTTTGAAAGATAAGAAAAGCGTTTTTATTGACGTGGAAAAAGTCACGGTCGAAACGCTCAAGAATGGCCGTAAAGCTGCCCGCGCGGTCGATCCCGTATCCGGCGCAAAACTTTACAAATTCTTATCTAAGGACGATCTTAAGTTATTAGGACATTAGTTAACAATTCGGCCGCTTATCCGCTCACTTTGATGTGGGTAAGCGGTCCAATAAGCTAGCCAGGAACATCGCCGGCCCCTCCATCTCCGCGTCCTCAATGATCAAATCCGCCGCCTCTTTTGCGCGCCTGGAGGCGTTCGCGACCGCCACACCGAATCCCACCCCCGAGAGCATTTCCACATCATTATCATAATCGCCAAACGCCATGACTTTCGATAGCGGAATACCCATCCGCGCAGTCAGTTTTTTTAATCCGGAAAGCTTATTAACTTCACGCGGCATCACTTCCAGAAGCATTTTGCTGGTATGCAATACATCTGCGCTTTTATCAAGCGCGTGCCCAAACACAGATTCCATCATAAAAAGGTTTTTCTGGTTCTGGGTATCAACCACCAGGCATTTATTCACCTTGTCGAACCGATCGGAAATCCGACGCCAATCATGGACGGGGTGCATGCCCGATGATAAATGTCCGTATACCGGTCGCAAATTAGCGGTCATCTCTTTATAAAAAATCCCGTCGTCAATATACATCACCAGATCACACGTATGCACCGCACATAAGTCCACCACGCGCTTCACGATTTCGGCCGGTAGCGTTTCCGCGTGCAGGACCGTGCCGTCACGCCTTTGCAGCATACCGCCGTTGATCAGCACCAGCGGTAAATCCACCTCCAGCAGGTTTGCCTGCGCGATCGTGCCCGACAGGCTCTTCCCGGTGGCTAGCGTATAAAGAAACCCCGCTTTGCGCATCCGAAGGAGGGTTTCTTTGGTAAATGGGCGGATAGTATGTTCGCTTCCCGTCAGGGTGCCGTCAATATCAAAAACGAACAGTTGGAAATAACCCAGATCTTTTTCTGGAAGATCCATGATTTTTCTTACCTCTTATTGAGCGTTGATAACGCTTGAAAGAAACTTCTTGATATGCTTGATCGCCCAGTCATAGTGGCTGGACATGGCTGACACAGTATACGATCCCAGCGATGTGGAACCGGTCCACTTGTAAAGCTTCTTTGTAAACAATTCCTCGTCACTATGGCTCTCAATGATTTCCATCACTTTGTGGTGGCTGCCTTGCAGCGCGCGCAGAACCTCAGCCAGGCTATCATCCTTATATCGGGTGTATATCTCAGCGTTGAGTGCCGGAGTCGTCGCCCAGGTGTAGCCGGGGGCTGGCATTTCCGGCTTCTCACCCACCATGCCCTCTGTGTACCATCTGAGGTACATTGTGTGCCAGGCATGCAGGTGGGCAAGCATGTCTTTGATACTCCAATGCTCGCAGGCACCTTCCTGCCGTGTTAGTTCCTCAGTGAGTGGCGAGATCATCGTATGCAAAATTTCAAATGTATTTTGACTTGCGGTCAATAATTCGGTTTTTGTTTTCGACCTTGGCATATCAAAATTGTACTTGATGGCGAATCGTTTTGGCCAAAATATTCTTTACTTTTCAGATACGATCGGCGCTTTTCCAACCCATTTATTATTTATCGCTTCATGAAGCATAAAATCTGCCAGAGCAGTTCGGCTGATCTTCATGGTAGGTGACGGTTTGCCAAAAAACGCTTTCACTTCCCCGCTGCCACCGCCATCTGTCAGGCGTGGCACCCGTAGCGCGGTCCATTTCAGTCCGCTTTCACGCAGCGCTTCCAGCTGACCTTCACGGTCCGCATACATATCCCGCAGGAATAACCGCAGTAACCGATCGATCAGGTTTTTATCGCGCTCGTCTTCTTCAACCGCAATGCCGGCTACAGAAATTACGATTAATCGGTCGGCGCCATTCGCTCGCATTACATCAATGATATTCTGCGTGCCTTCTTCGGCAATTTTTTTCACATCGCCTTTCGGGCCTAGAAAACTGAAAACCACATCGCCTTTTTTAATAGATCCTTTAATACTGTCTTTATTTCGTACATCCGTCTCAACCACTTTCAGATGCGCACTTTTTTGCACCACCTTCTCCGGTGAACGCACAAGCGCTGTGACATTGTGCCCGTTCTTTAATAGTTTTTCTACCAGGACTTTCCCTGATGCGGATGTTGCGCCAATGACTGCTGTATTCATTTTTTAACCTCATTTTTCTGATTAATAGATTTTGATAATGCTCTTGCTAAGTACTTCCCGGCGCGCACAAGCGGCTCACGTGAGTGAAACGTGCGCCCGAGCAGAATGCCGCCTTCAAGTGTGATCACGATCTGCTCTGCCCACAATGCTGCTTCTTCTACATTAAATGCGTGTGCTACTAACACATCCGTGAATACACGGATCATTTTCTCGTAAGCGGCTTTGCAGGCTGCATTGACTGGACCTTCAATCGTCGATGTCTCAACAGCTACCACGCTCAAGGGCGAGCCGGCAGCATAGCCGGATTTTTCCATTTGGTCAGCAACCCTGCGAACAAAATCGGAAATACCCTCGGAGATCTTCACAGTGTCTTTTAGATTTTCGAGAATACGTTCAGCGGTCTTGTCTCCGGCTGCCGCAATCGCCTCCGCGGCAATCTGATCCTTCCCGCCCGGGAAATAATAATAAATTGATCCTTTGGGCGCATTGCTGTGCGCAACGATCTCGTTGATCGATGTCGCGTGAAAACCCCGTTCTTCCAGTAGCTTCCACGCCGCTTCTATGATCCTTTTTTTTGTGTCTGACATTTTTCTTCTCAATTGTGTTTCTTGCTATTTGAATTATAATGACCGTTCCATATAATATCAGATAAACGAAATATTAGAAAGTGAATAGATGGTCAAACCAGATGTATTAGTTTTAGGGGCGCTTGGAAACGTTGGGCGTGAGGTCGCCCGTGAGCTTTTGGCAAAAGGCTTCGAAATCCGGGTCGCGGATATCTTCCCGGAACGTTTGCGGGAGCAGTTCGGTGACAAAGCGGAGATCGTGAGATTCGATTTCACCGAACCGGCAACCTTTCAAGAGACCTTCTGCGGCATCAAGAAAATGTTTCTGATGCGCCCGCCGCACATTTCCAACACAAAAAGAAAAATGTTCCCCGCTTTGGACGCCGCCACAGCGGCAGGGGTCAAACAGGTGGCTTTTCTATCACTAATTGGGATCGAAAACGTAAAATTCGTCCCGCATTACCCGGTCGAAGAATATCTCCGGAAATCCGCTATGTCCTTTACGTTCCTTCGCAGCAGTTTCTTTATGCAAAATCTCAACACCGCCCACCGTGCGGAGATTCGCGACCGTGACGAGATCTTTATCCCGGTTGGTTCTGTGAAGACCAGTTTCATCGACGTGCGTGATATCGGCGCGGCAGCCGCGGTGGTTCTATCCGAAACCGGGCATGAAAACAAAGTCTATGACCTGACCGGTCCCGAATCACTTGACTACCAATATATTGCGGGCGTGCTTTCAAACACACTTGGAAGAACCATCACGTATACGGATCCTTCCCTGTTGAAGTTCTTTTTTAATAATTTGCGCAGAAACGCGCCGTTTGCATTTGCACTGGTACAGACTTTCCTTTACCTGTCAACGCGCTCAGGTATGGCGGATATCTTAACGGGTGATCTCGAATCGCTTATCAGGCGGCCTGCAATTGATTTCTGTCAATACGCGCGTGACTACCGTAAGTACTGGGAAAAAGAATAAAAATGGCACACGCTTCATAAGCTAAAACGTCTGCCATATCATGCGCTAGCCAATATTTTTCCAATCAATTCACTGGTTTATAGGGAGGTCCCTGCCAGTTTTCCGCGCCTGCCGCCGCAAAGGAAGAAAATCCATCCCAAACGGGATCAGGGCAAAAAGTGTTCCAAACAATCCATAAATGGTTGGGTTGGAGAGGTCCAATAAACTGCTTCCAATGATTGGCCCGGTCACCATCGTCAGGCTTTCAACCGCGGAGGCCAGCCCCATCATCTCCCCCATTTCCTTCTTTCGCACGGCATGGCTCATGACGCCCGTCATCACATCGATCGCTGTTGAGGTGGCAAAACTCATGATCATGTTGACCAATGCAAATTCCCACACCTGGTCTGCAAAGATCAGCCATGTAAACGCGATCAGGTATAAAGCAAACCCCAGCCGCACGGTGTTGTCGTCTCCCAGCTTCTTTAAGACATAAGGGAATAAGATCAGGCGGATAACTAAATTCACAATACTGACGGATGTAAAGAAAGCGCCTATTTGTGCCACACTAAAACCAAATCGGATGGTAACGAACAACGAGGAAGTGGTTACGAACATGAAATATGGGATGCGGTTGAAAAGACTCTGCAAAAGCAAAAATCGTGGCAGCGGTTTTTTCAGTAATCCGATCGATATGATCGGTTTTTTGTCCATCTCGGAGGCGGGTTGGCTTTCAGGTTGAAAATCAGAATGGCTTTCTCCAAGCATCGTTGCGGTGACCACAATGGTCACACCGATCAGAATGAAATTGATGATTCCCAGTCCAAAAGCGCCGCTTTCCGCTACCAGTGCGCCCAGAAACGGCCCCAGGATACTGCCGACCAGCCATCCCGCCCCGACCTTGCTCAATTCCATTGAACGTTTGGATGATGCGATCACATCATTGACCACGGTCAATGATACAGGCACAACCGAATTAAACATACCAGCGATGATCCGTGAAAGAATGATCATTTCAATGCTTCCCGCAAAAGCCAGCACCAGATAGCTTATTAAAGTGCCTGCGCGAAGGATGAGGATCACCTTTTTGCGCCCGACACGGTCCGAGAGCGATCCCCACAATATGTTCGTAAAAAAGCCCAGGAAGGGCGGGATCGACAAAATTAATCCGATCATACCGATCGGAGCGCCCATATCCAGCAGGATCTGCGGGGTGAAGGGAGAAAGCATCGAATATCCGAGGATATCGATGAACACACACGCCCATAAAGGAGCTAATGGGTTGCTGCGTGTGTCATTCATCGCTTTCAATAACTTCTTTTTGATCTTCATATTAAACCCCGGTCAAGTGTAATCGAAGAATCATAAATCACCAAAAACAATTAATAATTTGTAGACGTTTTGAATACGGATAATATGCGATAGTTTATTAAATCAATATAATTGGAGGCAAAATGTCATTTTCAGGATTAAATTGGTGGTCGGTTTTAGCGGCTATTGTCGCAAATATGGTGCTTGGTTTTCTGTGGTATGGCCCGCTTTTCGGGAAACCATGGATGGGTCTGGTCGGTAAAAAAGCAGATGATCTGCCGCAGAACTTCACTATGTACATCGTCCCTGTCTTAGCGACACTTCTCTCTGTGATTGTGTTGTGGACCATCAAACAGGCAACCGGCTTATCTGGTGTGCTATCAGCGATAACTGCCTGGATCGGGTTTGTAGCGCTGACAACGTACACCAACGATCTTTTTGAAGGAAGGTCAGCCAAATTATGGTTGATCAATAACACCTATCATCTGGTAGGGTTCATTGTGTCCGGCCTGATGCTTGATTTACTTTCATAACGAATAGTGCTGGTTGGCTTATATAACGGATAATTGCTCTTGCCCTTTGTCCGCATGCTTATCGCTGGATGAAATTTTATCGCGTTTCGCTGCTTCATCTTATAGGTCAACCAGACCTGTCAAACTCTGTTTGTATGTCAAAAAAACCTTTTCCGCGACCTCCTGCGGAGAGAGCGCTCCAGCCGGCAGCTTAAAGGGAACCTTTTCCCAGAATGGCGTGTCTACTGCTGATGGCCTGATAAGCGAGACCTTTCTCCCGCGCAACTCTTTTTCTACAATGGAAGAGAAGGCGGCCAGAGAAGATTTTGAAGCTGTATACGCAGATAATCCTGGTATCATCAGGCGGTCCGTGTATGCCCCAAGAAACATCACATGCGCGTCCTCTGCCAGCAGGGGGTAACAGGCGGACAATGTGTTTTTCGCGCCAAATACATTCGCCCCAAATATGCGTATCCAATTTTCAGAAGTAAGATCATTGATTTTTTGGTAACCAATATCACCAGCCGCGTAGATCCACACATCGATTTGGCCGATGTCCTCCGCGTTTTCGTTGACCATTTGCGCGACTTCAGCTTCTGAAGCAAAATCCCCTTCGATCACCAGGTCGGCAAAATTGAGGTCGGTTTTCATTTTCCTCACCCCCGCGATAACCGAAATCCCCTCATCGTGAAATTTTTCCCCGATCGCGTATCCAATGCCGCCCGATGCGCCAAATATAATTGCTGTTTTCATAAAAATTCCTTTTTGTTTTTGATTATCATACTGAATCTGTATCAAATCCGTTGATGTCATATTGGCTTTAGTTAGGTTTCGGTTGGTATCGCGCCGCGGAAAACTCCCAGGAACAGTTGCGGATATTGATACAATTAGTCTTCAAGGTCATTTGACATGGATAACACAAAACAAATCGAACAATTGACTTCCGCGCTGGGAATATCGCTGGTTGAACAATTGGAGGTCGCGTTGATCGCGGATGATATCGCGATTTTGCAGGATTTCTTATGCTGGAAACGCACCCGTTTTCTCAGTCAGGGCTATTCGCAGAAAGATGTGGCGGATCTGTTTGATACCATTCGCAGGACTTTTTCGGATGGCATGGAATTGGATACCGGAGAAAAAGTCAGCCAATTCATTGATGAAGCCATCCGATATTTGGATTGCGATCAACAATCACCTGCCCTTCCAAACGATGATCTCGCGGGCGTTTCAAAACAGTACCGCTCCTTGCTTTTAGATGGCAATCGTCAGGCTGCTTCTAAATTGATTCTGGACAGTGTCAACGCGGGTACAACCGTACAGGATATCTATCTGTCTGTGTTTCAAAGCAGTTTATATGAAATAGGGCGATTGTGGCAAACCAATCAAATTTCCATCGCCCAGGAGCACTATTTCACGGCCGCAACGCAAATGATCATGTCGCAGTTGTATCCATTCATCTTCTCAACCGAGAAAAACGGCCTTTCCATGATTGCCGCCAGTGTCGACTCCAATATGCACGACATCGGCATCCGCATGGTCGCGGACTTCTTCGAGATGGATGGCTGGGACACTTATTTTCTTGGCGGTAACGCCCCCTTTCAGGCCATCATGCAGGCGCTGCAGGAAAAATCACCCCACCTGATTGCGCTTTCCGTGACCATCTCCAAACAGATCAGCGTGGTTGAAGAGGTGATCGCCGCGATCCACGGCAGTGAGCAATTCAACGCGACCAAGGTTATCGTGGGTGGCCCCCCTTTTAATATTTCAGATGGTCTTTGGAAAATAGTTGGCAGTGATGGATTTGCAAGGTCAGCGGATGAAGCGGTCCTTGTCGCTCGAGAATTACTGAAATTAGATGAAAGCAAATGATGCGGTTCGCCCTCACATGTAATGCGCGCGCTCAGGTCATCGCATTGGCCTTTTGTTCACATGAAGTTGAGGGAAAACTCCAACCCCGTTCAAATCTTTTTGATCATCTTGAAGCAGGCAGCAAAGAAAAATTCTCACGCTTTCTCCAGTATGTATGGCAAAAAGGGTTTGCCAAAGGCTGGGAAGTTTTCTTTGAGATGGATAATAAACCAGCTTTCGTTATCTTGAATGGCATTCTCCATGAAGGTGCAATTTGCTTGGTGGGAGCAGAGAATAAAGAGGACTTGCAATTATTAGATGATGAATATTGCCCGGGCAAAGACCAGCTATCCTCAGGTAGCTTGGATCAGCCGGCCGCTGCACGCCCCGACCAGGAATTATTTGATGATATCGGCATGCTTTACGCAGAGATGGCCACGCTCCAGCGCGAATTGACAAAAAAACAGGTCGAATTAGAAAAATCCAATAAAATCATCAATAATTACGCTGCCAACCTGGAAGAAATGGTGGAACAGAAAACACGCGAACTGAGCGCCAGTGAGGCAAAATTCAGGGGTGTTTTCGAAAACTCATCCCTCGGCATTGCGATCGCGGATACCGATGGCAGCGTCATCACCTGCAATAATTCTCTCATAAAAATTATCGGGTTGAGCAAAGAGGAGATCTGTCAGTTCTCAATGCCGGAATTATTTTTCAAGGATGATCTCGCTTCTTTTTCCACGATCATGGCGGGTTTTGTGCAGGATAAGTTCAGCAAAAAAGAAATGGAAAAGAAT
>CAZDIS010000037.1:0-19390 GCA_964505585.1 uncultured Pelolinea sp. | reverse complement strand
TGCGGTCACGCAAGAGAACACGCTGCTGCCAGCAGGCACGCACACTGTGTGGATGTCGCATGGGGATATCGTTGAAGAACTGCCATCTGATTTTATAACAACCGCGGTGAGTGAGCAGGGGATTATCGCCGCGATACAGCACAAAGGCGGTAAGATTTTTGGGCTCCAATTCCATCCCGAGGTCAGGCATACGCATGGAGGGAACGCGATGCTGGAAAGGTTCGCGATTTCGGTCTGCCACGCCGCCGCGGACTGGACACCGGAAAGGATCATTCAGGATGCTGTCGCTTCGATCCGGGCGCAGGTTGGCGCAAAACATGTATTGGCTGCGGTGAGCGGCGGTGTGGATTCCTCTGTAGCTGCCGCCCTGGTGCACCGGGCAATCGGGCCGCAATTACATACACTCTTCGTGGATAACGGATTATTACGTAAGGGTGAGCGAAAACAAGTGGAAATCGCACTGCAGGGCCAGCTGGGGGCTGAGATCACGATCCTTGATGCGCAGCGCACGTTCCTAAAGAACCTGCAATCGATCACCGCGCCGGAAGAAAAAAGAAAGATCATTGGCGAGACGTTTATCCATATTTTCGAAGAATACGCCCAATCTGTTGGGAAAGCTGAATTTTTAGTCCAGGGAACAATCTATCCTGATGTTGTCGAGTCCAGCGCGCCTGACCGCTCGAAAGCGCAGCGCATCAAATCACACCATAATGTAGGCGGCTTGCCAAAAGATATGCGGTTTTCTTTGATCGAGCCGCTGCGCTATCTATTTAAGGATGAAGTGCGCGCAGTCGGTGAAGCGCTTGGGCTTCCTGAAGCGCTGGTCTGGCGGCAGCCGTTCCCGGGCCCGGGCCTGGCGGTGCGCTGTCTCGGCGCTGTCAGCCAAGAGCGCCTTGACACACTGCGCGACGCGGACCTGATCTTTCGGGATGAACTGACAAAAGCCGGGCTTTTAAATCAAAAAAACGGTACAGAGAATTGCGCCGCGCAGGCGTTTGCTGTGTTGCTGCCGGTGCAGACCGTAGGGGTGATGGGCGACCAGCGCACATACCAGGAAGTGATCGCTCTGCGTGCAGTTTCCAGTGATGATTTCATGACAGCAGACTGGACACGACTGCCATATGCTCTGCTGGCGAGGAGCGCGACACGCATCGTGAATGAGGTTGCAGGAGTCAATCGCGTTGTTTATGACATCACCAGCAAACCGCCAGCGACAATTGAGTGGGAGTAGGTAAAATTAAATTTACAAGCTGTTAATACTTCATATATTATTTATTTTGTTCAACCGCCATATATTAAAAACAAAAGGAATTTAGATATGGCGATCCTCATTTTATTTTCATTTCTGTCTGGCATCGTTACAGTACTATCCCCCTGTGTTTTACCTGTGCTGCCGATTGTGTTATCTTCTTCCGCGTCGAAAGGGAAGCAGCGGCCGCTGGGCGTTATCAGCGGTTTGATCATCAGTTTCTCACTGTTCACACTGGCTATTTCACAAATCGTGCGGTTACTGGGATTGTCGGCAAACACATTACGTTATGTCGCGATTGGCATTATCGGATTTCTAGGCATTAGCATGATTATCCCGAAAATCAATGAATGGATCGAGAAATCACTTAGTTTCATCCCGAACCTGGTAAAGGATGGGCATAAGGAAGGAAATGGTTTTTGGCCCGGTTTTCTCACCGGTTTAAGTCTTGGCCTGGTTTGGGCACCCTGCGCAGGGCCGATATTGGCGTCAGTGACCGCACTGGCCGCAACGCAGGCAGTTTCATTTGCGTCTGTGATCGTTGTCATTTCATACGCAATTGGATCCGGCATTCCCCTGCTGGGTATCGCATATGGCGGGCGGTCGTTGATCAATAGAGTACCCTTTCTTTCTAAAAATCTCGGCAAAGTGCAAAAAGGTTTTGGTGTTGTGATGATATTGACAGCGATATTGATCGCATTAAATGCCGATATTCTTGTGATCACATGGTTAACGGATAAGCTGCCCGGGGGATTATCCAGCGCATTGACTGCTTTTGAATCCAACGAAGTCATTTCAGAGCAGCTCGATGAGATCAGTGGGCGATCCGACCAACCGGATTACTTTTCGATCCAGCAGGACGCTCTGGAAACAGGGGAAGAGCTGCCAGTATTGGGGGTCGCGCCTGAGATCACGGGCATAACGAATTGGCTGAATAGAGAACCATTGACACTGGAGGAACTACGCGGGAAAGTTGTCATTGTTGATTTTTGGACATACTCCTGCATTAATTGTGTCCGCACCTTTCCGTACCTGACCGATTGGCATGAAAAATACGCAGAGGATGGGCTGGTAATCATTGGTGTTCACACCCCGGAATTTGAATTTGAGAAGGATAGCCGAAATGTAGCCGAAGCGCTTGAGCGGTTTGGCATTGAATATCCTGTCGCGCAGGATAATGATTATAAGACCTGGCGCGCGTACAACAACCGCTATTGGCCGGCAAAATATATTGTCGACGCGGAAGGGAACCTGCGTTACTTCCATTATGGTGAGGGAAAATATGAGGAAACGGAACGCGTGATCCAGCAGCTGCTGGCAGAAACAGGTGTAGAGGCGGATGATTCGTTATCCGAAAACATCGCGAAGAATTATACACAGGACCAAACACCTGAAACGTATCTGGGATATGGCAGGCATGAGACATATTATTCGCCGGAAACACCCGCGCATCAGGAAACCTTCACCTATTCTTTCCCGGACGCGCTTCCACTTCACAGATTTTCCCTAAATGGCGATTGGACGATCAATTATGAACATATCCACGCGGATGAAGCCGGTGCTCAGCTAAAGATTCATTTCTTTGGCAAAGATGTTTATCTGGTGATGGACAGCCAGCAGGCAGGCACGGTCAATGTTGAACTGGTCTCCCCATTGGAGGAGAACCTCAGCCCGGATCTTGATGCTTCTGGATCGGTCACTGTCGATGAAGCGCGTCTTTATCATCTCGTCTCCCTGGATGAAGCACAGGAAGGCGAGCTGGTGCTCACCTTTGAATCTGCCGGGATCGAAGCTTTTGCGTTTACTTTTAGAAGCTAAATACTTGACCAGGTAATATCCTTGCATCTCAAATGATAAAATATACCAATTGATAATAAATCGCATGAGTCAATGGAGGACTAATGTCATTACAAGGCGCAACGATCCTGGTTTCACGGCGCGGGATGGGTGAGGCCGATCCTGAATTACAGGAAAAGCTGATCGACACCTATTTTCGGCTATTAGATGAAAACGATATTCTGCCAGCTGTCATTTGTTTCTACGCCGATGGTGTCAAATTAACAGTTACAGGATCGCCAGTTCTTGACGTGTTAAAATCCCTGGAAGCAAAAGGAGTTCGGCTGGTCCTTTGCAATACCTGCCTCAAATACTTCGGATTGGAAGAGAAAGTGGAAGCGGGCGTGATCGGCGGAATGGGCGATATCATAGAGGCGCAGGTTAAAGCATCAAAAGTGATCACCATTTAGGATTAAAGGACAATTGGCTGATGCAAATCATTAAAACCATCACAATACGTTTAAAACCAGGCCAGGACCTGATGGCCGAGATGGACCGCCTGGCTGTCGACCATCACCTGGAAGCGGCATGCGTTCTGACCTGTGTGGGCAGCCTGACGACGGCTGTGCTGCGCTTTGCCAATCAGGATCATACGGATACATTTAGAGGCCATTTTGAGATCGTCTCGCTGACGGGAACACTGTCGGTGCATGGCTCCCATTACCATATCTCCATCTCTGATGAAAGCGGCCGCACGATCGGAGCACACCTGATGGCGGGTTGCAAAGTATATACCACCGCAGAGATCGTGATCGGCGTGATCAAAGGCGTCAGCTATCAGCGAACGATGTGTGAACAAAGCGGTTATCCGGAATTGGATATACAGCTATTGAAACAGCAAACCTGATCGGAAGAGGATTCTGTATATGAAGACCTCAAATTTGAAATCCGTTCCTGTTTTTCTGCTCGCCGCGCTAACCGCAACCTGGATGTTCTGGATCCCGGCTGCGTTGTTATCCAGCAGGGGATATACCCAAATAGTCATGCTGTTGCACTATATCGGCGGTGCAATCCCGTTTATTCTCACGGTGTGGATTGTCGTCTTCGCCATTCCGAAAGAAGAGCGGGTTCGTTTTATCCATAACCTGATTGACTTTAAACGGATCGAGGGCAGATGGTGGTTGGCTATTTTTCTAATGATCCCCTCACTGACCTTTCTCAGTGCTGGAATGAATAGAATACTTGGCCTGGGTGGAGGGGAAGTGCTCCATATCACCGTCCAAAGCAACAATTGGTTTTCTGTTATTCCACTCGCGTTCTTTTTACTCCTGTTCGGACCCATTCCTGAAGAGATCGCGTGGCGGGGGTACGCTCTGGACCGATCCCTGCGAAATAATTCTCCATTTACAGCGAGCCTTGTGATCGGAATTTTCTGGTTATTGTGGCATCTGCCCCTTTTCTTTATTGCAGGGACCTATCAACAAAGCCTTGGCTTCGGGACGGCGGCTTTCTGGTTATTTGTGCTGGATAAAATTCCGTTCACGATATTACTGACATGGATCTATACAGGTACAGGCGCGAGCGTTTTGAGTGCAATTTTTTTCCATTTCATGATCAATTTCACTGGTGAAATGATTGATCTGGGACCATCCACGGAAACAATCTACATTGGCCTTCTATGGCTGGTTGCCTATACGATCATTTTATGGAGAAAAGAGGAGTGGTTTTCACCGCAAATAGCTGCTTCCAATGATTGAGCGGGAACTTGAAAGAAACATCAATTGAGATATTTCCGCCGGAATATGCAATCTGTATTTACTGCATCTTTAGCGTGCTACAATTCCCATACAAATAACCTTTTCCAGGCATAAACTTAAATCGATTTAGACAGGCCGCTCACCCTGAAATTTATGTTTCCTGCTGGGATTCCTGATGGAGGAATAATATGAAACAGTGGTATCAGCAGCTTTATGAAGATTTTGACCATTATGGGGAAGAAACATACACGCAAGGCACGACCAAAGAGGTGGATTTCATCGTCGAAATTCTTCGGGGAGACCGGGGAAAACGCATTCTCGATGTGGGGTGTGGAAATGGGCGTCATGCGCTGGAGCTGTCGCGGCGTGGATTTACAGTCACGGGAATCGATATTTCTCCATCCATGCTCGCGCAAGCCCGGAAAGCCGCGAAGAAGGATTCGCTGCAGGTTGAATTTGTTGAAAAAGATGCCCGCACGATGAATTTCAGCCAACCATTTGACGCCGCGGTCATGCTGTGTGAAGGCGGATTCTCGTTGATGGAAGAGGATGGCATGGATGCCGATATTCTTGATAGTATCGTGCGTGCTTTGAAACCAAAAGGCACATTGATCATGACCGCTCCGAATGCCGTTTTTATGATCTCCAAAAAAACGAATCGGAACTTCAGCTTATTAACCTTTCGTGAAGAATTTGAGATCGAGAAGAAAATTCCAGATGGGCGTACGAAGATGCTGCATTGCAATCAGCGTTATTACACATGCCCTGAATTAGGTAAGATGCTGCAGCACGCAGGGTTCACGTCCGTGGAATTTTTTGCATGCAGCCGCGCGGGTTATTTGCATGGCAAAGATCCAACGCCCAGCCACTTTGAATTTGGCGCGATCGCCCGTAAATAAAAAGCGCGAGTATTTCGCGCTTAATTAGAAAGCTAGTAATTTAATTCTGGCGGGCTGCACGCCTGGCTGGCCTGTTCCCGCTTTTTGGCTGGTTACCATAATCTGGTTTTTCAGCTTCGTAATCAAAATCGTCCATCCGTTCCCGCGGTAATTTCTGTTTCATGATGCGTTCGATCTTTTTGACCATATCCAGATCACCGGGTGTGCAAAATGTAAAGGCGTCGCCGGTGTGTTCCGCGCGGCCAGTACGGCCGATACGATGGATATAAGCGTCCGCGGTATCGGGCATATCATAATTAATGACATGGGAAATCCCGTTCACGTCAAGGCCGCGCGCGGCAATATCCGTGGCGACCATGATCTGGTAGCGCCCCTGTTTAAAGCCCTTGAGCGCGGATTGGCGCTGGTTCTGGGAGCGGTCACCGTGCAGGCTGGTGACTTGAAATCCTTTTTTGGAAATCTGCTGGGCCAGCCGCCGCGTGCGATGTTTGGTGCGTGCGAATATGAGAACGGAGTCGGTGTTCGTGTCTTTTAAAATACGCACAAGCAATTTCTTTTTAAGGTGCTGCGACACAGGATAGAGGGTATGTGAAACGGTGTGTGCAGGCCGGCTGATGCCGATGGCAACACGTTTCGGATTCTTCAAGGTCTGGCGGGCTAAGGATTCGATCTCTTTCGGAAATGTTGCAGAAAATAGCATTGTCTGCCGGTTATTCGGCAGGTGCTTTATGATGCGTTTGATATCTGGCAGAAAACCCATATCAAGCATACGGTCCGCTTCATCTAAAATGAGCGTATCAATACCGCCGAGTTTTGCGTGTTTTTTATTGATGTGGTCAAGCAAGCGCCCGGGGCAGGCAACGATAATTTCGCAGCCACTGCGCAGCATATCAATCTGGCTGGCAGCACCCACGCCGCCGTAAACAGATACACTGCGGATCTTCTTGGAGGGGCGCAGCTGTTTCACCGTCTGGTGGATCTGCTCCGCAAGCTCGCGGGTCGGGGTAACGATCAAAACCCGTGATTTACGTAAATTCCCTGACAGAAGTTTATTTAGGATGGGCAGAACAAAGGCCGCTGTTTTACCGGTTCCGGTCTGAGCGGTTGCGATCATATCATGCCCGGCGAGGGCGATCGGGATCGCTTGTTCTTGAATTGGTGTAGCCTCGGTAAATCCTGCGCGTTTGATCCCATCATACAGGCGTGTATCGAGATTGAATTGATTGAATTTCATTTAAATATGTCCTTTTTCTAGAAGTCACGCGGGTGTTAGGGGAATCGAGTATTTCTCAATGGATAACAGCGGCAGGACTGCTGGGTAATGTTATTAAGCGGAAGTAACTGTAACCGATTGCGGGAAGCCTGTCAAGCTGAAGACAAATGTCACCTGGGAATATTACACAATATTTATACACAAAACGAGAATATGCGGTATACTTTTAAAGCTTGATAAACAGAAGTTCTAATGCAAAATGTAAATGTTTGATTTGGAACCCATGATTGACTCGGCAAAAAATGATAAAGAAAGGAGTTCCAAATCATGTCTGATAAAGAACAAGGCGTTGTAAAATGGTTTAATGGCGCCAAAGGCTATGGTTTCATTGAGCGTGAATCCGGCGAAGATGTTTTCGTCCACTTCAATGCTATCCTTGCAGACGGCTATCGCACCCTTGAAGAAGGACAACGCGTAGAATTTACCGTCACGCAGGGCGCCAAAGGCCCACAGGCAGAGAGCGTCATCGTTCTCTAAGCCACATATACTAAAAAAAGACAGGACTGCCATCGGCAGTCCTGTTGGTTTTTTAATGTGGTTATTTTTTCAGGGGGACGCGACGGCAATATTATCGAATTCCCAGTCGAGGGTCGTACCCTGTTTCATCTCAGAGTAGATGCCTACACCACCGGTAACAAGGCGGTTATCGGAAAAATCTTCCATATATTTCCCGTTGATGTAAAATGAGTAGGTATCCCCATCCCCGATGATCGTTATCGTGTTGCCTTCATCTAATGGATTTAGATCTTCGGTTCTGCGGCCAGTGATCAAATTTGTCTGCCGGTCACCCCGGATCAGCTGGAAATAATAATACTGATTGTTATCCACCATGAAATAATAGTAGCTGCTGTCATCTTCGTTATATTTGAAGAAAACTCCCCAGCTGTGGTAAGGATGCCCGGAGTGGCTTGCTAAACGGCCTTCGACCTGATAAGCGAAATCGCGCACGTCATCAATTGGCACACTGAGCGTGAGAATATTATCGCGCTTGACCTCAACGCGGGCTGTGTATTTGCCGCGGTATGTATCTGTTGTAAGCGCGCCCCACTTGTTTTCATCCTCGCCTACCCACATTTGCACCATCGCTGGATCCTCAAAGTTTTCACAGAATATGATAGGAAAATCCGGATTGCCTTCAATGGCGACCTCCTGGGCGCATAATTCCGCGGGGCTTTGCGTCGGCGGTTGCACGATTGGTTCAGGGGTGGGGGGAACCGGTGTTGGGGTTGGCTCTGGCTCAGTTCCACATGCGCTGAGCAGAATAAGAACGAAAGAAAAAAGAACAAAAACATGTTTTTTAGTCCGCATCATTTCCTCCTTGATTAAATTTTGTACTTAATACCAGTATACACACTTTGAGATCATTTTCAAGATAGCAAGCGGATGTGCAGGCTGGTCTCTTTCAAGAACCAGATCACCATGAGCTATTTATGGCCTACACTTACTGGCTGAATGTCCCATTCTGTAATTGCTGAAAGGCGGTTTGCAGCTCTTCCTGGGTATTCATCACGATCGGACCACCCCAGGCGATCGGCTCTCCAAGCGGTTTTCCCGCGATGAGGAATACGCGCGCGCCAAATTCTGAATGAAAGCTGACTTGTTCGCCATCGTTCAATAGTATTCCGCGCACCACCGGCGCTCCCGCTGCGTGATCTTTGTGAAATTCGATCGCCCCCTCAAGCAGGAACAAGAATACCGTGTCTTTTTGGGGAATATCCATGGAAAAGGTGCCGTGCGGATGGATGGTAATATCCAGATAGACTGGATCCACATAGGTCCCTTTTACTGGTCCAGTCACACCGCGAAATGAACCAGCAAGCACCCTGACCAGGACATCACTGGCGTCATAAATCGGCACATCTGCTGCGGTAATATCACGATATGCTGGCGCGGTCATTTTGTGTGCACGGGGCAGATTAAGCCATAGTTGTGTTCCCAGGATCGACAATTCAGGATCCGGCATTTCTTGATGCAGAATGCTGTGGCCAGCCGTCATCCACTGGCACCCCAGCGGCTTGATGATGCCGCGATGACCAAGTGAATCCTCATGCGCAATCTTCCCTTTGATCAGATAGGTGATCGTTTCAATGCCGCGATGGGGATGCATGGGGAACCCGGCGCGATAATCATCAGGATCTTCAGAATCAAAAAAATCGAGTAGAAGAAATGGATCAAGATCGATCACATCCGGCCTGGAGAAAATACGGGTCAGGTTTACACCAGCACCTTCAACGGTAGGAACTCCCGGGAATTTTCGCTTTATTTTTCGCGCTGCCATCTAATACCTCTTCGCATTTAATCCTATTATACGGCAGCGCATAATGCTTCTATCAAGCCCTGATGATCCCATATACCCTGGAGGTGACCCCTTGCAGCACCGCCAGGCGCGGTGAGGGTCTATTTTTTGAGGAGTTTGTCTAACTCTGCGAGTGATTGTTCCCGTGAGTCGTACAGGATAGCATGCAAACCCGCGCTTCGCGCTCCTGTAATGTTCTTTATGCGGTCGTCGATCAAGACTGCTTCTCCCGGTTCCGCATTGAGTTGTTTGAGGATGAGATCGAACACGGCTTTTTCCGGCTTGATCATTCCGACTTCACAGGAGATGATGATGGCATCAAAAAGGTGGTCAATTTTCCATTCTTCTTCGATCTTTTCACGCATCATACTTGAATAGTTGGAAAGCAGTCCGATCTTGTAATGCTGCCTGAGCTGTTCGATTTTCTCAAGCAGCAGCGCATCGATATAGGCCTGTTCATCAATCACCTGCTGTACAATCGGGATCTTTTCTTCCTCGAAACCTAATTTTTCTATCAATCGCCTATCAAAATCGTCCTGGGAAGCCAATCCAAGGTCTACCTTGTCGTTGAAATCATCAAAGAAAATAGGTTTTACTTTCTCGTAGGGCGCGTTCAGCGCTTTAGCCATCGACAGGTAGAGGTCGGCGTCTTTTGTTTTCATCAATACGCCTTCCATATCGAAAATGATCGCTTTGATTGCCATATGTCTCCTGTTATTTAACAGAGAAAATTTTAGCATTAACCGGGAGATGCGTAGATAATAAGAAAAACCTGCTTTGCGAAGCAGGTTTTTTAGGGATGCAACCCATCCGATTGTTCTATTTAAGTTGATTCAGGATGAATGTTTCGGTGGGTGTGCTGACCCCGAAGCGTTCCATCAATAAGCCGCCGACGATGATCACCAAAAGGATGCCAAGCACGAAATAATCCTGACGGTGAAAGGTAAACTCTCTGCGGTATGTGCGTTCACTGATGTTGTAATCAAACCCGCGAGATAATATGGCTATCGAGATATCCTGTGAGCGTTCCATGGTGGCGAGAAAGATGGGGATGAGCAGCGCTATCAACACTTTGACGCGCGCGAAGATGTTCTTCGGCTGTACATCATACCCGCGCGCTTTCTGGGCGTTGGTGATCTGTTCGGTCTGTTTGGCCATGATGCCAACGGTCGCAAAACCAAGCATCAAAGCGACGCCCATCTCAGCGGGTAATCCACGGCCTAACACCTTGAAAACGATGTAAGCAAACGCCAGACAAGCGGCGCCAAGCACGGCCAGTTTCAACCCGATTTGCCGC
This sequence comes from uncultured Pelolinea sp., assembly GCA_964505585.1. Taxonomy (GTDB): domain Bacteria; phylum Chloroflexota; class Anaerolineae; order Anaerolineales; family Anaerolineaceae; genus Pelolinea. The sequence continues at coordinate 8,843 of CAZDIS010000037.1, read as the reverse complement.
ATGCCGAGAAAGATGGGGTTCTCAATCGCAACCGGTAGGGCACTGATGAAGAAGATCACACCGAGAATGAGAATGACGCCCAGGCTTGAGAGGAAGGTGCGCTTTTTATCGCGTTCTGTGATCGTCAGCGCGAGCTCGACGGGTGGCGTGGTGTAGAGCATCAAGTGCACTGCTAACACAACGCTGAAGAAGCGAAAGAAGACCGCAACACCGCGAATTAACCCCTGCACGGTTACCGGGATCCATGCTTTCCAGGGAATCAGATAGAAAAGAAAATACGAATCGTCCGGCGTGAACCATAATACCTGAAATAAGGAAAATGTGAGGAAGATCATCACTAAAACTTTCAGGTTATTGTTCAGCAGGTCTTTATCTATCGCGTTCCTGCCGAGGAAATACAGCGATAGGAATAGGATACCCATTAATATCGGATCGATAATGATCATCGCGATCACTGTGCCGCCGACGAAGATCATCAGTTTCGTACGCGCGTCCAGATTATGTAAAAAAGAAGTCCCTTTTTGATATTCAATTGCCACGGCGCACCTCCACCATTTGCTGCAGATATTTTTCCATGTCTTCATAATACACAGTGTTGGCGGGAATGCCGAAATCACTGAGTTTCTTTGCCAGCCGGGTGATATCCGGCAGCTCAAGTGAATTAGCCTGCATCAGTTCTTCATCCAGTAAGAGATCATCGATCGGACCATCAAATTTAACCAATCCATGGTTAAGCACGATCGCGCGTTTCGCGTACATAGCCGCATAATCAACCTTGTGCGTGATGACAAGAACCGTTGTGCCGTTCTGGTTCAGTTTTTTGATGATCTCAAATATTTCATGCGTCATCTCCGGGTCCTGACCGGTAGTCGGTTCGTCGATTACCAGCATTTCCGGCTCGAGTGTGAGAACCGAAGCAAGCGCGATGCGCTGTTTTTGGCCTTTTCCAAGATCGAACACTTCCGCGTCCGCATATTCTTCCATATTCACGATCCGCAACGCTTTTTCAATACGCGCCTCATATTCACTTTCATCAATTTCGTGCGCTTTGAGGCCGAATTTCATTTCGTCCTGGACCGTGAAAGAAACGATCTGGTGGTTCGGGTTCTGGAAACAAAACCCGACATGGCGGGCGAGAATATGGGTGGGTGTATCAACAGTATTCTGTCCCAGCACACGGACTTCACCCTGGGTTGGTTTCAACAGGCCGATGATATGGCTGACAAGCGTGGTCTTTCCGGAACCATTCCTTCCGAGCAGGGCGATGAATTCGCCTTGATGAATCGATAGGTTCACATCGTACAGCGCGTCCACGCCTGCCTCGTAACAATGGCTGACGTGATCCATGAAGATCACCGGGTCGCCTTTCCCATTGCCTCGTTTGTGTTCAAACGTCTGTTTGACTTTTCCTGGCTGATATTTCTCAATAATTGCGGTGATCAACTCCTCCGGCCGCAGAGGAAACCCGCTTACGCCGATGGATTGTGCCAGGCGGGTGATATCTGGGCGCTTGAAAACCTTCTTAATATCGCCCTTACTTAAAACCTCTTCAACAGAGCCATTGCGAACGATGCGCCCCTTATCCATAACGAGGACGCGATCAACATATGGCATGATCTCTTCCAGCGCGTGCTCAACGATGATCATCGTTTTTCCGAATTCCTCGGCAATTTCTTTCACAAGTTCCAATACTTTCGCGCGCCCCTGGGGGTCGAGGTTGGCGAGCGGCTCGTCTAACACATAGATCTCAGGGTGCATCGAGTAGGTTGCCGCGATGACACATGCCTGCTGTTCCCCGCCAGACAGGGTGTGCGGTTCGCGGTCTTCATAACCCACCAGACGTGTCGCTTCCAGTGCTTTTTTGACCCGCTTATTGATCTTTTCCCGCGGTACGCCAAAATTTTCAGGCCCAAAGGCAACTTCGTCAGCGACACTGTTTGTTACCAATTGGCTTTCAGGATCCTGGAAAACCATACCAACAATGGATGCCAGGCCGCCAACGCGGACATTCTTTGTGTCATATTTCCCAATGGTCACTTTCCCCTGTAAATTTCCTTCATGGTAATGCGGGATCAGCCCGTTTATGCATGAACAGAGCGTTGTTTTTCCGCTCCCTGCTGGGCCGGTGATAAGGACAATCTCACCAGGTTTGATCTCCAGGTTGATGTCTTCCAGCGCAGCTGTATCACTGTCTACATACTGGAAAGATAACTGGTCGAATCTAATGTCGTACTCCATAAGATAATTCCTTTAGAAAAATAGATATCCAAGCCGCCTTTGGCTGACGGCCTGGATTTCAAAAAGTAGGATTGAAAAAATGAAACGTGTTAGCGGTCTACCAAAGCGGGCGGCGGAACCGTTCAGGCAGTGCAGCCATTATGACAGTTGTCACAACCGTTGTGATAGCTGCTTCAGGTAATGCACCCACTTCGAGTGCGCCAAGGAAAGCGAAGAAGCTTCCATATTCCGGGTCCGGGTAGAATGCCATCAGGCCGACTACGAAACCTGGCACAACGATAAGGACATAATACGCAAGCACCTGGGCAGCCCATAGCGCGAGGGATACAACTTTGTTGTCTTTGAATCGCCAGCTCGCGTTCTTATACACAAAACCACTAAACACACCACCAGCCACATGAGCGAGAATGCTCGCGAGAGGAATGCCGGGTTCAGCGATGCCAGCCAGGAGGCCGACAACGACACCACCAATAGGCCCGGTGAGGGACGCGCCGATGGTTGTAAATATCTCGCGCGGGTCTGTGACAACTGGCGTGCCGGGGATCGGAATGGTTACGCCAGCCAGAACGAGAGCGAGCGCCGCGCCGCCAAAAGCGGCTGCTACGCCAACCTGCCTTGCGGATAATAGGGGTTTTTTGGTGCTTTCAACTTGATTTGCCATGATTACTTCTCCTTATAATTTGTTTATTAATAAATTTTTACAGTGAAAAATAAAATTGTGCCGCATGGTCGATACCTATCACCTCCTTCGAATCGGTTGCTTTTTCCATATTTGTTTGTCAGTTTGGCCTCTCCTCCTCAAGAGAGGGAGAAATTATTAAAGTACGTTGTATAAAAAAATCCACCCGCTTGGTTTCGGGTGGATGTGGTTCTCTTTGCTATAGTTCTCTGGTTAGAACCCGCTCTCCCGTAACCCGTTATTGCCCTTGTACATAAATTTGTACAGGGCGCTGGTAATAACGATGGTAAGGACGAGCAGTTTAGTATCTTCCATTTGATGATAATGACATTATTCTTAATTAATTGTGACAATTATACATATAAACACAAAATAGTCAACAAAAATGGAAAATTCTATTCGCTGAAATCAGCGGTAAAGGTGATTATATTTGCTAAAATTTATGAGATAAAGAATTTGATACCGGGAGAATATGCATGGAAAAAGAATCTAAATACTACGTGGGCACATATACTGGGCCGATCAAATTTGGCACAGGAAGAATCCTCGGGGGAAAAGGGGAAGGGATTTATCTGCTTTCGTTGGATCTCGCGTCCGGAAAAATTGTTCAGGAAAATGTATTTCCCGATGTTGTTAATCCATCATATCTCTCGCTTGGCCGGGGCGGCAGATATGTATACGCCGTCAATGAATTGAAGGAATATCAGGGCAAAGCTTCGGGCTCTGTCAGCGCATTCAGCGTGAAAGGTGGCAGCGGGGATCTTACATTCCTCAATAAGCAGGCAACGCATGGCACGGATCCCTGCCATGTAGCCGTGAATGAGGCGGGAACAATCTATGTGGCAAATTTTATGAGCGGAAGCGTTGTGGTTCTCCCGGTTAACCCGGATGGGTCGCTGGAAGAGGCCGCGCAATGCATACAACACACGGGTAGTAGTGTCGATCCTGCCCGCCAGCAAGGCCCTCACGCCCACGCAACGGTCATTTCTCCAGATGGTAGGTTCGTATTCATTCCGGACCTTGGATTGGACAAGCTTATGATCTACCAGATGGATCCTGATAGCGGATTATTATCTGAATTTGGATTTTTTAAAACTAAATCCGGCGCAGGCCCGAGGCATTGTACTTTCAGCGCGGATGGGCACACCTGTTACCTGATCAACGAACTGGATTGCACCATACTTGTGTTGCAATATGATCCATCGAATGGATCGTTTAAGGAATTGCAATGTGTTTCCTCACTGCCGGAAGGATTGGTTGTCCCGGGAAATTCCTGCGCGGATATCCACCTCACGCCAGATGGCAAATTTTTATTCGGGTCAAATCGCGGCCATAACAGTCTGGTTATTTATCAAATCGACCAGGCCTCGGGATTGTTGGAATATATCGACTGTCAGCCATGCGGGGGTGCGATCCCCCGCAACTTTGCTATCGATCCCAGCGGAGAATATCTGTTGTGCGCTAATCAAGATAGCGATAATATTGTGGTTTTTAAAATTGATCAAAACTCTGGCAAACTGGAAAAAATTTCTGAAACTGAGGTGCCGACGCCTGTGTGCGTCATACCTGCCAAAGTTTAAAAGCAATCAGAAAACCTTTTTAAGGGATTATTTCGGGAGGCATACCGTGTCCTGCGCAGGGGCGGGACCCTGTTGTCAGGGTTCGTAAATCCGATTGTGTTCCTGTTTGATAAAGAGTTGGAAAAAGAGGGAATCTATCAACTCCGATATAGTTTACCGTATTCAGATAACATCAGCCTGAGCGAGGAAGAGCGCATCAAATTTTTCGAGGAAGATCCTGCGATCGAATTCAGCCACACGCTTGAGGATCAGATCGGCGGGCAGACGGACGCGGGATTTCATGTCATCGGGTTTTATGAAAGCTATGGAGACGATGAAAAAATCAAAGAATATATGCCAACTTTTATCGCGACGCGGGCGCTGAAACCAAATATTTAATATTTTTATATCTGGAAAACATCTCGCGGCGCACGCCCAGTTTCAACTGTTTCCAGCGAATAACCGGCTTCAACCAGGCTGGCTACGATCTCTGGCGCCTGGAGAACATCGTAATAGCGGAACATGTGCGATAAGACGATCGTGCCGTTCTGCGCGTTTCGCATAACGGTGCCGAGGGTATCCGGAATGGTGCCGTTGCTGCCTGTGGTCCAATAAATATGCTGTAAACCCCACTGCGCCACCACGCGCAAAATGCGCTCGCTGCCAACGCCGGAGCCATATGGGAAGCGGATGAAGCGCACCCGATATCCGGGTACCACCTCTTCAGCGGCCTGAAAGAATTTTTCGATGCGGCGGTTGATCTGGTCGTCGCTCAATGTGAGAAAATCGTTATGGGCGTAGCCGTGGCAGGCCAGCAGGTGCCCCTCATCGACGATCGCGTGCACCGCCTTGGAACTGAGCGGCATTTTCTCGCCGATGAAAAAGAAAGTGGCTTTCATATTGAAGCTATTGAACGCATCCAGGATGGCGCGTATTTCGCTGTATTTGCCATTATCATCGTAGGTCATCATGATGACTTTCCTGGAGGTATCGCCGATCTTAACCTCATGCCGTGTTAAGAAGTCTGCTTCCTGTTGTGTGACCAGGTCTGGTAGCTGCGCTGTGTGGAAGGTTGGGGTTGGGACCGGTGTATTGGTGGGATTGGGGGAAGGGGTTGCGGTTGTAGTCGAACGGATGGTTGTGGCAGCCGTTGGGGTGAGAACCGGTACGACATCCGTCCTCGTTTGGCAGGCGCCCAGGATCAATCCAGCCGCGCTGATGCCAGTCCGCCTGATGAAATCGCGCCGTGAGATTCCCATACTCAGAATTATATGCGGTTTATGTGGGGGGAGTAGGTTAAGTATTAATTAACAATCTTTGCCGTAATACCCTTTGAAATATTCTTTTAGAACCTGTCCGGTATAGGACTTCTTGATATCGCATACTTCTTCCGGCGTACCGGATGCGACCAATTCCCCGCCGCGGTCTCCGCCCTCAGGGCCGAGATCGATCAGGTAATCAGCGGTTTTGATGATATCGAGATTATGCTCGATGATCAACACGGAATTCCCCTGGTCAACCAGCCGCTGCAATACATCCACCAGCTTATGGACATCGGCCGCGTGCAGCCCGACCGATGGTTCATCAAGCACATACAATGTCTGACCCGTCGAGCGTTTAGATAGTTCTTTGGATAGCTTGATACGCTGTGCTTCGCCGCCGGACAGCGTTGTGGCGGACTGTCCGATGCGGATATATCCCAACCCAACGTCAAACAGCGTTTGCAGGCGGCGCACAATTCGCGGAATATGCTTGAAAAACTCCATGCCGGTTTCCACTGTCATTTCAAGGATATCGGAGATGGTTTTTCCCTTATATTTCACCTGGAGGGTTTCGCGGTTGAAGCGCGCGCCATGGCACACATCGCAGGGTACATACACATCCGGCAGGAACTGCATTTCGATCTTCAGCTGGCCATGCCCGCGGCACGCTTCACAGCGCCCGCCATGCACATTGAACGAAAAGCGTCCGGCTTTGTAGCCGCGCATCTTGCTTTCAGGCAGGTCTGCAAAAAGCTTGCGCACTTCGTCCCATACCTTGGTGTATGTCCCCGGGTTGGAGCGCGGTGTGCGCCCGATCGGTGCCTGATCAATATTGATGATCTTATCCAGGTGTTCGACCCCGAGGATCTCGTCATGTTCTCCTGGCTTGGTACGTGCCCGATTAAGTGTATGGGCCAGGGATTGATGGAGGATATCCACCATCAAAGTTGATTTTCCGGAACCACTGACGCCGGTGATGCATACGAGTTTGCCGAGCGGAATGGTGACATCGATATTTTTAAGGTTGTTTGCGCGCGCGCCTCTGACTTCCAGGTGCATGCCGTTCCCGCTACGCCTTTTATCGGGCAGAGGGACTGTTTTTCTGCGGGCGAGGTAGGCGCCGGTCAGTGATCTGGGATGATCAATAATGACATCAACCGGTCCCTCAGCAACGACCTCACCACCATGTTCACCGGCACCCGGCCCCAGGTCAAGGATCCAATCCGCCCTGCGGATGGTTTCCTCATCATGCTCAACGACGAGAACGGTATTACCCTGGTCACGCAGTTCTTCCAGCGTTGCCAGCAAACGGGCGTTATCACGGGCGTGCAGCCCGATCGATGGTTCATCCAATACATACAGAACACCCATCAGGCGTGAGCCGATCTGTGTAGCCAGGCGGATGCGTTGGGCTTCTCCGCCGGATAAAGTGGCTGCTGAGCGTTTGAGTGTCAGATAATCTAACCCTACATTGACCAGAAATTGGAGCCGGTCACGGATCTCTTTGAGGACACGATCGGCAATCACCTGGTCACGCTGGTTGAGGGTGCTGCCTTTGCCCATAAAAGATTCGATCCACGGCAGCGACTGTTCTACCGCCCAATCCGTGACCTCCATGATATGGTGATCGCCAATGGTCACAGCAAGCGATTCCGGCCGCAGGCGGTTCCCGCCGCAGGTGGGGCAGGGAGAGTCATTCATGTATTCTGTGATGCGCGAGCGGATGTATTCGGAATTCGTCTCGCGATAACGGCGCATGAGGTTAGTGATCACACCTTCCCATTTCGTTTTGATGATGTGGCGGTGGGTGCGCCCTTTAAGGTCCATTTCTATCTCTTTGCCTTTAGACCCATAAAGGATGACATCCATGGCTTTTTCGGAAAGCTCGCTGATGGGCTTATCCATGTCTATGCGGTACGCTTTGGCAGCCGCGGACAGCATTTGCCAGTAATACTTCTTATTTTCACGGGCGTCATTCCACTCCATGGCTGTGATCGCGCCATCATTGAGGGATTTTTTCTTATCCGGAATGAGAAGATTTGGGTCCACTTCCTGGCGGAAACCCAATCCCTGGCAATCCGGACAGGCGCCATGGGGGGTGTTAAATGAAAAGTTGCGCGGTTCGATCTCAGGCAGGCTGACGCCATGCTCAGGGCAGGCGAGACTTTCGGAATAAAAGAGGTCCTGCGGCGGATCAGCGGAGAGATTGTGTACGATGAGGTAACCTTCACCGAATTTTAATGCTGTTTCAACCGAATCGGTCAGGCGGGTGATGAAAGCGTTGCGTTCTTCCTCGTCCGCGTTCTCTGGCACAACAATGCGGTCTACCACTGCTTCAATATTATGGATCTTGTAGCGGTCAAGCTTGATCTCCGTATCAAGACTGATCACTTCGCCATCCACACGCACGCGCACAAAACCCGCTTTGCGGATCTCATCAAAAACGGTTTGATAGGTGCCTTTCCTGCCGCGGATGATGGGCGCGAGGATCAGTAGTTTACTCTTTGAGGGCAGCGAGGCGATAATATCGACAATCTCCTGTGCGCTTTGTTTGACCACTTCTTTGCCGCATACCGGACAATGAGGGATTCCAATGCGCGCATATAGAAGCCGCAGGTAATCATACACTTCGGTTACTGTCCCAACGGTAGAGCGCGGATTGCGCGATGTGGCTTTCTGGTCAATGGAAACCGCGGGGGACAAGCCATCAATGTAATCCACATCCGGCTTATTCATCTGCCCCAGGAACTGGCGGGCATAGGCGGAAAGTGATTCCACGTACCGCCGCTGGCCTTCGGCAAAGATCGTATCAAAGGCGAGCGAACTTTTTCCAGAACCGGATAGGCCGGTAATCACGACCAATTTGTCGCGCGGGATCTCTACGGTGATATTTTTTAAATTGTGAACGCGTGCCCCAGCCACGCGGATCTTATCTTTTGGCATGTGCTTCCTCAAAATAGAACATATTATCTAATTCATGTGACAATCAGTAATTATAACAGGATGGAAAAATTGAGACTTTAAAATAAAAATCCCCCGTCGTGAAAAATGGGGGATGGGTGAATTATATATTTTACGCGTTATATTTGTCGAAATCCTTATCCT
>CAZDIS010000036.1:0-19644 GCA_964505585.1 uncultured Pelolinea sp. | reverse complement strand
CTGGTCAAGCCGTAAATCAGGTAAAACCTCTTGTGGCCATTTTTTTATCATTTCATCCACGAGGGGGAATCGTTCTGGTTTGGCAAAGGCACTGCGTGGATCGATCACAAGAGTCTGGAATCCCATCACCTTTGCCATTTCTACCAGCGGTATGGCAACATGCACAGCGCCAATAATCACAAGACGCGCCGGCGGTGGAATCACGTCAATAAAGACATCCATATTAAACATCGTCTTTGTTATTGGGCGATTAACACGCATTTGCTCTTGCGCATACAACAACACATGTTGATCATGCACGTCAGTTGCAAAGCTTCCCGCACGAATTCCGTCCTTATCAATAAGTATTTTTTTCCCAAGGCTGTCAGGTGAAATGACTGTTGCCATTGCGCAAGGATCGTTTTTTTCCATGACGGTAACTAAATCCGTAAACACGGACATCCAATTCCCGCCATCGAGCGGTTCAACAAGCACTTCTAATGAAGTCCCGCAGGTTAATCCGATATCCCAGGGTTTGCTATCGTCACTGACCCCAAAAAACAACAGTTTTGGTTTACCACTTTTTAGTACGGAAATCGCTTCCTCAACCACAGCGCCTTCTATGCAGCCTCCAGAGACTGATCCTGAGAATTCACCATCATCAGTTACAACCATTTTTGCGCCGAGCGGACGCAACCCAGAACCTCTTATGCGAACATTTGTCGCGATGGCAAGGTTTTTATTTTGAATTCGCCATTTTCGTATGTCGGGCAATACCTCACGCATGGTCACCTCTGAATAATTCTTAGAACCAAATTCTGCGTACACAGTTTGTTTAAATATGATTATATATCTCGTGTTTGAGTGAAATCAACTGAAGTTATAATATTATTTAGACAATTATTGTCCTATTATGGACAACATGAAAGCAAAACAGTATAATCACTGCGAGGTATTATGAGTAAACAACCCACCCGCAACCGCGTCAACCCTGACGTGATCAATACGACACCACTCCGGCGGCCAAGCTGGATCAAGGTGCGCGCGCCAGCCGGTGAGACATACGAACATTTAAAAGGCATGATGCGCTCCAAAGCCCTGCATACTGTTTGCGAGGAAGCGAACTGTCCGAACATGGGCGAATGCTGGGGCAGTGGCACCGCCACCTTTCTGATTCTGGGCGATGTCTGTACGCGTCGTTGCGGTTTTTGCGATATTAAACACGGCAAACCACAACCGATTGACTGGGAAGAACCGGAACGCGTCGCGCAGGCAGTCAAATCGATGAATCTAAAGCATGCTGTTATCACCAGTGTGGATCGCGATGATGACAACCTGGGTGGTGCAAAGATCTTCGCGCAGGTGATTGAACGTATTCGCGCAGTGCACCCCGGCTGCTCCGTTGAAGTGTTAATTCCCGATTTCCGTGGGGAACGAGATGCGTTGCAAATCGTGATGAACGCACGCCCGGAGATCTTGAACCACAACCTGGAGACAGTCCCGCGCTTATTCCCATCTGTGCAGTCGTCTGATAAATTGGAGTGGTCGCAGGCCGTTCTACAAGGGGCAAAAGAGATGGATATGGATGTTCTCACCAAATCCGGGATGATGCTGGGGCTGGGCGAGACGCTTGATGAGGTGCGCGATGTGATGCGTATGCTGCGTGAATGGAATGTCGACATCTTGACCATCGGGCAGTACCTGCAGCCAAGCCGGCAGCATTTGCCTGTTGCAAAGTATTACGAAATGGATGACTTTAACGCGCTGAAAAAATTTGGCCTATCGATAGGGTTTCAATGGGTAGAAAGCCAGCCATTGGTTCGCTCGTCTTATCATGCTGTTGACCAGGTGCAGGCGCTGAGTAACGTCCATACTGACCTGTATGGAAACAAGCCCACCTCTTAGTAGTATGGCAAATAAGAATAACGTTACCCGCCTGCTGGATGCAAAAAACATAACTTACCAAGCGCTCGAAATCCCCGATAGGAAACTGAATGCGCTGGAAGTGGCGGCCTATCTCAATGTCCCGCCTGAGACAGTATTCAAAACGATCGTGGTGGAAAGAAATAAGCAAGGCAAAGCGATATTGGCGTTGGTGTCGGCCACAGGCGAAGTGGATGTAAAAAAGCTGGCCAAAGCGGCGGGTGAGAAAAAGGTGGGAGTGACAACACTGGAGCGAGCGGAAAGACTGACCGGGCTGCGGGCGGGTGGGATCTCGCCGCTTGCACTGATAAATAAGGGATTTGATGTTTATCTGGACAAAAGTGCCTTAATACTTGACGAGATCATCATATCAGGCGGGATGCGGGGACTGCAGATCGCTCTATCTCCGAAGGAACTGATAAAACTGACCGAGGGAGCCAGTTCTGATATTTCCTGATCAAGATCGTGCTTTTTCCATTCACGGTAAAATCTTATGACAAATAGGCATCTTTTTATAAATGTGAAATGATAGAAGGAAACAATATGAATACGACTTACACGATCAAACCTATATTAACCGGATGGCAGTATCTGGATAAGGGACAGTATGCTACTTTTCGAGAAGGGATCGGGACAATCATCGAGCACCCGGTATTCGCATGGCTGCTCGAAGGTGGTGGGCATAAATACCTGGTGGATACAGGCATGGGTAGCACAGAAGTGTCCCAAAAGTACCATCACGATGGCAAGCAGAACCCGGGCATGGCCATCCATGAGCAAATAATGAGCATGGGATTGAGCACCGAGGACATTGAAGCGATCATCTTCACCCATCTGCACTGGGACCACTGCTACTACATGAAAGAATTCAAGAAAGCGAAATATTATGTGAGCGATGTGGAATACGCTTTCGCGCGGGATCCAATTCCGCCCTACTGGGGCTCTTACGATCACCCCAGATCAGGCCGAATACCGCAGTTTGAAGGCTGCGATTTCGAACTGATATCCGGCGAGCAGGAAGTATTCGACGGTATCACAGCGGTACCTACACCGGGCCATAGCCCGGGTCACATCTCGGTCTCGGTGAACACAACAAAAGGTGATTATTGGATCGTGGGTGATATGATGTTTCTGCGGGAGAACATGCAACCGGATAAGAAACGGGGATGGCCGCTGACCCTGCCTGGGCGCTTCGCAAGTTCGATCGAGCTATGGCATAGCATGGAAAAAGCGATCGCCCGCGCTGATTACATCCTGATGACGCATGATCCGATTCATCTGGATGAACCCATTTATCCAATCCCCGATTAATTAATACGAGAAAAATCTTAATCAATTATCCGCAGGGTCATACCCCACCCAGCGGATATTTTTTTTGCCTCGAAATCGATCAGCCATCGTCTGCATCGATTCAATATTGTTGTCAATCAGGATGAAGGAACGCTTATTCTCTAAACAGGCATCACCGATTGTCCCCGAACCAGCAAAAAAATCAAGGACAACCCCATTTGGAGAAGAAGATGCCTCGATGATGCGGCGGATTATACCTAAAGGTTTCTGGGTCGGGTATCCTGTTTTCTCATGGCTGTTGGTGCCGACAATAGTATGCCACCAGGTATCTGTTGGGAGTTTGCCGCGCTTAGCTTTTTCTTTGCCAACTAAACCTGGCGCCATATAAGGAATGCGGGCGATGGCGTCATAATTGAAAATATAATTTTCGGGATCTTTAGCGTACCAGAGAATATTGTCGTGCTTGGCCGGCCAGCGTTTTTTAGTACGGCCGCCAAAATCATAGGCCCAGATGATCTCATTCAAAAAAGAATCACGACCGAAAATCTGATCAAGCTGTATCTTGCAATAATGGACTTCGCGGTAATCAATATGAAAATAGATACTGCCGTTGGGTGCTAAGAGTCGGTGGGATTCCAATAATCGTGGTTCTAAAAAAGAAAGGTAATCATCAAATACATCGCGATATCCTTTTTCTCCGAGTACTTCGGTTTTGTAGCGTTTTCCTTGAAAACCCGTACGATCGCCCTGGTCGGACTCAACCGTGCGCAGCTGCTGGCGGGATTGTTTTCTGCCAGTGTTGAAGGGCGGGTCGATGTAGATAAGCTGGATCGAATCAGAAGGAAGAGACCTTAATATCTCGAGATTATCGCCGTAATAGATGGTGCCACCCATCGACTAACCCGCCAATTCCTGAAACCCGGTTAAAAGAAAGGTGAAAGCCAGGAAAATAAGATAGGCAGCGCAGATGCTGATCAGGCCGGTATAGACTTTATCCGTAATAAATTTACGTCCGCTGCCAACAACGGTGGAGAGGGTAAGATTCCATAGAAAGTCGGCAGTGATATGGCCAAAGAAGAATCCAGCAACAATGATCCAGCTTACCGCCCTGGCTTGTAAAAGAAAAACAGCAGCAGCGGTCATCCACCAGGCATACCAGAAAGGGTTGCTGAGCGAGGTAAGTACACCCAATCCCATCAGGCGGCCAGGGGAAATGGCAGGTGCGCCTTCATCTTTGGCCGGCAGGTACATCCTACCCTTGAAGACATCTAAAAACATATTGAATCCCATATATAGCAAAAGAAGCCCACCGAGAATAGCGATAATGACCTGCGCAATGGGTGACCCAAGCATTGTTGAAAGACCGAGGGTGATGAGGATGACCATAAGAAATTCGATGAAAGCATGACCGATGGAGACGAGCAGACCTGTTTTCCAGCCGAGGCGTGGAGCCTGGCTGATGATGGCTGTGGTAACGGGTCCAGGCGTGAGGACAGCACCGATAGCCATGCTGAATGAAAAGAGATAGACCGCAATGAATGAATGGGTGGGCATGACCATAGCCACTATTTTAACACAGGGATATTTAAAGCGCGCAGAGGGCGGCTGACCGCCCTCTGATATTTGCGTCTACTAATTTATTGCAGCGGATCAGTCCAATAACTGACCTGATCGACGTTGATGGTGAGGTTCTCAGTGTGGTCACGATTAATGAACAGGCCGAAAAATCCTTCCATATAGGTATCGTCGACAAACTGTTCGACTAATTCACCGTTGATATAGAGAGTGATGGAATCATCGACAAGCATAACGCCAAGCGTGTTGACGGCATCTTTACCCTTGAGGATAGATTCACTACCCTTGGGGTACCGCAGCCAGGTGGTTTTACCGTTCTGCCCGGAGAGACCATCCCAGACACGGAGACTGTATTTGCCATCGCAGGTAACACCGAAGAAATAGCCCTGGTTGTAAGCAACCTGTTCAGGAACGCGGAAGACAAGACCATAACCATCGCTGGTGCTGCAAGCGCCCATCTGCACGTCTGCTTCGATGTAGGCATCACCAAGAACGGGCGTGGAGGCGATACGCCAGCCCATGACCTCAGACAGCGCCCTTAACTGAAGGGTGCCATCATCATAGGTAGCGGCCATGTAGTCGTCCGTCTCGAGATTCCAGTAGTACTCACCGGGTTCCATGTCATCCTGCCAGTCAGGATCACCGAGGAAGACGCCAGGATCATCGGATCCTACTTCAAGGGTCTCATCCGCTTCCAGTTCGTCCTCTGCTTCAGGCGTTTCATCCGCTTCGGTTTCTTCTTCCAATTCCGTTTCTTCATCCACATCAGCGGTTTCCACTGCTTCGAGGTCTTCCTCGGGAACAAGGGTGTCTTCCAGTTGCTGTTCCTCTGTCTCAACGACCTTGGGTTCTTCCGTAGACTCAACGGTTATTTCTTGCTCTATATCCAGATCTTCAGCTGCATCCTCCTCCAGCAATTCAGAAACTCGCTGATCAAGGTAAGCATCTTTGGCTTCCTGAAAACGTTCTGCCAGCGCGCATCCTGAGATGAGGAAGGCGCCGACTAACAGTAAAGCGATTATTTTCTTTTTCATGATTTCTTCTCCTTTTTTACTCATTATGACTTGTAACCTATCTGGCGCAGGAAATCCTTGCGCCATGCGATATCTTCATCGGTCTCAATCCCCTTGGGAGATGCACCGTCAACAACTCCGAGTACCGCCTTACCCTGACCATTTTCGGCGACAAGCACTTCCACCGGATTGGCAGTAGCACAGTAAATAGTGCACACTTCAGGTACCATTTTAATTGCGTTGAGCACATTGATCGGGAAAAAGCCCTCAGCCAGGAAGATAAAAAAGCTGTGGCCCGCCCCGACCGCCAGGGCGTTATTCTGGGCTATCTTGATCATGGCATCATCTGTACCCGACCAGCGTACCAGGCATTTACCAGACGCTTCACAAAAAGCGATCCCGAACTTAATACCAGGTATTGAGCCCACTAGCACTTCATGCAAGTCCTCAACAGTCTTGATAAAATGAGACTGGCCGAAGATCAAATTAACAGCCTCGGGCTTCTCGATCCTTACCAATTTAATTTCCATTATGCTCCTTAAATACACTATACCTTAGAAAAGGTAATATTTCTATTGCAAGATTAGTACCACAATCATCATCGAATGGATGGCAGAGATCCCTGCAAACTACCGATACCGGCATTGATCTCGGGCAGTTGGCCGCGCGCAAAGCTGCCAGTGAGTCCATTGATCATGTCTGAAATTCCGGTAAAATCATGGCTAAATTGACCGGCACTGGCTGCGGCATTTGCACCAAGCTGGCTAAGGGCTTCAAGTTCGGAAATACTAAACGCACCGTCTGCTATGGCATCTGAAATGCCGGCTAAATAATCTTTGACCTGAGCGAGTGCTTCACGGCGCGTTCCCGCAATATTATCTGGTAGGACATTAAGCGCATCCTGAACAAGTGAACCAAATTCTGCCTCACGGGCGTTCATCCAGGCAGGCAACTGTTCAGAGATCGCAGTTATTTGACCGGGTAAGTTATCCAGTTTTTCCTGAAAATCAGAAAGTTGTTCTTGCAATACCTGGCTGCCCTGTTCGATCATGGCGGAAAATTGGTCGAGATACGCAAGCATGGATTCCGTGTAAACGATCAATTCTTCAAGATCTTCATCAATGCTTTCAAGCGCTGTAATCGCCTCATTAACCAGATCGTCATACAGGTCATAGTAAAGGTCCATCAAGTACAAGGCTTGTTCCAGTTCTTCTATGCTCAAATAATAGAGATAGTAAAGTTCGTCTAGCTCTTCCTGGGTCAGCTCCCCATCACTGGATGCTGCTTCCGCGTATTGCGCAGCCTCGCCAGACGCGTCGACAGCTTCGCTGGTAGACGTTTCGACCTCAGAAGCCAGGTCCTCTTCACTCATCTCTTCCACCGGTACCACCGTCGGCGTTGGCATAGCCGTGAGCGTCGCAGCAACGCCTTCAGAGACTAGATTCTCAACTTGTGCCTGCACAGTCTGGGTGGCCTGTGTCGACTGATCCTGACCAGCCGATGCACAGGAGGTGGAGAAGAGAGAAATAGATAAGACCAAAATAATGAGAAAAATGCGCTTTATTGCTCTTCCTGAATTCATGATGTAACCTCCGTTTTATATACTATTCTAACCAAAATTTTTATTTATGCCGCAAAGATATGGGTAAACGCGATAGGGTAAAATAAAGCACACTTTGAAAGGATTTATCAATTGTTTGAAATAGTTTTTCTCGGTACATCTGCTTCTGCGCCATCCACCCATCGCGGTTTACCCGCGCAGGTTATTAAACACAATGAACACCGATTTTTGCTCGACTGCGGCGAAGGCACGCAGCGCCAGATCCTAAAATCTGGCCTGGGATTCCGTAAAATGAATCGTATTTTAATCACGCACGGACATTTAGATCATATCCTTGGCATCGGTGGGTTGCTTTCAACTTACCTCCGTTGGGAAGCCATGGAGAGTTTAGATATTTATGCTGGTGCAAATGCGCTCAACCGCATTCACGACCTGATCTTCAGCGTTGTTATCCGCGGTGTCTCCCCGCCTTTTCCGATCAACCTGATTCCAGTGGAAAGCGGCGTTGTGATAAAAGAGCACGATCTGACGATCAGCGCTTTTCCAGTCCAGCACCGTGGATCAGGATGCTTTGGATATATATTTGAAGAAAAAGGTAAACGACCTTTTCTGGCCGAAAAAGCTGAATCACTTAATATCCCCCAGGGCCCATGGCGCCGCGATCTTGTAAATGGCATTGACACCGTTCTACCTGATGGAAGAAAAATCAAAGCAGAAGATATCCTCGGTCCTTTCCAAAAAGGCACAAAGTTGGTTGCCGTTGGCGATACCGGAGAAACTGCATCTCTACTGCCCTTTTGTCAGAATGCTGACGCAATCGTCTGTGAAAGTACATATTTAGAACAAGAAGCGGAAATGGCAGAACAATTCGCCCACTTGACTGCCCGCAAGGCAGCCCAGCTGGCAGTCGATGCCAATGCGAAATCCCTATATCTGACGCACATTTCACGGCGCTACCGGGAAAAAGATGTTCTCCGTGAAGCACAGGAAGTATTTTCGGGGGTCAATGTCGCTCGGGATCTGGATACGTATCAGGTAAAGCGGAAATAAACAATTTTGTGAAAATGCCCCTTGTTTGACATAAACCTGCCCCTATGTTATAAACGGGGCGATTAACAACTGAGTGCCCCGGAAGGTTCTCTTATCCAGAGAGGTGGAGGGATCGGCCCTGTGAAACCTCGGCAACCGGTAAGAACGCCAAAACGTTCTTCCATGGTGCTAACTCCGGCAGATTATTCTGGAAGATGAGAGGTACTGCAACGCTGTTTGCGACTGCCCCTCTCTCCGAAGGGGCAATTTATTTTAATGCGGAGGTTCAAACGTATGGAAACTATGATCAAATCAGAAAAATTCTTATTCACATCTGAATCGGTGACCGAAGGCCACCCAGACAAATTGTGTGATCAGGTCAGCGATGCAGTTTTAGACGCCTGTTTTACGCAGGATCCACATTCACGAGTTGCATGTGAAACTGCCACCAAGACTGGCTATGTGATGATGCTGGGCGAGATAACCACCAGTGCGCAAGTGAATTATGACCAGGTTGCGCGTGATACCATCAAAAAGATTGGATATGACGACACGGATAAGGGATTTGATTACAAAACATGCGGAGTGCTGGTAGCACTTTCGCAGCAGTCCGCGGATATCGCATTGGGTGTTGATAAAGCGCTCGAAGCAAAATCCGGGAACATGAGAGACGCAGATATTGAGAAAGTCGGCGCTGGTGACCAGGGTATGATGTTTGGTTATGCCTGCAGGGAAACGCCAACATTGATGCCGATGCCGATCTATCTGGCCCATAAATTAACACGCCAGTTGGCTACTGTCCGTAAAGATCAAACATTAGCATGGCTTCGCCCGGACGGCAAGAGTCAGGTATCCATAGAATATCACTACGGAGAGCCGGTACGAGTAGACACCGTTGTGATCAGCACACAGCATGCGCCAGAGATATCGCAGGAAGAGATTCGCGCGGCGGTGATAGAGCACGTCATCAAGCCCATCATTCCCGAAGGCATGCTGGATAACAAGACTATTTATCATATTAACCCGACCGGACGTTTCGTAACAGGTGGCCCGATGGGAGACGCGGGTGTCACCGGTCGCAAGATTATCGTTGATACTTATGGGGGAATGGGGCGACATGGCGGCGGCGCGTTTTCTGGTAAGGATCCAACAAAAGTTGACCGTTCAGCAGCTTACGCAGCACGCTGGGCCGCGAAAAATGTTGTTGCGGCTGGACTTGCGGACCGCTGTGAGATCCAGGTTGCCTACGCGATCGGCGTGGCACGCCCGGTAAGCGTCAATGTAGAAACATTTGATACTGGAAAAATTGCTGACGAAAAAATCGCTAAATTAGTGAATGAGACCTTTGATCTTCGGCCCGGCGCGATTATTCACGATCTTGACCTTCGGCGCCCGATCTACCGCGATATCGCAGCGTATGGCCACTTTGGCCGGGATGATATCAATCTGAGCTGGGAAGAAACAAACAAAGCCGACGCGCTAAAAGCCGCGGCAGGCATTTAATAGAATCTGGGCTGGGTTTATATCCAGCCCATTTTTCACACCTATTCCTCCTCTTCGCCGAAATCCAGGACTGGCCGTACCCCGGAACCATCCGAAGGTGTGCCGATGATTTCTTTTTCCTCCAGGCGATCGATCATCCGGGCTGCGCGCGTATAACCGATCTTCAGCTTGCGCTGCAGCATAGAAATGGATGCCCGTTCTTCTCCTCGAATGATTTCAATTGCCTGCCCTAAAAGGGGATCTTCATCAGGATCCGGCGCTTCATCAAACAATGGCACCTGCGTCAAAGTAGCGCCATCATCAAATGTCTGCGTAACAGGCTCAGATTCACCCAGATCTAAAACTGCTTGATTTTCCTGCTTGCCATTTAGAACCAGGTCCTGTTGTGTCCAGAAGCGCACCAATTTTCGGATCTCATGATTAGCCAGATATACACCCTGCAGCCGTTTAGGAGCGGCTGCGTCCGGTGCCTGGAAGAGCATATCACCCAGTCCGATTAAACGTTCCGCTCCCGGCTGGTCTAGAATTACACGAGAATCCATCAGAGAAACGACTTTGAAGGAGATGCGGGCAGGGAAATTCGCTTTGATCATACCTGTGATGACATCAACCGAAGGACGCTGGGTAGCAATGATCACATGGATCCCGGTCGCGCGTGCAAGCTGCGCAAGACGGTTTAGGTTGCGCTCTGTTTCCTCCGGCGCGAGCATCATCAGGTCGGCTAATTCATCGATTACGACGATGATATACGGCAGCTTGTTGGGATGCTGGGTGTTGTAATCCTCAATATTTCGTGCACCCACTTCCGCAAACTTCTTATGGCGGCTATCCATTTCCCGGGACATCCACTGCAATGTCCCAACTACCTTTTCCGAGTCTACAATTACTGGTGTAAGGAGATGCGGAATACCATTGTAACCAGTTAATTCAACGCGTTTTGGGTCAACCATCACGAACCGCAATTCATTGGGTGTATGCGTCATGAGCATACAACATAGGATCGCATTAATGCACACAGATTTACCGGATCCCGTCGTCCCTGCTATAAGGAGGTGTGGCATAGCACTCAGGTCAACAACAGCCGGCTTCCCAGCCACATCTTTTCCGAGGACAAATTTCAGGAATGATTTCTTCCTGGTAAAGGTCTTGCTTTCCATGCCTTCACGTAATGTAACCAATTCGGCTTCCGCATTTGGTACCTCAAGGCCGATGTATCGGCGTCCCGGTACTGGAGCCTGAACGCGAATCCGTGGCGCTGCCATTGCGAGTGCCAGGTCATCTGTTAATGATGTGATCTTATTAACGCGCACACGCATTCGCCCTTTGCGTGTTTCAATAAAATCCGGTTCAATGCCAAATTGTGTGAATGTGGGACCGCGGTGGATCTCCACCACATGCCCGGGTGCGTTAAAGGAAGCAAGCGTATCTTCAATCACGCGCGCTCTTTCCTGGTCGATACCATCCGATACAGCTGTTTTGGTGACCGGATCAAGCACTTCATTGAGAGCAGGTAGTTTCCAGTCCAATTTATTCTCAGCCGCATGATAAATCTTTTCTATTGTGACACCATCCGGAAGATTAGCTGGTTTTTCTCTTTCTTTTTTTGGAGTTTTAGCAACAGCCGATTTTGGTTTAATGATCGGTTTGCCTTTCTTACCATCAAATATCTGGAATCCCTGTGGTTGTTCACCATTTTCCGGAAAAGTGATCTTTTCATGTGTTTGTGACCTGGTGGCTGAAGCTGCGGCGTTTGTCACTTTCTTGGTCGTTTTTTTGATAGTCTTACCGGTTTTGGCCACGCCGCGGGTTGCCCCGCGAAAAAGGTCTGGTATCGATACATCAAAGGTAAAGGCCAATGCGATGAGCGTCCATGCGAGTAATACAACAAAAGCTCCCCAATCACCCAGGGCAACGACAAGTAGACGCTCAAATACCGCGCCTAGATAACCACCCCCTCCGCCAGCCTGAGCCAGATTCCACCCACCGCCATCAAACCAGTGCATCCAGGCAAGGATGTTTAGATAAATAAAAACCACACCAAGCAAACGCTCTAGAGAGAGCATCGGGAATCGTTTTTCATTGCGAAAGATCAACCAGAAACCAATGATGAAGAGGACAACAGGAAATATTATTGCGCCTAACCCGGCGATCTGGGAAATAAATAATAGTATCCAGCCGGTTAACGTCCCGTCTGATTTTCCAACTAATCCAAGAACAGAAATGATTGCGAGGATGATGAGTAAAGCGCCAACAATATCCGTTTTGCGCTCTTTTGATATTTTCGCGAGCTGCTTTCCAAGTGTTGATTTTCTCCGATTGGATGATTTCTTGCCTGTGCTGGACCGCCGAGAGGTCGTTCGTTTCTTTGATGTGGATCGTTTAGCCATGTTTTCCCTTAAAACCGAATAATTGTTCTAATTATAGCACTTCGATCCTAACGTTTAATGCGCCTTCTGCGATGAATAACAACCGCTGCCAGTGCGGAAATTATTGTCAGCGATAGCAACCCAATTTCCAGACCGATTTTGGATAAACGCGATTTAGTCTGGGATGGATTTACTTGCTGAATCGGCTTCGGAATCTCTTTGGCAATTATCTGTCCCTGCTGCTCCAGCGGGCGGACGCCGAGAATAGGGCCGGCATCCACTTGGCTTTTTGCGTAAGTTTCTCCAGATTCCATCTCAAGCGCATCTTCATCCGCCTGCGTCAGCGTTGCGGAAAGATTCGGAATCGTTTCTCCCTCATTAATTGAAATATCAGGCAGGATCATGCCAGGCATGTCTGCCAGTTCTCCATCCAGGTTGTCACCGCCTCCTAAGCCATAACCCTGTGGCGCAGGTTGGAACGAAAATATGGTTGGGTTACCTGGCTCGGGAGATATTGATTCCAAATCAGATTCAGGTGCGGCGAGGGATTCCATCGCTGGGGATTCTTCCAACTTTGCGTTTTCTTGCCGCAAAAACTGAGACGTAGTAGGCAGCGGCATCAACAGATCAAACGCAAGCACAACAGCGAGTGCAACCGCGGAAACGCCAGATAGTATCCCAAAACCCTTAGCGACCCAACCATAGCTGTTGTTTTCCACTTCCTGTCTTGTAAGAATGTATTGGTGTGGCACCTTGCGGGCTGGAAGCATGCGCAGTAATGATTTCAGTTTGCGCAGATTTTCGAGATATTGCACTGCGTGTGGATTGGCAGAAAACAAAGTTTCAACTTTTTGACGTTCTTTTTTTGAAAGTTGATCATCCAGGTATGCGGAAAGAAGCTTGATCTGTTTCTTGGTTAAATGCAAATTTTCTTTCACTGTCGGTTCCCATCTTTAAGACGGTATTTCGCCGGTAAAAGTTCCGCGAAGCCCTGCAAACATTGCTGAACCCGCTCACGCGCGCGGGCGAGGCGGCTGCGAATTGTCCCGATGGGTGAACCTGCAGCCTGTGACGCTTCCTGATAATCCATGCCCTGTACATCAACCATGATCAAGGTAGCTTTAAACTTTACCTGCAGTTGGTCAATGCAGCGTTGGATTGCTGCTTCCAATTCTTTCCCCTCAATAAATTCCTCTGGAAGTTCACCCTCGTCTGTTAGCCAAACCGGATCTTCCAGTTCCTCGCCATTCTCGGAAACGATCGGATGAAGGTCCTGTGTGGGTTTGCGTTTCGCCTTGCGTATTTCATCATAACAGTTATTGGATGCGATCCTTAACAGCCAGGCGCGAAAAGAGCCGCCGCGGTAAGAGTGCATATGTTGGAAAGCATTAATGAATGTGATTTGCGTGACATCATCAGCCAGCATAGTGTCACTCATCATTCGGCAGGCCAGGTTATAGACCTGTGTCTGATAAATAATAACAAGCTGATTGAAAGCATCCACATCCCCATTTTTCGCCTTCTCGATCAATACGGATTCTTTCATTTTTCCAATTCCCTTACGGACGATTATATCGCAGTGAAATTTAGCATAAGCAGGATTTGCATTCTAAACTAATTAATTCTACACTTAGAAATATGGAAATAACATTCAGCCGGTTTATTGGTGTGGAGGTAAGCGCAGATAAAGATTGTCCCTTCACGTATGCATCGATAGATAAAAATCTAAATATACGCGCGCTTGGGAAAGGCCGCATCCAGGATGCGTTCGCCTTCCTCGCCGGACAAAACAACGCGCTCGCTGCTGTCAATTCCCCGCTTACCACAAATAAAGGGCTCATCAAGCGCGAAGCGATTCGCAAACGTCTTTCTGTAAAGTCCAATCTCGGACGCTGGGCAAACCTCAGACTGGTGGAATACGAATTGCTTGCTCGGGGCGTGAAAGTACCAAAAACACCAGAATCCATCAACCACAGTCCGCGCTGGATGAAGCTTGGGTTCCGTCTCTTCGATGAGCTTCACAAACTGGGATACACGAATTATCCTGATCAAACAGCCAAACGGCAGTGTTTTGAATGCCAGGGTGAAGCTGCATTTTGGAACCTGCTTGGCCATGTCCCTCTGACAGCGAATACACTGGAAGGATGCCTGCAGCGGCAGGTTGTTCTGAAGCTGGCTGGGCTGCAGGTGCCAGATGCGATGCGATTCTTTACAGAGATCACACGCCATAAATTACTTCAGAACCAGTTGCCCCTGGAGATGGTGTACAGTGCCGAAGAATTGAATGCACTGATTGCTGCTTATACTGCCTTTCTGTGCGTGAACAAAGGACGCGGAACGATCAGGATCGGGGACGAAGAGGAAGGTGTAATCATCCTGCCAGCACAACCAATTGCAAGCTAAGGTTTTATAATAAGGAAAATAAGAATTTTAAATTATCGATTCATTTCTTTATTCAAGGAGTAAATATGAAATTTGGTATCCATTATGCTTACTGGGAGAATAACTGGGACACGGACTTGAGGCAATACTGCTATAAATCAGCGGAGTTGGGGTTCGACGCACTTGAGATCTCCGGTAACGCCATGCTGGTGATGTCAGATAGCGAACTGAAAGCGCTGGCTGGGGCCGCGGATAAAGCTGGCGTAACCGTATACCCCTGCCACGGGATGGCAAAAAGCCATGATGTGGCATCCGAAGATCCCGCCATCCGCGAACGCGGGTTTGCGCAAATCCGTGAACTTTTTGAAAAGATGGAGATCGCTGGGTTCAATCAGTTAGGCGGCATTCTTTATTCTTACTGGCCGGCATATGATTTTTCGGCAGAAACAACCAATCTACGTAAGGCGCGGGAAATAAGTTTGGAAAGTATGGATACGATCGCGCGCGAAGCAAAAAAGCACGATATCACGCTGACGCTTGAGGTGGTAAATCGTTTTGAAAACTTCATGTTCAATACCGCCAAAGAAGGGGTAGCCTTTCTTAATAAATTAGGACATGATAACGTGAAACTTCTCCTGGATGCATTCCACATGAACATTGAAGAGGATTTTCTAGGAGACGCAATCCGAACTGCAGGCAAACACCTGGGACATTTCCATATTGGCGAATGCAACCGCAAGGTGCCGGGACAGGGGCATATGCCCTGGGATGACATTGCGCGGGGTTTGCAGGATATTGGATATGATGGCGTAGTGGCAATGGAACCCTTCGTGCTGGAAGGCGGTGAAGTGGGTGACTCGATCCGCCTGTGGCACAACCTGGTCGAAGGCGATGTCGACCTGGATAGGGATATCCGCGGCGCGCTGGATTTCATCAAGGGAAAATTCTTGAAACAACCTGTATAAGATCCTACCCGAATCTTTGGAGAGAGCATGATCACTGTTGGCCTGGATGCAGGCACTACTACCATCAGCGGGGCGGTGTATGATAGTGCGACGCAATCGGTGTTAAAGACATCCACGTTGCCCAATAAGGGGCAGACCAAAGCGAACACGTCCTGGCAGAACCTGCAGGATGCAGATATCATATGGCAATCATGTCAAGCGCTGCTTAATGGATTTCTCAGAGAGTATCCAGAAATCGGGGGGATCGGGTTGACGGGTCAGATGCATGGCATTGTATATGCCAATAAAAATGGACAGGCAGTCAGCCCGCTGGCGACCTGGCAGGACGGGCGCGGAGATCAGCCATATCAGGACGGGAAAAGTTATGTGTACTACCTAAAGGTAAAAAGCGGATATAACATCGCGGCTGGATTCGGGCTGGCGACGCATTTTTATAACATGCAAAACGGGCTGGTGCCAGACGGGGCGGAAACAATTTGCACGATCGCGGATTACATAGGAATGCGGTTGGCAGGACGCAAAAAACCGCTTGCCCATGCCAGCAACGCCCACAGTTTAGGGATGTTTAATCTAAACAGAATGGAATTTGACAAGCATGTGATTGAAAACAGTGGGATTGACCCGGGCATCGTACCTGATGTGGCACAGGGTGAAGCGGTGATAGGTGAATCAGCGAACGGGATCCCGATATGGACTGCAATCGGTGATAACCAGGCCAGCTTCCTTGGCGCAGCAGGTAATGCATACAATGTGGTCGCTAATATCGGCACCAGCAGCCAGCTCTCCGTGCGCAGTAATACACTGATGAACGCTGAAGGGCTGGACACAAGACCATTTGTAAAGGGAAAATACCTGTTGGTAGGTGCTGGATTATGCGGTGGTAGCGCCTACGCGCTGCTGCACGACATGCTGCAGGAGTTACTGGAAATATACGGTATGGATGAAGGGAACATGCTTTACGAAAATATGGAGCGTGCAGCCCAGAGAGTCAAAGAAAGTGACCAACCGCTGGTCATCGATACACGCTTCAGGGGCACACGCGGTAACCCGGACATTCGTGGCACAATCACGCAGATTGGGATCGATAATTTTTCAGTAGGCCATCTGGCACATGGCGTGATGAACGGGATATGTAATGAACTGTATGGGTTCTATGAAAAAATACCAGACGCACTGCGCGCATCGGATGTGATGATCGGCGGGGGAAACGCGCTGCGTCATAACGCCATGTTGAGAGAGACCCTGGCGGACCGGTTCGGGATGGATCTAAAACTTAGCCAACATCTTGAAGAAAGCGCAGTTGGGGCAAGCCTGATGGCATTCAATGAGCCGCCACAGTAATTTCTATTTCTTTTTCTTAAATAACACTTCACTAACCTTGACCTCTTCCCTGTTGCGGATGCGGCGGATGTTGTGGCGGTGCAGGTGAAAAATGAGGCCGGCCATAGCCACACCCACCAATGTAAAGCCGATTGGATAACCAGAGAAATAGGCAACGACAGGTAATGCCAGAAAAGTAGCGAAAGAACCCATGACGATGTAATCGCTGATCAGCGCAGGTACCGCCACTAGCACGGCAAACAACACGCCTAATTTCCAATCCAAGCCAAACATGACACCAATCAGTGCGGCCACGCCTTTACCGCCACGGAAACCCATATAAAAGGGAAAGATATGGCCGAGAACAGCCAAAATGCCCGATAATAACGCCAGATTGGGTTGCGCAGGATAGAGCCACTTGATGGTAAGAACGGCAAACACACCTTTGAGCACATCCACCAACCCAACGACAACGCCATATTTGATGCCCATAATGGTGGTGATATTGGAAGTGCCGGCATTGTGGGAGCCATGTTCGCGAATATCGATCTTACCAACCATGCGCCCAAGCAGATAGGCAGCCTGGATGTTGCCAAAGGCATAACCGACCAATGCAGAAATGATATATCGCTGGATCATACGAACTTCTCCTTAATAGGGGTAAATTGGACCCAAAACTTTTGCTACTTTTGATTGAGCAGAAACGAATTTTACCACCTCACGCAGATGGATTGTTTAATTCTTAAATGATCGGATATTTCTTAAAATATCAGATGGAGTGAGTATCGATCAATGTTGAAATCTTTATTGTTTTGAAATTGAATCGTACTTAGTGAAACCGGATTTGTGATTGTTTTCAATCATAGCAGGCGGATATAATGAAAAGATAAGCGAAAGGTTATGATGATGCTGGAAAAAGTACATGACCATCTATCAAGTGAATTGCAGCAGAACACGCACACCGACACGATCTTTGTGGTGACCGCGATCGTATTCAACCTGATCGTAATGGCGGTCAATTCAGCGGTCGCTGGGGAAGCGCAATCCAGCTATGCGGAATCATCCAGCGATATCGTGCTCTTTGTATTCATCACGATGAGCCTGCTGGCGAACGGAATCTCGATCTTCGCCCTCCAGTACGGAAAAGGCAATCGCGAGAAGATCATCGGCGAGCTGTTGATGATGTACAGCGACAACAAGGTCGCCAAATATTATGATGAATCGCTGCTGGGGAGCTATGGCAAGCGTTACCTGTTGTTTACGGGCGTGATCGTGTCTTTGGCGCTGGCGGGGATCGTGGTGCCGCTCATCATCCGATTTGTGTAATCGCTTGACATATTTTTTCACTAATCGTTATAATTGCCAGCAATAACCAGCCCGGGATTCCAACCCGGCGCCCGCAAGGGCAGTTGCCTGCGCAGGGACTGCGAGAGCAGCCGTAAGCAGGCCGGCGCATCCGTTACCGCGTGAAGGAGGCCGCATAAGCGGCGAATACAGGTGGCACCACGGGAACCCCTCTCGTCCTGTTCAGGCGAGGGGCGTTTTATTTAATCAGAAAAGGAGCAATCATGATCGATATCAATATTGTGAGAGACAACCCGGAGGTGCTGAAAGAATCGCTGGAGAAGCGGCAGATGGACGCCAGCGTAGTGGATATGCTCAGCCGTCTGGATGTGGACTGGCGCGCGAAGCTGACCGAAGCGGAAGTGCTGAAAGCGGATCGCAATAGGGTCTCAAAGGAGATCGGCAAGATCAAAGACAAAACGGAACGGGAAGCGAAGATCGTGGAAATGCGCGAGGTGGGCGATCAGATCAGCGCGCTGGAAGAAACGGTGAAAATTTTAGAAGAAAAACTGAATGGGTTGATCGCAACTATTCCTAATATCGTTGATAATTCAGTGCCGGTCGGAAAAGACGAGCACGACAATGTAGTGGTACGGCAGGAAGGCGAGATTCCAACATTCGCGTTTACACCGCAGCCACACTGGGATTTGGGGCCCGCCCTGGGAGTCATCGATTTCGAGCGGGGGGTGAAGATCACCGGGTCACGTTTCTATGTGCTGAGCGGAGCAGGCGCACGCCTGCAGCGCGCGCTGATCCAATGGATGCTGGACTTGCACCGGCGCCAGGGCTACCTGGAGAAATATACACCTTTCATGGTCAAAGCAGAAACGCTGTACGCCTCTGGGCAGCTGCCGAAATTCGAGAACAACCTCTACCATGACCACGAGGAAGACCTGTGGATGGTGCCGACGGCGGAAGTACCGCTGACGGGTATCCACATGGGTGATTTCATGGAATATGAAGCATTACCAAAGCGTTACACTGCTTACACCCCCTGTTTCCGGCGGGAGAAAATGAGCGCGGGGCGGGACGTGCGCGGCATCAAGCGCGGCCATCAATTCGACAAGGTCGAGATGTACATCTACAGCAAGCCGGAAGAATCGATGCGGGAACTGGAGAAGATGCTGGCCGACGCGGAGGAGACCTGCAAGCAGCTGGGGCTAACCTACCGCATCCTGCAGCTTTGCACAGGCGACATCGGTTTCAATTCCGCTGTTTCGTATGATGTGGAAGTTTGGGCGCCGGGCTGCGGAGAGTGGCTGGAGGTATCTTCGGTGTCCAATGTGACTGATTTCCAGGCGCGGCGGGCAAACATCAAGTTTAAGGATGAAAATGGCAGGAAGGATTTTGTGCATACCCTGAACGGATCCGGACTGGGAATGCCGCGCACGCTG
>CAZDIS010000035.1:0-19798 GCA_964505585.1 uncultured Pelolinea sp. | reverse complement strand
GCTGCTGGGTGCGTATCTTGGGTTTAAACACCTGATGGACAGCGGTGTGATCGGCTGTATGCCGAAACTATTTGCTGTCCAGCCGTGGGTCTTTGCGCCGCTCCACTACGCGTTTAATTCCAGTGAAGCTGATTCACCGCAAGCCCAAACATTAGGACAGTCGCTTGCGGACGGTGTGGCGATCGCAGAACCGGTGCGGCAGAAATTGATTCTGCGGGCGCTGCGGGAGACTGGCGGAGGCGTGCTGAGAGTGAGTGAAGAAGAGATCAGGCAGGCATACAATTCATCGGCCCGGATGGGCATGTTCATTGAGCCAACATCCGCTCTTGCGGTAGCGGCTGTTCCTGACGCGATCGCTCGAAATCCATCAACCACCATTCTGGTTGCGCTTACCGGCAGCGGCATGAAAACACCCTTGTTGGTAAAATAATCCGATGGTAGAAAATGACATGATTGCCTTCACGCGGGGTGTTCCCCCATCAGAAAGTTTTCCGCGCGAAGCGCTGATCACCTGCGCGGAACATGTGATCCATGCTGATGGTGCCAATATCCTACAGTATGGCAGCGGCGCGGGATACAATCCGCTGCGTGATTATATTGCAGGACAGTATGCGATCGCAGCAAACCGTGTTCTGGTGGGACAGGGTTCCTTGCAATTGCTCGACCACCTTTGCCGCGTCACACTCAAAGCAGAAGATCGTGTTTTTATTGAACAGCCGACCTATGACCGCACGATCACCTTATTCAAGCGGGCTGGTGCGGAACTCGTCGGTTTCCATTTGCGTGATGGCCAGATGGATATCACACACATCAAAAATGCGTTAGAAAAAGGATTGGTCCCCCGCTTCTTTTATGTCATCCCTGATTTTCAAAACCCCGGCGGCTCCACTATGTCCCTGGAAATTCGTCAAGAATTGGTGCGCCTTTCAGATCAATATGGGTTCATGATTGTGGAGGATAGTCCCTACCGCCAATTACGCTACGCCGGCGACCCCCTGCCATCATTGTTTGATTTGGCACCGGAGAAGGTCATACATATGTCATCATTCAGTAAGCTTATCAGCCCGGGGCTGCGGACTGGTTATATGGTTCTTAATAATGGTATCGCGGAGCAGGTTATCCGGTTTGCGACCGATACGTATATCTCGCCGAGTATGCTTGACCAGGCAGTCGTTCTTGAATTCCTTAATATGAATCTTCTGGAGGGTCATATCGAGCATCTCAAGGGCATATTTTACCCCCGCCTTCAGGCACTGCTATCTGCCCTTGAAAATAATTTGTCAGCTTTTGGCTCTTGGACCAGACCACAGGGTGGATATTACGTAGGCTTTTTCCTCAATAAACAACATCCCTCACCGGATGTCGGGCAGGCAACCAGGTTTGGTTTATCGCTTAGCAAGGGGACGGGCTTTTTCATTGATAAAAATGATCATTTCCTGCGCCTGCCTTTTTGCGCATTAACTGAATTAAACATTGCGGAAGGCATAAACCGATTGCGTAAATTTTTATCCGCTTGACCAGCGTTTCTTTAGGAACTCTTTAGATTGCGCCTGATCGAGAAAACCTATTCCAACAATTCCCACTTCTAAAATGATGGCAAATGGGGCCACATCTTCGCTGATCATGGGAAGATATGGGTTGAAAAGAAAGCATCTAAGAAACCCGGCAATTGGATCTCATTGTCAATTAGAAAATCAAAGGGTCACAGATCGGTCAATTTTCGCACGGATGTATTCTCCAGAATATGTTTGAGGTCTTGCGCGCGAAAATCTCCCGGCTCATAATTTGCGGTGGATGCGCTTGCCAGTGCGCCCCCAAATCGTAGTGCTGCATCAAATGATTCATCTCGGGTAAGTAAATTAACTATACCTGCCGACATCGTGTCGCCGGCGCCGGTCAGGCTGACAACATTCACTTTTGGAATCGTTACCAGCCAGGCATCATGCCCGTCAAATCCAACCAGCCCTTCAGCACCCAGTGAGATGATCGTGTTGTTTATGCCATCGTCGAACATCTGCCGCATCGAACGCAGTAGTGTCTTATTTTCGATTCTGTAATTCGGGAATATCTCCTGCCATTCTGATCGGTTGATGCGCAGTGCGCTGGGTTTGGCTTTCATGCCTTCGCTCAGTGCATCGCCGGAAGTGTCTAACAGGGTGCTGACGTGTTGTTCTCGGCAGCGCGTGATCAAACGCGCATAGAAATCAGTTGCAACCCCGGAGGGCAAACTACCACAAATTAAAAGCCAGTGAATTTGTGGGAGTATTTTTTCAATACTATTCATCAGCTTTTCCAATTCATATGCTGAGACATTTGCGCCTGGTTCGTTAAATTCCGTGTCTTTTCCGCTCACACTATCAATGAACTTGAAGGCGTGTCGGGTTCTTTGGCTGATCGGGATAAAGCGCGTTTCGACCTCTACACGTTGCATTTTTTTCCTTAATCCTGCCAGGTCTGCTTCTCCGATCAAACCGCAGGCGATGGCGCGCAATCCAAGCTTCCCAAGCGTAAATGCGGCGTTGATCCCTTTCCCACCATAAAAAGTATAACTTTTCGTCAACAGATTTTTCTCGCCGATTTGCACGGTTTCTGTCGTGCAAATATGGTCAATGGCTGGATTGAGCGTGAGTGTGGCGATTTTCATTCGAGTTTTGAGGTGCATGCCGGGCAGCGGCTCGCTTTGATTGCGATCTCAGTCTGGCAATATGGGCAGTTCTTTGTGGTTGTCTCTTTTTTTCCCTCATCTTTTTTTTCAAGTTTATTGATCTGATGGATCATTAGGAAAATAGCGAAAGCAATGATCATGAAATCGATCAATTGGTTGATGAAAAGTCCGTAATTAATTGTGACCGCGCCGGCTTCCTGCGCCTTCGCCAGAGTTTCAAATGTCCCTCCGCTCAGGTTGATGAATAGATTGCTGAAATCCAAATTTCCTATGAGTAAGCCGAACGGTGGCATCAGAATATCATCGACGAAAGAAGATACGATCTTACCGAACGCGCCGCCGATGATCACGCCAATTGCCAGATCGATTACATTCCCTCGCATGGCAAACTTCTTGAATTCTTTTAACATTTCGAACCTCATTTTTTTATTTTTTTGTTGCGATGTAGATATCCGCTTCGATCATCATGCCGTCTTTGTAAAAGTGATGGGTGAAATAGATATTGCCTGCGTTATCAATGGACGGTTCTCCAGCAAACTGCGATATGATCAGTTCGGGTTCAGCCCATCCGTTGTTGGTCCTGACTGACCGGAAGATTGCCGGAGTACCCTCGAAAGTGCGCGTGAACCATAGTGCGTTCCCGTCGGGAGAAAGGGCGGGGCGGGAATCATTAAATTCTGAATTGACTGCAGCGATAGGTGTGGGCTCTTGCCACCTGTTGTCCTCCATGACCGAAATGTAAAGATCGTAATCACTATTCACCCCCTCGCGCGGGCGGTGGAAATATAACACCTCACCATTTGCATCGATGTGCATCTCTCCCACCTGATAATCGGCATTAAGCGCTTTACCTGCGTTGTGAATTGCGGACCAGGTTTCTCCATCCTTTTCTGCTTGCCAGATATCAATATCGCGGTAATTTCCAGCGCGTATCGAACAGAACCACAGCATGTTTTCCCGGTAGAATGGGCAGCCGTCCAACGCCGTTGCTCCCGCTTCAGCCAGCTTTACACGCTCGGGTTCACCCCACTCGTCATGCGTCCAACGCACGCGGTAGATGCCGGTCACCCCATCGGTGATCTGCTCTTGTGCGGGTTTTTCAGCTGATGGTGTGTAGAAAATAAAAAGCGTCTCTCCGTCCGCGGTGATGAACGGGCTGTCTTCCAGTCCAGCAGAATTGACCGCGCCCGGGATTGGCGCTGGCGCTTCCCATCCATCCGTGTGCAGGATGGGCGGATAATTATCCATTTCTTCTGTCACTTTTCCTGCTGTGATGCCGTCATAACGTGAGATAACAGCGGGTGTTTCTTCATCTTGCGAACTTATCTTTTGGCAGCCCGTCGCTAATAAAAATATGAAAACCAGGGCACTGTGAGAGAAAGAATTCTTCCGCATTATTCCCTTTGAGGTAGCGGTACTTCCTCAGGTTTTGCTAACCGTTTTGTGCTTCCGGAGCAGGACCAGTTCCAGTCATTAATGGTGACATCCTCTAATGGTGCATCTGCCAGTACTTGCAGCACCGCCATCGGTTTTCCGCAGGAAGGGTCGATGCCGGTATACGCGCCCTCTACGTATGGATTATCTCCGACGCCATATGAATATGCCAGCAAGTAATATTCTCCGGGCATAACTTCGATTGTGAAGTCAGGGTTTTCCGCTGTAGTCTCCGTTGAGTACCACATGGCGCTGTCGACATCAAAGAATACGACCACGGCGGGCGAACCCGGTGGATGGTCATCATAAAGGTAGGGAGGGGCGCTGCGCATATCGACCGTTCCCGATACAGGAACGGCATCAATGATATTTATCGATAATTGGTTTGGCGGGATAGCGTCGGTTGCCGCGCTGCCGGTGCGGGCGATATGGGGTTGCACCCAAACCATAAAATCATCGTCCGCGCCGCCATTGTCGCGTACATTTAATGAGAATTGGACGGTTCTGCCAGCCAGGAAGCTGAGATCAGTATCAGCATACACATAGTTGCCTTCGCCGCTGGCGGTGACATTCCATTTGGCGCCGGGAATTTGTATAAGCTGCCCATTCGCATCATAATATGCCAGAGAAAGGTCCGCATCACATGCTGGATGGTCATTCTCGCATGCGAGGACCGCTCGAAACCGATCTCCATCCAACACGGTGAATGGCGGATATTTCCCAAACAGCGCTTGAAATTTACTTTCCGCCTGTGCCGGGATGGTGAGCAAACTCGGCAGATCGATATGGATATTGCCGTCAATAACGGTTGTTTCAACGCGATTCACGTATCCCTCCGTGATCGCGTCCTGGCTTCCGGGGCAGGGCAGGTATTCACCGTTATTGGACCACGATGCGCTGCAAGGGCGCGCGGCAAGATCAAGCACGACTGTGCCAGGAATTGGGGTGGGCAGTTCAAGTCGAACTCCCAATTCTTGCTCTAAAGTTGGAGTGGCTAATGCGGTTGCGGCCGAGGTTGGTGTTTCTGTTTTTTCGATTGGCTGGGAGCATGAGCTGAAAAATAAAGCAATTGCCAAACAGGTTGTGATTTTTCTTGTGTGCATAAGGTTTCCTCTCTTCTATTTTAAATGGCTGGTAAATAATTCATTTCTAACCAATCGAATGAAAATATCGACAATCTGGGGATCGAAATATTTTCCGCTCTGGTCCTGGATATATTCAATCGCTTTCTTTGCTGTCCAGGCGGGCCGGTAGGGGCGGTCCGATGTCAGTGCGTCCCACACATCAACAATTGCAAAAATGCGAGCCGCGATGGGAATTTGTTCACCCGAGAGTTTTTGCGGGTAACCACTGCCATCCCAGTGTTCATGATGCGAATAAGGTATAGCAATTGCTGGCCGTAGATGTTCAATCGGGTGGATCAGGTCATGCGCGTAGATTGGGTGCTTTCGCATGATTCTCCATTCCGCATCGGATAGCGGACCGGGCTTTAATAAGATCGCGTCAGGTATGCCCATTTTTCCGATATCATGCAGCAAAGCGCCGCGGCGGATATGCATAAGTTCGGGTTCTGTCAGGCCGATCGCTTTCGCGATCTGCAGGGTCATATCAACAACACGCTGTGTGTGGCCTTCTGTCTCCTTGTCGCGCAGATCCAGCGCCCTGGACCAGCCTTCAAGCGTTTTATCATACGCCAGCCGCAGGGCTGTATTCGATTGGTGCAGGTCTTCAAGCAGGCGTGTATTATCAATTGCGAGCGCTGCCTGTCCGCCCAATGTCTCTAAGAAGTTGAACCACTCATCATCTGGGTTAAGGAATGATCGGTTAAAAATATCCAGGACACCCTTTACCTGGCCTTTTGCAATCAGAGGCACGCTGTAATAACTTTTAAATTGCTCATCCTGCATCAGGTCAATGTAAGGAAATTCTGTGCCTTCGATCAGGTCCAGCGCGATGACGAGATGCCTTTCCATCGCTGCCTTACCACTGATTCCCTCCCCCATCTGGATCGCGTAGCGCTTGATCGACTCGCTTCGGAACCCATGGCTGGCTGTGTGTTCTAACATATTATTCTTAGGATTGAATAGCAGGATCACAGCTGCGTCAACTTGCAGCTTTTCGATCACCTGGTCAAGCAGAATATTAAGTGAAACCTGCAAATTCATGCTGGAATTGATCACCAGATCGATATCATGCAGTGCCTCAAGACGGGATATTTGATCCTTTGAATGTTCGATCAGGCGTGTACTTGCGATCACACCGGCTAATAATGCGGCAAGGGATTCAAGCAGTCGCTGGTGGTTTTGATTGAATGTGTTTACTTTAAAAGATTGTACGGATAACCCGCCCACCACCTGGCTTTTTGAGATCAATGGCACACCTAACCAGGATCTTGCGGGTGGGTCGCCCGAAGGCGCATTTACCGGCGGTTTTTCCTTTTGCAGGTCGCATGCTAAAAATGGCCTTCTGTTTTGGATCACATGGCCGATCAAACCGCTTTCCTCCCGCCTGAATTTTGTATTCTGCCATTCTTTCAGCGGCTTCCCATTTTCCATGATAAAGGCGACAGTGGTTGCTTCTTCGTGTGGTTCATATTCAACAATGCAAAAAGTATCGAGCGGAAATAGGTCGACCATATGATCGTAGATCTTTTTGTAAAGAATATCCGTGTCAGTGATATTAGCTGTCGCGATAGCTACCTCATATAAAGCGCTGATCTCTTTTGTCCGTTGGTGCTGTGCACTTTGGAACTGGATTCGGGCTATGCTGTTTGATATCTGTCTTGCCATTGCGTTCAGCAACCGCTCATCTTCATCAGTGAATCGGCCTGAAATGGGGCTTTCAGAGTTGATCACACCATACACCTTATCGTGCAAAAAGATCGGGACAGCAATTTCTGATTGCGATGCGTTATACCCTTGTATGTAATCAGGATCCCTTGAAACATAAGGGACGCATTGTGAGTCTCGTTCTCTGAAAGCACGGCCGATGATTCCTTTATCTGTCCCGATCTCAAATCCGATCAATTTATCGTCATCAATATTCGTTTGGTAGGAATAATGGCGGCGGAGAACTTTCTTTTTTTCGTCATAGATAAAGATGCCGAAATTTTCTGGATAAAGCGATTTGCCTAATAATCTGGTGGTATTTTGCAGAAGGTCATCAATGTTTGTAGCTTCCGCGCTGGCGGAAGTTAGATCCTGTAGGATCATCACTTCCCTTAATTGATTTTGGAGAAATGTTTCTGCTTGCTTTCGTTTGCTGACATCCCTCACAAAAGCCCAAAAACCAACTGGCTTTCCCTGGCTGTCCGTCGATAGGTGTGTTGACACTTCTATTGGAATAACAGAACCACTTTTATGAACGTATTCCTTTTCATATAATTCTGAAAACCCCTTTTTGAGTACTTCGTTTTCTAAAATATTCTTTTCCATCTGATGCCAGTATTTTGGCGTCAGGTCATTGAATGTCATTTCTCGCAATTCCTTGGCTGTATATCCGGTGATCTCCAGGAAAGCTTGGTTGAAACTCGTAATTCCTCCATTCAAATCTACAGAGGCAATCCCATCCTTTGCGTTATCAAATAATTGAGAATATTTTTTACGAATTTTATTCAAAGATCGGGTCATTTCCTGCTGTTGTAGGGCATTACGGATAGTTTGCTGCAAATAATCATTACCAATGGTATTTTGCAAGTATGCAAACGCGCCGAGTTCCATTGCTTTCTTTGCTTCGGATTGAGAAAAGTTGTCCGTAAGGAAGACACATGAGGTAGTTGGGGAGATTTTCTTAACGATTTTTATTGTCTCAATATGGAGATCTTGCTTCGGGTTTAAAAAAATCAGCACGAGCTGAAAATATGTTTCTTTTAATCGAGAAATTAAAGCTTCTGTTGAATCAACCAGGATGGTGTTGTTATTTTTTGGAAAAATTGCTCCATCTCGTAATGAATGAAATGTTTCAATTTCTGCTGCTGCTAATATTGTTGTTTTCCGCTTCATTTTCAGCGTCTTTCAGTATTCACTAAAAGATATTATGACATAAACACTGGTTATGGCGAAAAACACATTCAATATACAGTGAAAAATTTAAGGTTGGGGAAGGGCAAAATCTTATGTATAATGAAGTACCGCCTTTTTTAATAAATTAGATGGTTCGGAGGAAAAATTATGCGGCGGCAATTTTTGTTGTTTAAATTTAATATCCAATCTAAGGGGGAAGGGAAATGGAACGTTCTATACTCCTGCTAGGGCGGGAAAAAACCAATAAGAAAAATCTCGCTGAGATTATTGCGCATTGTGAACTACCGGAATCGGCACTGGTTCAGGTTGCTTCATATCAAAAGGCCTCATCC
This sequence comes from uncultured Pelolinea sp., assembly GCA_964505585.1. GTDB lineage: Bacteria > Chloroflexota > Anaerolineae > Anaerolineales > Anaerolineaceae > Pelolinea. The sequence goes on along the minus strand of CAZDIS010000035.1, from coordinate 11,345 downwards.
GTTATCGTCGATCACACGGTGTGGCTCATCATCGTAAATGCGCCTGATATTAACGGCGCAAACAAATTCCTGCGCTCACTGCAGCATAAAAACGAATTAATCCCCACTATTGTCATTTGTGCGGTGGAAACCAAAGGGATGGAGGTTCTGCTCGCTCTTGGCGCGTGTGAAGTGATTGACCCCGCTATTCTCACGCCTACTGTTCTCACGCAGTCCGTCTTGTCTGCGGTTGAGAGGAAACGCATCGAAGCTGATCTGATCTCCACAGATGCGATCATGAAAGCCATCAATTATGCCGCGGAAGTATTCCTCTTGCATTTGGATTGGGATACACGCATTAACGAGGTGCTCGAACGTTTTGGCAATGGCTCACGCGCAGATAAAGTGTGCATATATCGAAATCAAATCATCGAAGATGGTGTTTTAGAATCGCAGTTGCACGCGGGTTGGGTTTCTGATGCCAGCTGTGTCCTCGAATCCACCCAGGCTGTCCTCGAATGTGAGCGAAAGGGTTATCTAAACTCTCGTTGGCTGGAAAATTTACGAAATGGTGAATCGGTCATTGGCAGGCCGGAAGATTTCCTGCCGGCTGACCAACCTGCGCTTCAGAAACGGAACATTCAATCCCTGGCAGTGATTCCCATCTTTTCGGACAAAGTCTGGTGGGGATTTATGACCTTTGAACATTGCAGGATAAAAAAACTTTGGACACCTGATGAAATAAAAGCTTTGCACACGGCGGCGCGAATTTTCAGCGCGGGTATTTCGCGTGTGGACGCAGAAACCCGTCTTACCCATCTGGCAACCCATGATTTCCTGACTAATCTGCCCAACCGCATGTTGTTGGAAGATCGCTTTGAACAGGCCATTGCGCGCGCGGAGCGCAGTAAGAAGAAATTCGGGATTGTCGCGCTCGATTTGGATAAGTTCAAACAGATTAATGACACTTATGGTCATCCCTTTGGCGATAAGGTCCTGGTTGAGATCGCCTGGCGCTTAGCTGAAACTATCCGTACCAGCGATACCTGCGCTCGCGTCGGGGGCGATGAGTTCACGGTGTTGGCGGAGGGAATTAATAGTAAGCGTGATCTTGTCCGTGTGATGGAAAAACTCACAGGGGCATTGGCTGAGTCCATCCAGATTGAAGGACGGTCTGTCAAAGTAACCGCCAGCATGGCTGCCAGTATCTACCCCAATCACGGCATGGAGATGGAATCGCTCATGAAAGCGGCGGATGTTGCGCTGTACCAGGTTAAGGAATCTTATTCTGGTCATCGTATTTTCTCGCCTGCCAGGCAGATTTCTCTGATCGAAGAAGAATAATTCGTAAACCTGGATGCTTTGTCCCTGCGTTCAATAATTTGTTAAAATATCTAAAAACAGGAAAAATACCTATGGAATGTAAGAAATCGGCCAATCTGCAGCACTGTAATTGTTCCTATGAACCCTGCTCACGCAAAGGGGTTTGCTGTGATTGTATTCGCTACCATCTCGCGATGCGCCAATTGCCCGGCTGCTGCTTTCCGGATGATGCTGAAAGCACGTATGACCGCTCATTCGAGCACTTCTCTCGGTTGGTCGCTGCTGGCAAGGTATAAAGCGTCCAGGTAATTGATCTCTGTTTGCGGGTTGCCTTACATGCAGTGGATGGCAATTGGCCAGGCGCCGAAGGGTTGGTGGTTGGGGCTGTCAATATATAATTCCACCACAACATAGCTGCAGGTGCTTGTCCCGCTGCAGGAAAAATTTTTACTGAGGATCGCGGTTTTTGTCCCCGCGCTGTCAAAATTAAGGGTCTCTACCGCGCTTTCAAATCCATTGCTGACCACCCAGTGATATTTAACTTCCCCCTTGCGGTTCACCGTGATCTCCGCCTGTAGATTGAAAAGGTGCGGACAGAATCCGACCTTCATCTGGTCGCTGTTTGCGAAGGTTACACTGGTAACAGCAAGATCGGTCGATGCTTCTTCTGCACCTTGGCCCACTTTGATAGTTGCCCAGTAATTTCCAAACTCTTCCCCGTCCCCGGCTCGGATCTTCCAGGTTCCGGTATACGTACCGCTGCTGGCTGGCGCTGTCAGGTCAACGCGTAGTGTTATTGTTCCCGATGGATTGATCGTCTCCGCGAATGGCTGCAAAGTCGGACCGTTCATCTGGTCACCGCTTGTGAATACCAGACTGTAATCGGTTGTCCACGCGCACGTACCGTCATTTCTTACTGTCCATGTCTTGGTGAAATTTTCTCCAGGTTCGAACGTGGACTCATCCGGGATGGTTTCACTCTGGAAGTTTGGTTTGTTGCATGGCAGAGGAGTGGTGGTGGCTGCGGATCCGCTGGATAGTACCTCCGCATCCGATTCATCTTTATCCGCGTTATTATTGCTTTCCGCTGGCCCCAGGGCTTCCACAGTTTTCGCCACGGAGGTTTGTAGGGCGACCTGGCTGGTCATCGCTATCTGTTCCGGGGTTAATTCATCTTCTGCTTCAGAAAAGAGGGTCACTTCACAGGCCATCGTCAGCATGAATAGGGTTATGGCGCCTATCGTCAGATATTTAGTGTTTGATTTCATTTCAATCTCCGGCTTGACCATCTCCCAAACTGATTATAGGATCACACATGGTGCTTCCACTTAAAATAAGCTATGAGAACCGATAAGGGTCAAAAAGCTTTTCGGGTTAATGGCTCCGATAAAAATTGCGGATTATGCCTGAATCAAAAATTATCCGTATTTTCGGGATTGATCAATTTTCCGTGGTAGATCGCTGAACGCGCGCGGATGTAGGCGTTGGTCAGGCGCATGAAAACCTCGTCACTCGGTTTCTCACTGAAGTAAGCTGTCCGTAAATACGCGTAATTAACAATTTCCCAGGCAATTGCCGCCGTCATTGCGCTATCATCTACTCCATCTGGTAAATCAGACATGTTTTGCCTCCAATTTGGATATATCTATACTTGAAATGTGCTATCTTCGCATATACAATCATTGTACATGATAATTTTTAATTATTTATATTTCCGGAAAGCAGGTGTGAATTTATGACAAAAAATGTAGGTGTTCTGACAGCTGGTGGTGATACGCCTGGCTTGAATGCGGCCTTGCGTGGTCTTGGAAAATCGGCCATGTACAAATACGATTTGCAGTTGATAGGGTTTTACGATGGCTTCCGCGGTCTTCTGCATGACCGCAATATCCTTTTTGACGATTCCTCCCTGTCAGGTATTTTGACCGTCGGCGGCACTATCCTGGGTACCAGCCGTGACAAACCGGAAAAGATGGAAGTTGGCGGAAAAAAACAGGATATGCGCGACGCGATGGTGGATACATACGAAAAACATCATCTGGACGTGCTTGTGTGCATGGGCGGGGGCGGTACACAGAAGAATGCGTATAGTCTAATGGAAAAGGGGCTGAATATTATTACGCTTCCCAAGACGATCGATAATGATATTTATAATACCGATGTTACCCTTGGTTTTGATACCGCGCTGGGGATTGCGACCGAGGCAATTGACCGCCTGCATAGCACAGCCCACAGCCATCACCGCATTGTGGTTGTTGAGATCATGGGGCATAACGCTGGCTGGCTTGCACTTGGTGCGGGGGTAGCAGGGGGCGCGGATGTCATTCTTATCCCCGAGATTCCGTATGATGAAGAATTCATCGCAAAAGCTATTCTCGAACGCTCCCGCAGTGGAAAGCATTTTAGTATCGTTGCCATTTCTGAGGGTGCTGTTTCAAAGAAGGCAAAAAAGCGGGAAGAAGCCCTCATCGCTGCTAAGAAGGATGCCAAAAACAAGGAAGAAAAACGCAAGAGTAAAAAAGCGCTTAAAGCCCTCTATGCTGAACAGGCTAACCGCTCACAAAATTTATCACAAACATTGGAACAGCTGACTGGTCTTGAATCCCGCATGACCATTCTGGGTTATGTCCAGCGTGGTGGAACACCCTCCGCGCGCGACCGGCTGCTGGGATCGATGCTCGGTGGGTACGCAGCTGATTTGATCGCCGATGGCCAGTATGGCAAAATGGTTGCGCTCAAAGGGCAGGGTATTGAACCTGTCGATCTTGATACGGTGGTAAATAAAAGAAAAATAGTGCCGGAAGACCATCTTTGGATCAAGACAGCACGCCGTGTGGGTACCTGCCTCGGTGATGATGATAATTAGAATTCTGCTTGAAGATTGAGTTTCTATTCGAAAGGATAGTTTAATCCGATCTGTTTGCGGATCGCGTCAAGCGCGCGCATATTACCCAGCGTGTCCGCTTGCGTCATCTGCGGGCAGTCCAATCTGCCATCGCGGATCGCTTGCATGGATGCCTCGATTTGGTATTCAAATCCGTTGATTTTCAACGGTTTTTGGATTGTCTTCCTCTGTTTCCCTTTTTCCAGGCTTGCTTCACTTCCGCTCACAAAGCTGGTATGCACGCTGATCCTGCCCTTGCTGCCGTATATCAGCAGCTGGTTGGGGGGTTCAAACGCGAAGGTGCAGCAGAACTGCGCGCTGGCGTTATTTCCATACTGATAAGTGACATTGATCGTTTCGTCCACCCCCGTCTCGCCTATATATCCGCTGGCTTGGATTTGCTGGGGGTTCTCCCCCATTACCCACTGTGATAGTCCGCTCGTGTAGACACCCAGGTCAAGAACGGTACCACCCGCTAATGCAATGTTCAGCAGGCGGTCGTTGGGGTCGCGCTTGGCAACGAATCCCAGTGTTGAATAGACATGCCGTAGTTCACCGATCTCTCCTGCGTTGATCCACGAGCGGATGGATTCGTAAATCGGTAGGAAGCGCGTCCATAGCGCTTCCATCACGAATAATTGTTTGTTTTGCGAGATTGTGAAAAGTTCTTCTGCCTGGGCAGCGTTCACTGTGAACGATTTTTCGCACAATACCGCTTTCTCCGCCTCCAGGCACAACTTCACATTTTCATAGTGGAAGCGGTGCGGTGTCGCGATATAGATCGCGTCCACATCTGGATCTTCTGCTAATGCTTCGTAACTGCCGTAGCATTTTTCCGCGCCGAATGACTTGGCTAACGCTGTTGGGTCTTTAGCGCTTCGGCTGGCAATCGCGTGTAACGCAGCGCCAGGGATTTTTTGGACTGCCTCCGCGAACTTTTCTGCGATCCGTCCCGGGCCGATGATACCCCAATTGAATGTTTTACCCATTGCGTTGCCTCCAGATGCTTTTATTCATTTATTTCAATCCATTGGCGATGAACGCTACGAATCCCGGCTGGTCCATTTCCAGAACGATCTCCGCGTTCGGTTCTTCTCCGCCCATGCCCATCCAGTCCACAACGGTTTGCCCGCGTGTTACAGAGCCGGAAAGTTCCACCGTCAAATGTTTGTTCTCTTTGCGAATGATGAGTGCTGGTTCGAGTGCGGCAGCCATTGCCAATGCGTCAGCCGCGAACATCATTTCCTGATGGAATACCTCTTTCAGGAATTTGCGGGTATTGACATATATATCCTTTACAAACTGCGCTTTTGGAGTGTCGATCGCGTCCAGATACTTAATGTCCCTGGAATTCAAGCCGGTCGCCATTGTCACTTCCCAGTCGGCAACCCGCACCATCGGCCAGCGGTCAAATACAATGCGCGCGGCTTCGGGATCAAAATAAATGTTGAATTCGGCGGTGACATGGGTGTTGCCTTTGCCCGTAACCGCGCCGCCCATGATGGTCAGTTGTTTGACCTTCTTTGGTAGTTCAGGGTCAAGCATGGTCGCGATCGCAATGTTGGTTAATGGTCCAAGAGCAACGATGCTTAGTTCACCGGGTTCCTTGTTGACTAAATCTAAAATTGCTTGCACTGCCGGTTTTTCTTCAATTTGCCGTTGGGATGCGGGAATGCCGCAGTCGCCTAATCCATCTTTGCCATGTACAAAGGTCGCATGTTCGGGCTCCGCAACCAGCGGCGAAGCGCTGCCCTTGTAAACCGGAACATCTTCACCAGCCACATCTAAAACCTTCAGTACATTGGCTGTCGTTTTCTCTACGTCCACATTCCCGCTCACTGTCGTCAACGCTTCAATCTGAGTGCCTTTGTGCCCAAAAGCGGTCAGTATCGCCTGCGCGTCATCCACGCCTGCGTCAGTATCAATGATGATTCTATTCATATCTCCGGCTATTCCTTTTTTTCTATTTTTTCAAGCAATTCGCTGTGCTTTTCTTCAAGGTCAGCACACGCGCTCTTGTAATCTACTGTTTTATAGGTATCGTCGCGGTATAGCCACTTCCCATCGACCATCACGTCGCGCACGTGCTGCCCGGTCACGGAATAGACCATTGCGGTGTAAATATCCTGCCCGCCGAACGGCACCCATCCGATCTCATCCAGGTCCAGGGAGATCATGTCTGCTTTCTTGTTTTTTTCAAGCGATCCAATTTCATCTTCCATCCCGATTGCGCGCGCCCCGCCGAGTGTCGCCATGTCCAGAATCGCGCGCGTGGGCAGCGCGGCGGCATCTTTGCGCAGCAGTGCCATCAGTTTTCCCGCCAATGACATTTCTTTGAACATATCATAGCTGTTGTTATTTGTTACGTTATCGGTACCCAGTGCGACGTTTACCCCCGCTTCCACTAGTTCAACAAGTGGGGCGATCCCGGCAGCATTGCGCATGCCGGATGAAGGTGCGGCAGCAACCGTAAAGGGTTTGTCTTTTACCAGGTCAAAATCTGCGAAAGGAATTGTGATGCTGTGTGCCGCTATAATCGGAAAATCAAGGAAGCCCATCTTATCCAGCTGTGTCAGCGCGGAATGGCCGTATTTTTCACGGCAATGGTCGTTCTCTTCCTCACCGGTGCCAAAATGGGTATGGAATCCGGCATGGTATTTCTTCGCAAGTTCTTTTTCAAGTGCCATCGCTTCCGGGCTGTTATCAACGAAGAACGCGTGCGGTCCAACCCATCCGGTCAGCAAAGCGTCACCTTCAAGAGATGCCAGAAATTCGGCGGCTGCGGCGATCTCACGTTCTCGCGCGGTTTCTTCACCGAGTTCAACGATCCCATACGCCAGCACCGCCCGCATCCCGCTTTCGCGCACACGGGGAACAACCTGGTCCATCCAGAAGTATTGGTCCACGAAAGTTGTCGTCCCGGTGCGGATCATTTCCGCGCACGAGACTGAAACGCCGGGAGGCAGCATATCCTTGCACAGCTCAAATTCCAGTACGCGGATCGTGTTGTACCAACCTTCCAGCGTGAACAGGGTATGCCCTTCAACATGCCCGCGGAACAGGGTCATCGGGCTGTGTGTGTGTGCATTCACCAGCCCTGGCATCACCAGGCGGTTGCCAAGATCGGTCTCGTTGGCAAACCCCGAGCGATCTGTGAGGTCTTTTTGATATCCAATATCGACAATCCGGCTATCTTCAATGACCAGATAGCCATCTTCATATATATGATCAGCGCTGTCGAGGCACGCGATCATTTTCGCGGTGATTAAGTGTTTATCCATCCTCTAATTCTAAATGAAAATTGCGCGTTACCTGATAATTGGGATTCATTTTTAAGGTGCATGTTCATGATTTGTTAATACTTTGAATTCGTTTTCAGGCCTAAAATTTGATTATGTCTGTTATGAAAAATTCCACGCTTTGTTTTTTATTTTTATTTACGATGTCATTATTGTTTGTTGCGTGTGTACCATCCAGCCCTTCACCAGATGAGGGGTCGCCTTTTCAGCAGTTGGAAAAAGAGGTAGCAGTTGCAGCGACCCCGTCGGTTGTTCCCACAATTACTCCGCACCCTTATTCACTGGAAGCACTTTCCGCGAGAGACTACGGAGCAGGTGGTCTAACGGTCGAATACAAATGGCAGGAGAAAGCGGACTTTACCCGCTATAAGATTGTGTATGACAGCGATGAACTATCCATTCATGGTTTTGTTAATATCCCTCGTGGCGAAGGCTCTTTCCCGGTCGTCATCGCGCTGCATGGTTATATTCCGGCTGATGAGTATGAAACCCTGGATTATTCCACGCGCTATGCCGATTCCATTGCCCGCAAGGGCTATATCGTTTTGCATCCTAACCTGCGCAATTTTCCACCCTCGGATATTGTTGGAAGAAGAAGGGATTACCAGAGTGGATACGTGATCGATGTCATGAACTTGCTGGCACATGTGCGCGAGCTTGCCGGGCAGGACACCATTTTTTCTGATGCGGATCTTTCGTGTTTGGGTGTCTGGGGGCACAGTCTTGGCGGTGGTACAGCTTTACGCCTGGTTGGCATAGTGCCGGAAATTCAGGCAGCGATCCTATATGGCGCGGTCAGCCAGCGCTATACTAATCAGACCACGGGTGTCCAGATCTTTGACTATGAAAACACGAATGCCGCTTTCAGCGTGCATCATGGTGAGTTGGATGATGTGATTTCAGTTGCCTGGTCACGGCGCTTGTGCGAACAACTGCGCGATGCGGGCAACGATCCAGAATGTTATTTTTATCAAGACCAACCCCACACGTTTTACAGTCAGGGGGAGGGTGATGCGCTTTTTATCGAACGCACGATTTCATTCCTTGACCAATTATTAAAGGACAACAATGATTAGATGAACATTTGCATTATAAAAATCCAATAACAATGATCCCATGGGATGGTTTACAATCTTATTCGAAACTAAAAAATCTGCATCGAGGTGAAATATGAACGGAAAAGAGCGTGTATTTTCAGTGTTGAGACATCAAACGCCAGATGCCGTTCCCTGGGTGCCTTTCGCGGGTGTGCATGCTGGCCATTTGAAGGGTTACAACGCCCGGGAAGTGCTGACAGATGGGGATAAATTACTCGCATCCCTTCTGGAAGTCAACCGCCTCTATGATCCCGATGGCCAGCCCGTCATATTCGATCTTCAAATTGAAGCCGAGATCCTCGGTTGTGAATTGCTATGGGCAGATAAAGCACCCCCGTCGGTCGTCACCCATCCTCTCAGCACCTCGCTTGAGATTCCAAACAGATTGCCATCTGAAAAAGATGGCCGCCTGCCGATGGTGCTCGAAACCATGCGTGCGATAAAAGAGCAGGTCGGTAACACGACAGCGCTGTATGGTCTGGTAACCGGCCCCTTTACCCTTGCGTCTCATTTGCGCGGAACCGAGATTTTCATGGATATGTTTGAGCATGTTGACTATCTTGATCAGTTGCTCGCGTATTGCGCGAAAGTCGCTCTGGCCCTTAGCCGCATGTATATTGAAGCAGGCATGGATGTCATCGCTGTTGTCGATCCGCTGGTATCACAGATCTCACCGCGCCATTTTGAAAAACACCTGAAGGCAGTCTATACCGGCCTTTTTAGATCGATCAAGAATATGGGTGTCTTCTCATCTTTCTTCGTGTGTGGTGACGCGACCAAGAATATCGCGGTCATGTGCGAAACACAGCCGGATGGCATCGCTATTGATGAGAATATTGACCTCATAAAAGCAAAACAGATCACCGATTCATTCAACATTGCGATCGAAGGCAACATCCCGCTCACCTCGCACATGCTCCTGGGGAACCAGCAGGATAATATGCAGTATGTCATCAATCTGATGGATACAATTGCGCCGGATGGGAATGTGCCCGATAATTTGATCATCTCTCCCGGTTGCGATATGCCCTACGATATCCCGGTGGAAAATGTCGTTGGCACAATGCAGGCCTTGCGGGAACCGGAAACCACGCGGGCGATGCTCGCTAATTACAGTGCGCAGGAATACGACCTGGACAGCATCAAATTGCCCGATTATGAAAATCTGGATGTACCCCTTCTGGAAGTGTTTACGCTTGACTCTGCTACATGCCCTGCATGTGGATACATGAAGTTGGCAGCTGAACGTGCGGTAGATGAGCTGGGAGATGCGGTCAGGATGGTTGAATATAAGATCACAACACCAGAGAATATCGCCCGCATGCAGAAAATGGGTATCAGAAACCTGCCCAGCATGCTCATTAACGGCGAATTGCGATTTTCTTCCATTATCCCCAGTAATTCTGAATTGATATCTGCGATCAAATCCTATAAAAAATAAAGATGCAGCTTCACATCATCGGTGGTTTCCTCGGTAGCGGCAAGACAACCGCTATTATCAGTGCAGCCCGTTTTCTGGCAGCCCAGGGCAAGCGGGTCGGCGTCATCACCAATGACCAGGGCCCGCCACCTGGTCGATACTGAAATACTCAGGTCAGAAGCGCTGCCAGCGATGGAGGTTTCAGGGGGTTGCTTCTGTTGCCATTTCGATGATCTCAATGACCGCCTCACTGACCTGGTGGATAAATACCATCCCGATCTGATCTTTGCGGAGAGTGTCGGCTCCTGCGCTGATGTGGTTGCGACCGTTGTGCGTCCGCTTCTTGAGATGGAGGTCGGCGCCGTGAAGCCCGGTAGTTATACCGTTTTCGCTGATGTGCGTCTCCTCCACCGCTATCTGAATGGCCTGGAAATGCCTTTCAGCGATGGGATCAACTATATCTTTGGAAAACAGATTGAAGAAGCTGGGTTGCTCTTCATCAATAAAACAGATCTGGCTGAAGATGATTTTGTAAGGCCATTATCTATACAGGCAAGGGAATCCTATCCACATACGCAGGTCATCGCTGGCAGCGCCCTTGCTGAAGTGGATATTGCTCATTGGATTGACGGTTTGCAGAATGGAAGATACCCGCCCCCGCAGCGTTCGCTTGAGATCGATTATGATCATTACGCCGCGGGTGAAAGCGCTTTGGGTTGGGTTGATCGGGAATATCATTTGCTAACAGACGCGTGCGCCATGCAGAGAATGTTAAATGCGATTCTAACCAGGTTGATTTCTATTATTGTCAAAAATGGTTGGGTTACCGGCCATGTAAAAGTGATTATCACCGGCAGCCGTGCAACTGAGAAGATCAGTCTCGCTCAATCAGGAACGGCATTAAAAAATGAAGGCCTCCAATCCCTTCCCGGATCAGATTTCAGTCAGGAAAAAGATATCCATCTGCTCTTGAATATGCTCGTTGAAGGAAATCCGCAGGAAATTCTGAATAAGATGCATGCGGGAATCAAAGCGATCGCTTCTGATACAGGCGCGGAATTGTCTGTAGTGTGTGCGTTTGAGCGCGTTCCCGGATATCCTGATCCAACGCACCGCATTGACAATTAACTGGTTGTTTTTGCGTTTTTGTATAATTTATATTTCCTTAATAATTCTTTCAGCCGATCAGTATTATGTTAAGTTAAATAAATTGGAGCATTAATATGCATTCGGATGCAATAACTGTCAGAGAATATCTTGCTTCTTTGCCCGCGGACAGAAAGCAGGGGGTGAATGAACGTGGATCTGTCACTTTTCCGTTTCGCCAAAGTGGAATATCCGAA